>NC_014217.1:1588341-1906009 GCF_000092925.1 Ancylobacter novellus DSM 506 | reverse complement strand
GGACGGTGCGTGTACCATAGGTGCGCAACACCGCGAAAGCCGCGCCGTCGCCTGCTTTTGCCGGGCGATGGCGGCGTGGATGGGGCAGGGCGTCGGGGGACGACGTGCAGGGGGGCGAGGAGCCGTCAAAGTCGCGGCCGGAGGAGGCGCTCCCGCGTGCCCGGGCGCGGGCGGCGGCGCTCGCCCTCGGCGGCGCGCGCCGCGCGGCCGGGCAGGGCTGGCCGCTGCCCTCGCTCGGCGCGCTGGCAGGACGTCTCGCCGCGGCGCTGGCGCGCGAGCTGGACGACCGGCGCGGCTTCCTGTTCCTGCCGATCGGCGTCTCCGCCGGCGCGGGGCTCTATTTCGGCGCGCCGCACGAGCCATTGCCCTATGTCGCCTTGCTGCCGGCGGCGGTGTTGATCGGCATCGCCGTGTGGGCGCGGGAAAAACCCTTCGCCTTCCATCTCTTCGCGCTGCTCGCCGCCATCACCGCCGGCTTCGCGCTGGCGAGCCTGCAGGTGCAGCGCATGGCGCATCCGGTGCTCGGCGAGCAGCTCAATGCGGCCGAGATCACCGGCTTCGTCGAGGCCACCGAGCACCGCCCGCGCGGCAGCCGTGTCACCGTTTTGGTCACCACCTTTCCGCGCCCGCTGGTCGATGCGCCGCGGCGCGTGCGCGTGACGCTGGCGGGGCGTGATCCGCCGGCGGTCGGCAGCCATGTGCGGCTGCGCGCCAGCCTCGGGCCGCCGCCGGGGCCGGCCTATCCCGGCGGCTTCGATTTCGGCCGCGCGGTCTGGTTCGACGGCATCGGCGCCACCGGCTATGCGCTCGGCCGCCCGCAAATCGTTCCGGCGCCTGTGATCGCGCCGGCCGGTCTGGCGTTGACGACCTGGCTCGACGGCACGCGGCACGCTATCGCCGCGCGCATCCGCGCCGCCTTGCCGGGCGAGGAGGGCGGGGTGGCGGTGGCGCTGGTCACCGGGCTGCGCGACGCGGTGGCGGAGCCGATCGAGGAGAGCATGCGCGTCGCCGGCTTGTCGCACATCCTCTCCATTTCCGGCCTGCACATGGCACTGGTTGCGACCACCGTGTTCTTCCTAGCTCGGGCCCTGCTGGCGCTGTTTCCCGATCTCGCGCTGCGCTATCCGATCAAGGCCTGGGCGGCGGTGCCGGCGGCGCTGTCGGCGACGTTCTATCTGCTGCTCTCCGGCGCCGAACTGGCCACCCAGCGCGCCTATGTGATGACGCTGATCGTGCTCGCCGGCATCGTGCTCGGCCGTCCGGCGCTCACCTTGCGCACGCTGGCGGTGGCGGCGCTTGCGGTGCTGGCGCTCACCCCTTGGGCGGTGCTCGATCCCGGCGCGCAGATGTCCTTCGCCGCCACGCTGGCGCTCATCGCCGCCTATGAGCGGTACGGCCATTTCGTGACCACGCCGCCGGGCACGGCGGAGGACGCCGTCTGGCTGCGTCGGCCGGCCCGCTATGTCGCGGCGCTGGTGCTGGCTTCGCTCGCCGCCGGTCTCGCCACCGCGCCCTATGCGGCGTTCCATTTCCAACGGCTGGCGCCGCTGAGCCTGATCGCCAACCTCGCCGCCATGCCGGCCGTCTCCTTCATCGTCATGCCCGCGGGCCTGGTCGGCGCGGTGCTGATGCCGTTCGGCTGGGACGATCGGGCCTGGCGGCTGATGGGCTGGGGCATCGACCTGATGCGCGACATCGCCGATTTCGTCGCACGTATCCCTGGAGCGGATCGCGGCGTATCCGCCATGCCGATGGCGAGCCTCGTGCTGCTCAGCCTCGCCTTGATGGCGCTCTGCCTCTCCCGCACGCGGCTGATCCTGCTGGCTCCGGTGCTTGCCATCCTCGCGCTGTGGATCGCCGCGCGCGAGCCGCGGCCCGACCTATTCGTCGATGGCGAAGCGCGCACCGTCGCCGTGCGTGGGCCGGACGGCGCGCTCGCCGTCATGGGTGACCGCACGAGCGGTCTTGCCGACCGCTTCGCGGTGGAGCAGTGGCTGAGCGCCGACGGCGACCGCGCGCGCGCCGGCTCGAAAGAGCTGATACAGGCGGCTGCCTGCGATCCGCTCGGCTGCACACTGCCGCTCGTCGGCGGCGCGCTCGTTGCCCTGTCGCGGCATCCGGATTCGCTGGAGGACGATTGCCGCCTTGCCCGCGTGCTGGTGACGCCCTTCACGGCGCCTTCCGAATGCGCGGCGACGGTCATCCATCTCGATCCGCGCAAGGCGGGCGGCGGGGTGGCCGGCTATCGGACGGAGGAGGGCGAACTGCGGCTCGTCTCGGCCAACGCGCCCTATGGCGGCCGGCCCTGGCAGGCTGCCCCGCCGCGAGTTGCGACGACCAATGCTGCCGCGAGACTGCAGCCCATCACCGGCGCGGCTCAAGCCGGCAAACCGGCCGTCGCGCGCGCAACGGCAAGGTCGCGCGATCCGCTCGACGACATGGTTGGCGAAAGTGCCTCGGAGCGGCCGGCGAACGCTCCTCAGTAGCGCCGGAACAGGCCGACCAGCTTGCCCTGGATGCGCACGCGGTCGGGGCCGAAGATGCGGGTCTCATAGGCCGGGTTCGCCGCCTCCAGCGCCACCGAGGCGCCCTTGCGGCGCAGGCGCTTGAGAGTGGCTTCCTCGTCGTCGATCAGCGCCACCACGATCTCGCCGGTGTTGGCGGAATCAGTCTTGCGGATCAGCGCCAGGTCGCCGTCGAGGATACCGGCCTCGACCATGGAATCGCCGCGCACTTCCAGCGCGAAATGCTCGCCGCCAGCCAGCATTTCCGGCGGCATGCTGATGGTGTGGTCGCGCGACTGGATGGCCGAGATCGGCGTGCCGGCGGCGATGCGGCCCATGACAGGGATCGGCACCGAGCGGCGCACATCCTCGCTGTCTTCGGAGGGGCGCACGCGGCCGAGATTGCCCTCGATGACGTTGGGGGCGAAGGGGCGAGCGGCAGGCTTGGGCGGCTGCGCGTCCTCGGGGAGGCGGATCACCTCCAGCGCCCGCGCCCGGTTCGGCAGGCGGCGGATGAAGCCGCGCTCCTCCAGCGCCGTGATCAGCCGGTGGATGCCGGACTTCGACCTGAGGTCGAGCGCCTCCTTCATCTCCTCGAAGGAAGGCGGCACGCCGTCCTTCTGCAGACGCTCGTTGATGAACAGGAGCAGCTCATGCTGTTTGCGGGTGAGCATCCTGAGAATCCCGTCTGGCCGGCGTCGCCGGAATGAAACAAATCGCGAACAAAGACTATACGTTCTTATTGTGTTCCACAATGGGTAAAGGGATCGCTAAACGCGTGTAAAAGCGGTGAAATCGGCCATTGAGCGGCTGAATTCGCCCGGCGAGCGCCTCTTTGGCCTCCAAACAGGGGCGCCGGGGCCGAATCAGATCGTCTGCGCGTATTGCTCGTAGGCGTCGTGGACGATGGCGATATGGCTGCGCATGGCCGCAGCGGCGCCGTCGCGGTCGCCGCGCAGGATCGCCGTCACCACCTGATCGTGCTCGGTGTGGGAGAGGGCGAGGCGCCCGAGCGCGCGGAACTGCGCCCGGCGGAAGGGCGAGAGCCGCCGGCGCGTGCCGATCGTGATCTCGATCAGGTACTCGTTGTGGCTGCCGGCATAGATCGAGTTGTGGAACTGTTCGTTCGCCTCGCGATAGGCGGTGAACTCGCCCTGCCGCATGAAGTCGCTCATGTCGGCGTGCAGCTGTTCGAGCTGGCGGCGCTCCGGCGGCGTCATGTTGAGTGCGGAGAGGCCGGCGCAGAGCGCCTCGAGTTCGGCCATCACGTCGAACATGTTCTGCAGCCGCTCGACGCTCGGACGGGCCACCACCGCGCCGCGATGCGGACGGGCGTCGACCAGGCCGGAGGCGGTGAGCTCGCGCAGCGCCTCGCGGACCGGCGTGCGCGACACGCCGAAGCGGGCGGCGAGCGCAGTCTCGTCCAGCGCAGTGCCCGGTGGCAGCGTGCCGCGGGTGATCTCGTCGGCGAGTTGAATGCGCAACTCCTCCGCGCGCGTCACGCGGCCCCGCCGGCCGGCGCCGGCGGGCGGTTCGAGCGGGAAGCGGACAGGCAGCACGGACATGCGCGAACTGACGACCTGGAGACGGCCGAAAGCCGGACCGCCTCACGCATCAATAGCGGGCATGCCGGGCTTCACCAAGTGTTTCATTTGGCGGCGGGATCGTCGATGACGCTGACATGGGCGGCGACCACCTTCCAGCCTTCCGGCGTGCGCATCCAGGTCTGCATCTGCCGACCGACGCGGCCGGGTGCGCTGTTCCGGCGGAACAGGGTGGAGGCCACCGCCATGTCGCGGCCATAGGAGGTGAGGACGGTGCCTTCGAGCGTGCGCTGCAGCCCGACCGGCGAGCGGGCGGCGCGGAAGGCGCGGATTTCCTCTATGCCGTAGAGGTTTTCGCCGCCGCCATAGCGGATGGTGGTGAGGGCCTCGAAGAACAGCGCATCGAGCGCCTCGACGTCGTTGCCGACCAGCGCCTTCTCGTAACGCTCGAAGGCGGCCGTCACCTCGGCCAGCACCTCGGGAATGTTGATCTCCATCCGCCCTGTTCCCCGCGATAAATCGATAAGCGAGCACACAGGCAGCGGGCGGCGGGGTCAATCCTCGAGCGGCAGAATCTCGCAGGGTTCCCCGGCCTTGGCAGGCGGCGCATGCGGGCGGCGCACCAGCAGCACGTCGGCGCGGGCGAGGTTGCGCAGCATGGAGCTGTCCTGCACGGGCAGGGGGCGCACCACGGGCAGGCCGCCCTCGCGGCCGACGATCTCGGCGCGCATGAAATCCATGCGCTGCTCGTTGGCCTTCACGTCACTGCCAAGGATGGCCGGCTGGAGTTCGGTCGCCGCCGGCACGTCGAGCCCCTGCAGCTTCTTCAGAAGGGGCAGGAGGAAGAGCGTGGCGCAGACATGGGCGGAGACCGGGTTGCCCGGTAATCCAAGGACTTGCGTCCGCCTGCTGCGTCCGAACATCAGCGGCTTGCCGGGGCGCAGGGCGATCTTGTGCACGGCGAGGGTGACGCCCTGCGCCGTGAGCGCCGGGGCGACGAGGTCATGGTCGCCGACCGAGGCGCCGCCGGTGGTCACCAGCACGTCGAAACCGCCGTCGAGCGCCGCGCGCATGCCGGCCTGCGTCGCCGCCATCTCGTCGGGCAGCACGCCGAGATCCGTGACCTCGGCGCCGGCAGCCCGCGCGAGCGCGGCGATGGAATAGATGTTGGAGACGATAACTTGATGGGCCCGAGCGCCCGTCCCGGGCCGCACCAGTTCGTCGCCGGTGGAGAGCAGGGCCACGCGGGGACGGCGTGCGACGCTCACCTCGGCGACATCGGCGGCGGCGACCAGCGCGAGGTCGCGGGCGCGCAGCTTGTGGCCGGTCTCCAGCAGCGTCTCGCCACTGGCGAAGTCGCCGCCTGCAGGGCGGATATGCCGGCCGGGTGTGGGCGCTTCGTTCATGGTGACGAGATCGCCGTCGCGGCGCGTGTCCTCCTGGATGACGATGGCGTCGGCGCCATCGGGAACCACCGCGCCGGTGAACAGGCGCACCGTCGTGCCCGGCTCGACCGTACCGGCAAAGGGCCGGCCGGCGGCGGATTCGCCGATCAGCCGCAGCGTAGCGGGGACGGTAGCAGCGTCGGCGGCGCGCAGCGCATAGCCGTCCATCGCCGAGACGTCAGCGCCGGGCGTGGTGCGGCGGGCGATCACCGGGGCGGCGAGCACCCGGCCGGCGGCTTCCTCCAGCGGGACATTTTCGCTGCCAATCGGCCCGGCGGCGGCGAGCAGGAGGGCCAGCGCCTCCTCGACGGGCATCAGGGCCATGATGTGCTACTCGCCCTGCCAGTGGCCGGAACGGCCGCCGGATTTTTCCAGCAGCCGCACATTCTCGATGCGCATGAAGCGATCGACCGCCTTGGCCATGTCGTAAACGGTGAGGCAGGCGACGGAGACGGCGGTGAGCGCCTCCATCTCCACGCCGGTCTGGCCGGTGGTGCGCACCGTCGCCCGCACCACGAGGCCGGGCAGGGCAGAATCGGGCTCGATCTCCACCGCCACCTTGGAGAGCAGCAACGCGTGGCAGAGAGGGATCAGTTCATGCGTGCGCTTGGCCGCCATGATGCCGGCGAGGCGCGCCGTGCCGATGACGTCGCCCTTCTTGGCGTTGCCGGAAAGGATGAGGTCGAGCGTCTCGGCCTTCATCCGCACCGCGCCCTCGGCGACGGCGATGCGGTCGGTGACGGCCTTGTCGGCGACGTCGACCATGTTGGCGGCGCCGGCGGCGTCGAGATGGGTCAGGCGGGGTTCGTCCGCCATCGCTCAGCCTGCGGCGCGCAGGGCAGGAGGGGCGAGCAGGGCGCGGGTCGCCGCCGCCACGTCGGCCTGCCGCATCAGGCTCTCGCCAACGAGGATGGTGTCAATGTTCACCTTGGCGAGGCGGGCGACGTCATCCGGCGTGAAGATGCCGCTCTCGCCGACGATCACCCGGTCGGCCGGGACGCGCGGCGCCAGCCGTTCGGAGGTGGCGAGCGTGACTTCGAAAGTCCGAAGGTCGCGGTTGTTGATGCCGACCAGCTTCGCCGGGAGCTTCAGCGCGCGGTCGAGCTCGTCATCCGAATGCACCTCGACGAGGGCATCCATGCCGAGGCCATGCGCCGTCTCGACGAGGTCGAGCGCCAGCGCGTCGTCGACCGAGGCCATGATGACGAGGATGCAGTCGGCGCCCCAGCTGCGCGCCTCGAACACCTGATAGGTGTCGTGCATGAAATCCTTGCGCAGCGCCGGCAGCGCGCAGGCGGCCCGCGCCGCGACGAGATATTCCGGCGCGCCCTGGAAGGACGGCGTGTCGGTGAGCACCGACAGGCACGCCGCGCCGCCGGCCTCATAAGCGGCGGCAAGCGACGGCGGATCGAAATCGGGACGGATCAGCCCCTTGGACGGACTCGCCTTCTTGATCTCGGCGATCAGCGCGGTGCGGCCGGCGGCGATCTTCGCCTCGATGGCCTTCAGGAAGCCGCGCGGCGCGTCGGCGGCCTCGGCGGCGGCGCGCACCTCGACGAGCGGGCGCGCCTGCTTGGCGGCCGCGATCTCCTCGCGCTTATAGGCGGCGATGCGCTCGAGAATGTCGGCCATGTCTGTCCGTTACTCCGCCGTTACCAGCGACGAGACCGCGATCAGGCGGTCGAGCGCCGCTTCGGCATGGCCCCCCTTGAGGCTGGCGCGGGCGATCTCCAGTCCCTCGCCGATCTCATTCGTCTTGCCGGCTACCACCAGTGCGGCGGCGGCGTTGAGCAGGGCGACATCGGCATAGGCGCTCGGCTCGCCCGCCAGCACCGCCCGCAGCGCCAGCGCATTGGCCGCGCCGTCGCCGCCCTTCAGCGCCTCGGGCGCCGCGCGGGCGATGCCGAAGCTCTCGGGGGCGATTTCGAAGGAGCGGATCGTACCGTCCTTCAGCTCGGCGACATAGGTCGGTCCCGTGGTCGTGATCTCGTCGAGCCCGTCCGAGCCGTGCACCACCCAGGAGCGGGTGGAGCCGAGCGTGCGCAGCACCTCGGCGATCGGCTCAACCCAGGTGCGCGCGAACACGCCGACCATCTGCCGGGTGACGCCGGCCGGGTTCGACAGCGGGCCGATCAGGTTGAAGATGGTGCGCGTGCCCATCTCCACCCGGCTCGGACCGACATGCTTCATCGCCGGATGATGTGCCGGGGCGAACATGAAGCCGATGCCGGCTTCCCGGATGCACTGGGCGATCTGCTCCGGGGCGAGATCGATCTTCACACCGAGCGCCATCAGCACGTCGGCGGCTCCGGACTTGGAGGACAGCGCGCGGTTGCCGTGCTTGGCCACCGGCACGCCGGCGCCGGCGACGATGAAGGAGGCGCAGGTAGAGATGTTGTAGGAGCCGGAGGCGTCGCCGCCGGTGCCGACCACGTCGACCGCCTCGGCCGGCGCTTCCACCCGCAGCATCTTGGCGCGCATGATGGAGACCGCGCCGGCGATCTCCTCCACATGCTCGCCGCGCACGCGCAGGCCCATGAGGATGGCGCCGATCTGCGAGGGCGTCGCCTCGCCGGACATCATCACGTCGAAGGCCGCCGCGGCCTCGGCGCGCGTCAGCGTGGTGCCGGTGGCCAGCTTGCCGATGATGGGCTTGAGGTTGTCCATGTGTCCCCCGGTTCCCCGCGCTTACGCCGCCCGCTTCCGTCCCGGGCCGGCGTTCCACGCCCGCGCCAGGTCGAGGAAGTTCTTCAATATGGTCTTGCCGTGCTCGGAGGCGATGCTTTCGGGGTGGAACTGCACCCCGTGCACCGGCAGCGCCTTGTGCGACAGGCCCATGATCAGCCCGTCATCGGTCTCGGCGGTAACAGTGAGGTCGGCCGGCAGCGTGTCGCGCTTGACCACCAGCGAGTGGTAGCGCGTCGCCTTGAACGGGCCGTTGATGCCGCGGAACACGCCTTCGCCCTTGTGCTTCACCTCGGACAGCTTGCCGTGGATCGGCAGCGGGGCGCGGACGACGTCGCCCCCGAACACCTGGCCGATGGCCTGGTGGCCGAGGCAGACGCCGAACACCGGCACGCCCTCGCCGGCGGCGCGGGAGATGAGGTCGAGGCAGATGCCGGCTTCGTTCGGCGTGGCCGGACCGGGAGAGATGACGATGGCCTCGGGCTTGAGCGCCAGGGCCTCGTCCACGGTGAGGGTGTCGTTGCGGCGCACTTCCACCTCGACCCCGAGTCCACCGAGATAGTGGACGAGGTTCCAGGTGAAGCTGTCGTAATTGTCGACGAGAAGGATCATCGCGCGTCCATACGCCGGTCTGGCCGGCTCAAAAGCTCTAGGGGGAGTGACGGCGCCGGGTCAAGCCGCGCCGTCCGGCGACAAGGATTATCGCCAGCCCCGCCATCGCTCCTGTCGCGCCCTTCCCATCATCATCACTGGGCTCGTCCCGCCCGGGCGGCGAAGCGCACCGCCTCCTCGCCGGCGCGGAACAGCGCCTTGGCCTTGTTGACGCATTCCTGCTGCTCGCTCTCCGGCACGGAGTCGTAGACGATGCCGGCGCCGGCCTGGACGTACATGCGCCCGTCCTTCACCACCGCGGTACGCAGCACGATGCAGGTGTCCATCTCCCCATCGGCGCCGAAATAGCCGATGGCGCCGGCATAGATGCCGCGCTTGTCGGATTCCAGCTCGTCGATGATCTCCATCGCCCGCACCTTCGGGGCGCCGGAGACCGTGCCGGCGGGGAAGCCGGCGGCGAGCGCATCGAGCGCGTCGTGGCGCACGTCGAGCTCGCCCTCGACGTTGGAGACGATGTGCATCACCTGACTATAGCGCTCGATGAAGAAGCTGTCCGTCACATGCACCGAGCCGATCTTGGAGACGCGGCCGACATCGTTGCGCCCGAGGTCGAGCAGCATCAGGTGTTCGGCGCGCTCCTTCGGATCGGCCAGCAGCTCATCCTCCAGCGCCTTGTCCTCATGCGGAGTGGCGCCGCGTCGACGGGTGCCGGCGATGGGGCGGATGGTGACGGTGTTGTCGCGCAGCCGGACCAGGATCTCCGGCGAGGAGCACACCAGCGAGAAGCCGCCGAAGTTGAAATAGACCAGGAACGGCGCCGGGTTGACCCGCCGCAGCGAGCGGTAGAGCGAGAAGGGCGGCAGGGTGAAGGGCGCCTCGAAGCGCTGGGAGAGCACCACCTGGAAGATGTCGCCGGCGCGGATGTATTCCTTTGCCCGCTCCACCATCGCGCGATAGGTGTCCGGCGCGGTGTTAGACTGTGGCGCCACGACCTGATGGAAGGCATCCTCGGCCGGCAAATTGGGCAGGGCGCTGTCGAGCGCCGCGCCGATGCGCTCCAGCCGCTCGCGCGCCTTCTCGTAGGCCGCGCTCGCGGAGACGCCTGCCTCCGGCCGCACCGGCGTGACGAGGGTGATCTCGTCGCGCACGGCGTCGAACACCACCATCGCCGTCGGGCGGATGAAGATCGCGTCCGGCACGCCGAGTATGTCGGGCTTGGCCTGCGGCAGGCGTTCCATCTGCCTGACCATGTCGTAGCCGAGATAGCCGAACACGCCCGCCGCCATGGGCGGGGCGCCCACGGGCAGGTGGATGCGCGATTCCTCGACCAGCTTGCGCAGCGAGACGAGCGGCTTGTCGGGGCAGGGCTCGAAGGCTTCGGCGTCGGTGGCGGCGCGCCGGTTGATCTCGGCAGCGTCGCCGCGGCAGCGCCAGATCACGTCCGGCTCGATGCCGATCATCGAGTAGCGCCCGCGCGTGGCGCCGCCCTCGACGGATTCGAGCAGGAAGCTGTTCGGCTTCTCGCCGGCGATCTTGAGGAAGGCCGAGACCGGCGTTTCAAGGTCGGCGATCAGCGTGGTGGTGACCACCTGCGCCTCGCCGCGCGCATAGGCGCTCGCGAAGTCCGCTTCGTCGGGTGTCAGGCTCATGCGTGGTCCCCGATCAGTTGACCGCGTCGGTGCCGACGATCTGGTCGAGCGCGGCGCGGTTGATGCGGGGGCCGAGCTGTCCCTGCAGCTCGACGACATATTCGGTCATCAGGTCGTTCTCGAGGCTCTGGCGCACGTCGGAGAGCAGCTTCTCGTCCTGCGTCGCCGCCGGCGGCACGCTGACGCGCAGCACCTGGAACAGCAGGCGGCTCTCGCCGCCCTCGGCGAGGGAAGAGCCGACCTGGCCCTGCGGGGTCTCGAACACCGCTTCGAGGATGTCCTGGGGCACGCCGTCGGCGGCGCGGCCGCGGCGCAGGCCGTTGGCGGCGCGCAATTCGAGACCGGCGTCGGTCACGGCCTTGTCGAAGGCTTCGCCGCCCGCGACCTTGGCCTTGATGTCCTCGACCTTCTTGTCGAGCGCCTGCGCGGTCTGGTCCTGCTTCCAGCGGTCGAGCACCTGCGCGCGCGCCTCCTCGAAGGTGCGGTCGCGCGGCGCGGTGATGCCGTCGACGGCGAACCAGACATAACCGCCATTCTGCGGTAGCTGGACGGGGTCGTTGTCGGAGCCGACATCGGCGGCGAAGGCGCCGCGCAGCACTTCCGCGCGGCCGGGGATGGACGGGATGGACGAGCCGTCCGGCGTCTGGCCCTGGATGTTGGTGTCGAAGCTCTGGACGGGGATTCCGGCCTTGGAGGCGATCTCGGCGAGCATGGCGCCGCCGGCGCGCTCGTCCTCGATCTGGTCGTACTTCGTCAGCACCGCGCGGCGGGCGGTGTCGAGCTGAAGCTGGGTGCGAATCTGGCCCGCGACCTCGGTCAGCGGCTTCGTCGTGCCGGGTGTGACGGTGCCGACATGCACGATCACCGGGCCGAAGCGGCCGGCGACCACCCCGCTGGTAGCGTCGGGCGCCAGCGCGAAGGCGGCATCCGCCACCGCCTTGTCGAAGATGTCGGCGCGGGTGACGTCGCCGAGTTCGACATCCTTCGCCTCCAGCTTGCGCTCGGCGATTATGTCGGCGAAGGGCGTGCCCGCCGTGATGCGGGCGGCCGCGGCGGCAGCTTCCTGCTCGTTCGGGAACACGATCTGCTGCACCACGCGCTTCTCCGGCGTGCCGTAGGAGGCGAGATTCGCCTTGTAGGCGGCCTCGACATCGGCGTCGGAGATGCTCTCGCTGTTCGCGAGGGCTTCCGGGGTAAGCACCAGCACCGAGACCTTGCGGTATTCCGGTGCGCGGAAGGCGATCTTGCGCTCGTCGAAGAACTTGCGCAGCTCCTCGTCGGACGGCTCCGCCAGCGCCGGCAGGGCGTGGGCGGTCAGCATGGCGTAATTGACCGAGCGCTCCTCGCTCTCATAGCGGGCGAGGGCGTCCTTCAGCACCTGGGGAACGGTCACGCCGCCGCCAAGCGACTGGATAAGCTGCTGGCGCACGGCAAGGCCGCGCTCGGCTTCGACGAAGCGCGCCTCGGTGAAGCCGTTGGAGCGCAGCAACTGGTTGAAATAGTTCGGGTCGAAGCTGCCGCCCGGGCCGAAGAAGGACGGGTTGCTCTGCACCCGCCGGGCAATCTCGGCATCCGACAGCGCGAGGCCCAGCGACTTCGCCTGGTCGTTCAGCGCCGCTTCCGCGAGCTGCTCCTGGAGAAGCTGGTCGGGGATGCCGAAGGCGCGCGCCTGCTCGGGCGTGATGCCGCGCTTGAGCTGCTGGCTGACCTGCTGCAGGCGCTGCTGGTAGAGCTGGCGGAATTCCGGAACGGTGATCTCGGTGTCGCCGATGGTCGCCAGCGTCTGGCTGCCGAAGCCACGGAACACGTCGGCGATACCCCATATGCCGAAGCTCACAATGAGCAGTCCCATCAGGATCTTGGCGACTATTCCGGAAGCGCTCTTGCGCAGCGTCTCAAGCATTTGGGTTCTCGTCTGGCGTCGTGCGGGCGACAGGCCCGGCGCGCGAAAGGCGCGCATAATAGGGAGGCGCCCGGCGCGCCGCAACGGCACCATGCGCCATTTGCCCGCGGTTCAAAGCTCTGTTAACGCCCGGTCAGTCTGCTATGTGGCCTTTGTGAAGAGTTCGCGACGAAGGGTGAGGGGCATATGTCCAAGCGTCGTCCGCTGGTAGCGGGAAACTGGAAGATGCACGGCCTCAAGGCCTCGGTGGCGGAGTTCGGCCGCATCGCCGCAGGTTATGATGCCGCGCTGAAGGCCAAGGTCGACCTTCTCGTCTGTCCGCCGGCGACGCTGATGTCGACGCTCGCCGTCGCCGCGCTCGGCACGCGGATCGGCATAGGCGGGCAGGACTGCCACGCCAAGGAAAGCGGCGCGTATACCGGCGACATCGCTGCCGAGATGATCGCCGACACCGGCGCCGTCGCCGTCATTCTCGGCCATTCCGAGCGCCGCGCCGACCACAACGAGACCGACGCCATGGCGCGCGCCAAGGTGCTTGCCGCCTGGCGCGCCAGCCTCACCGCCATCCTCTGCGTAGGCGAAACCCATGCCGAACGCGACGCCTTCCGGGCACTCGACGTGGTGCGCAGCCAGCTCTCCGGCTCGCTGCCCGACGGCGCCACGGCGGCGAACACCGTCATCGCCTATGAGCCGGTCTGGGCCATCGGCACCGGCCGGACGCCGACCCTCGGCGACATCGAGGAGATGCACGGCGTGATCCGCGCCGAGCTGCGCGTGCGCTTCGGCGACGACGCCGACGACATGCGCCTGCTCTATGGCGGCTCGGTCAAACCGGAGAATGCGGCGGAGATTCTCGCCGTCGCCGACGTCGATGGCGCGCTGGTCGGCGGTGCGAGTCTGAAGGCCGACACTTTTCTCGCCATCGCGCGCGCCTATCTATAGCCGATTGGTGCGGTTCGCGGCGGCTGGAAACCCCGGACGCAATCGTGTAGGAACGCGCCCAAAGATTGCGGCCGGCGTCGTGCGCCTGCCGCGGCACGAGCATTTCGAAGGCGTCAGATGCAAACCGTAATCATCGTCATCCATCTCATGGTCGTGCTGGCCCTGATCGGCGTCGTGCTGATCCAGCGCTCGGAAGGGGGCGGGCTCGGCATCGGTGGCGGCGGTGGTGGCGGCGGCTTCTTCAGCGCCCGCGGCACCGCCAACGTGCTGACCCGCGCCACCGCGATCCTGGCGGCGCTGTTCTTCATCACCAGCCTGTCGCTGACCATCCTGGCCGGCTGGGGCCGCGGCCCCACTACCATCTTCACCCCCGCGACGACCGTACCCGGCGCTCCTGGCACGCCCGCGGCGCCCGCCCCCGGCGGCACCGTGCTCGACCAGCTCAACGCCGCCCAGCCCGCGCCGCCCGCCGCTCCGGCGGCGCCGCAGGTCCCGCAGTCGCAGTGATCCCAAGCGCGGTCCGAGAGGGCCGCGTTTCGCTTGCCCACAGGCGAGTGTCCGAATGGCAAGACGGGCACTCGTCGAATCGCGTTTTTGCCGTTAGAAACCGAATTCCATGGCGCGCTATATTTTCATCACCGGCGGCGTCGTGTCCTCGCTCGGCAAGGGCCTCGCTTCCGCCGCTCTCGGTGCATTGCTGCAGGCCCGTGGTTACAAGACCCGGCTGCGCAAGCTCGACCCCTACCTCAACGTCGATCCTGGCACGATGAGCCCGTATCAGCACGGCGAGGTGTTCGTCACCGACGACGGGGCCGAGACCGATCTCGACCTCGGGCACTACGAGCGGTTCACCGGCCGTCCGGCCTCGCGGCAGGACAACATCACGACCGGGCGCATCTACCAGGACATCCTCGCCAAGGAACGGCGCGGCGACTATCTCGGCGCCACCATCCAGGTGATCCCGCACGTCACCAACGCCATCAAGGAATTCATCCTCTCCGGCAACGAGGGCTACGACTTCGTGCTGGTGGAGATCGGCGGCACGGTCGGCGACATCGAGGCCATGCCCTTCCTCGAGGCGATCCGCCAGGTCGGCAACGAGCTGCCGCGCAAGCACTGCATCTATGTCCACCTGACCCTGCTGCCCTTCATCCCCTCGGCCGGCGAGCTCAAGACCAAGCCGACGCAGCACTCGGTGAAGGAGCTGCGCTCCATCGGCATCGCGCCCGACATCCTGCTCTGCCGCACCGACCGCGAGATTCCGCGCGAGGAGCGCCGCAAGCTCGGCCTGTTCTGCAATGTGCGCGAGAGCGCGGTGATCGAGGCGCGCGACGCCGACAACATCTATGCGGTGCCTTCCGCCTATCACGAGGCGGGGCTGGACACCGAGGTGCTCGCGGCCTTCGGCATCGAGCCGGCGCCCGAGCCGGACCTCTCGCGCTGGAAGAAGGTCGAGGCCGGCATCCGCAACCCGGAAGGGGCGGTGACGATCGCCATCGTCGGCAAGTACACGGGCATGAAGGACGCCTACAAGTCCCTCATCGAGGCGCTGGCCCATGGCGGCCTCGCCAACAATGTCCGGGTCAATCTCGACTGGATCGAGAGCGAGATCTTCGAGCGCGAGGACCCCGCGCCCTTCCTGGAGCATGTCCACGGCATCCTCGTGCCGGGCGGCTTCGGCCAGCGCGGCGCCGAGGGCAAGATCCGCGCGGCGCAGTTCGCCCGCGAGCGGCGCGTGCCCTATCTCGGCATCTGCTTCGGCATGCAGATGGCGGTGATCGAGGCGACGCGGAACCTTGCCGGCGTCGAGAACGCCAATTCCACCGAATTTGGCCCGACCGATGAGCCGGTGGTCGGCCTGCTGACCGAATGGCTGCGCGGCAACGAGCTTGAGAAGCGCGGCATCCATGGCGATCTCGGCGGCACCATGCGCCTCGGCGCCTATCCGGCGAGCCTCGCCGAAGGCAGCCGGGTGGCGGAAATCTACGATTCGACGGAGATTTCCGAGCGCCACCGCCACCGCTACGAGGTCAACATGGCCTATCGCGAGCGGCTGGAGGCCTGCGGCATGCGCTTCTCCGGCCTGTCGCCGGACGGGCTGCTGCCGGAGATCATCGAATATCCGGACCATCCCTGGTTCGTCGGCGTGCAGTTCCACCCGGAGCTGAAGTCGCGCCCCTTCGAGCCGCACCCGCTCTTCGCTTCCTTCATCGAAGCCGCCGCGGTGCAGAGCCGGCTGTTCTGAGGGGGCAGGCCGTCATCCCGGCCGAAGCGCAGCGAAGAACCGGGATCGCGTGCCGCGATCTCATAGCCGACAACGATCCCGGATCGGCCTTCGGCCGTCCGGGATGACGGCGTGGCGCGAAAGCCGCACCGCAGCCTCTCCCTATCCACAGGCTGCTGCGGTGCGGCCAATCGGTGCTGGATTCCCTCCGCCCCGGCGTGCACCCTCGCCTTCACCCCGAGCGAGCGCGTCCATGCGCCTCGTGCCCCGAGATGAAGGAGTTGCCCGTGGCCCGCGGTCTCGATCACGTCGTCCATGCCGTCCGTGACCTCGAAGCCGCCGGAGAGCTCTACGATACGCTCGGCTTCACCGTCGGCTCGCGCAACCGGCATCCCTGGGGCACCGACAACCGGCTGGTGCAGACGCCCGGCTTCTTCGTCGAACTGCTGGAGATCGCCCAGCCGGAGGTGATTCCGCCGCACGAGGGCACGCAGTTCTCCTTCGGCGCCTTCAACCGCGATTTCCTCGCCGAGGTCGGCCCGGGCCTGTCTATGCTCGTGCTGGAAGGCGGCGACCCGGCGGTGGAGAAGGCGGAGTTCGACGAGGCCGGCTTTGGCGGCCTCGACCAGTTCGACTTCGCCCGCCAGGGCAAGCGGCCCGACGGCTCGGAGGTCGAGGTGTCGTTCTCGCTCGCCTTCGCCCGCGACCCGGCCTCGCCTCACGCCGGTTTCTTCACCTCCCTGCAGCACATGCCGGAGAATTTCTGGGCGCCGGACCTGCAGCGGCACATGAACGGCACTGCCCGTGTCGCCGGCGTGGTGCTGACCGCCGAGGAGCCGGCGGCGCATGTCGAGTTCCTCAGCGTCTTCGCTGACACCAGCTTCCGCCGAGCGGTGGAGGGCTGGCACATCGCCAAGACGCCGCGCGGCGACATCGACCTGATGAGCCCGGCGCTGTTCACCGACCGCTTCGGCGCCGCCGCGCCGGCCGGGCCGGGGCTGCGCGTCGCCGCCATCCGCTTCGCCGTGACGGACATCGAGAAGCTACGCAAGCGCCTCTCCTCCTCGCGCATGGCGGCGGAGGAGATCGAGGGGCTGGTCGTGGTGGGGCCGAAGGCGGCTCTCGGCGCCACGCTGGCCTTCGAGGAGGCACGCTGAGGCCAGCCTTCCAACCAAAAAAGTAAAAGGCCCGGAATCGCTTCCGGGCCTTTTCTTATCCAGTCGTGGAGCGGCGGATCAGCTGCGCACCTTCTCCGGGATCGCCTCGGCCTGCGCGGCGCGGCCGGGCAGCAGCGCCAGCGCGCGGGCGCGCAGGCTCGCCCAGGTCGGGAAGGCGTTGAGCGGCGAGCCTTCCAGCCAGCCGATGCCGGCGGCGGCGAGGAAGGGCAGGCTCTGAATGGCGAGCGCGAAGGCGAAGAGGTCGATCTCCACCACCGCGTGCCAGTTGGTCATGCGCAGCGCGATGGCCGAGAGCATGAGCCCCGAGCCGATGATCGCCTCCGGCAGCGCCGGGAAGGCGCGGGCGGCGTCCGCGAGCCAGCTGCCCTTGGCGGTGCGGGCGAAGGCGAGGTCCTTGTAGCGGAAGCTGTCATAGACCGCCTTGGCCACGGTGAACTGGACCGCCATCGCCGCGAAGGCGGCGCCGAGCATGCGCACCGGCGTGGTCGCCACGCGCAGCCGGTACAGCGCAATGAAGTGCAGCAGGTAGATGCCGAAGCAGAACAGGATCGGCATGGTGAGGATGTGCTGCGGCACGGCGATGCCGAAGGCGAGCACGAAGGGCACCCACAGCAGCGACAGGACCGCCACCAGCGCACCGATGCTCTCCGAGCCGAGCCACGAGACCCAGCCGATGCTGAACTCGCGGCGCTGCGCCGGGGTGAGGCGGGTGCCGCCGTTCGGGAGCATGCGGCGCCAGTGCTTCTTGATGATCTGCATGCCGCCATAGGCCCAGCGATGACGCTGCTTCTTGAACGAGGCGAAGTCGTCCGGCAGCAGGCCCCAGCCGTAGCGGGTGTTGGTGTAGTGGCTCTTCCAGCCGCGCTCGACGATCGACAGGCCGAGGTCGGTGTCCTCGCAGATCGTCTCGCTCGACCAATCGCCCGCCTCGACCATGGCGGCGCGGCGCATCAGGCACATGGTGCCGTGCACGACGATGGCGTCATGCTCGTTGCGCTGGACCATGCCGATGTCGAAGAAGCCGGCATATTCGGTGTTCATCGCCTCGTGCAGCAGGCTGCGATTGGCGTCGCGGTGATCCTGCGGCGCCTGCACGATGCCGACGGTGGGGTCCTCGAAGGTGGGCACGAGGTCCATAAGCCAGTTCGGGTCGACGACGTAGTCGGCGTCGATCACGCCGATGATCTCGGCGTCCGGCGCGGTCTGCAGCATGGCCTCGCGCAGCGCGCCGGCCTTGAAGCCCGCCACCTTCGGCAGGTTGATGAACTTGAAGCGCTCGCCGAGCTCGCGGCAATGCTCCTCGATCGGCTCCCAGAAGGCGGGGTCCGGCGTGTTGTTGATGATGACTAGGCACTCGAAGTTCGGCCAGTTCAGCCGCGCGACGCTGTCCAGCGTCTGCTTCAGCATCTCCGGCGGCTCCTTGTAGGCCGGGATGTGGATCGAGACCTTGGGCGTGCGGGTGGGCTGCGCGGCATTGCCGGCGCGCAGCAGGCGGCGCGGCGAGCGGCCGAAGGCGATGGTGGCCAGTTCCTCGATCCGGTACAGCATGACGACGACGAGCGGCACCAGCAGCACCAGGCTGACGATGAAGGTCACCTTGTTGCCGCCGACGACGTAGTGCGTCAGCCAGTGGTCGGTGACGGTGGCGATCCAGGCGCCGACGAGGTTGGCGGCGCCGATCATCACCACGGCCTGCGTCATGGTCAGCCGGGCGAAGCGGAACACCGGCAGCGAGAAGGCGATGCCGAGCAGCAGCGCGATCGCAGCGGTGGCGGTATAGGTCGCCGGGGTGAGGGGGCCGGAGAGGGAGAATTTCAGCTCACGGTCGGCGTCGAGCATGCCCCAGTACTGGCCGACGCTGCCCTCGAAGCTCTTCCACGGCGCGTCGAACGCCTCGATCAAATTGTATTCGATGCCGAGCGCATCCGCCCGCGCCGCGAAGGTGCGGATGACCTTGGCCTGCTCGAGTTCGCCCGGCACGGCGGCGTCGCGGTTGTAGCCCGCGCTCGGCCAGCCGAACTCGGCGATGACGATGCGCTTGCCCGGATAGGCGGCGCGCAGGCGGTCATAGATGCCGATGGTGCGATCGACGACCTGATCGGCCGGAACGCCTTCCCAGTAGGGGAGGATATGGGCGGCGATGTAGTCCACCGCCGAGACCAGCTCGGGATGGTCGAGCCACACGTCCCACGTCTCGCCGGTGGTCACCGGGACGTTGGTCTGGCTCTTCACCTTGCGGATGGTGTCGATGAGTTGCTGGGGCGTGCGCTCGGCACGCAGGATCGACTCGTTGCCGACCACGATGCCCATCACGTTGGAATTCTTGCGCGCGACGTCGATCGCGTTCGTGATCTCACGCGCGTTGCGATCCTCGTCCTCGTCGAGCCACGCGCCGATGGTGGTCTTCAGGCCCTTCTCGGCGGCGATCTTGGTAACGAGGTCGAGATTGCCCGTCGAGGCGTAGGTACGCACCGCGCGCGTGTAAGGCGCGACCGCCTCGATGTCCGAGCGGATCTGCGCCTCCGTCGTCGCCTCACCCTTGTCGGGGTTGGTGTCGCGTCCATAGGGCGCGAAGGACATGCTCTGGAAGCGATCGGGAACGGCGGGTGCCGTTACCTCCTCGCGCAGTGCCAACCAGACAAAAGCGTGGATGCACGTGACTGCCGCAACGGCAGCGGCAGCGACACGAACGGCGGGGCGCATGGTACTAACCCACAGAACGAAGGAGGTAACAGGGCGGAATATAGTCTACTTTCAACGCAGTTGCAGCACGATCGTCGCCGCATCGCGACAAGCGCGATTTGTCTTCCGAGAATGCCGGGTCGCCGCTGCAAACGCGTGAATGTGATATTTGTTCCGCACTATGGCACGGCTATGTCGCGCCGATGTCACAGCACGGGCCGCGAAGAGAAATTATTGCGCTGCGGGCGCCGGTGAGGGCGCGGGCGTCGCCGCCGGCGTGCCGGGCGGCGGCGCATCCGGGTTGACCCAGCACGCATGCACGCGCTCGGAAAGTCGCTCGGGCGACTTGGAGTCGATGTTGCCCTGCCGGACGAGGCAACGGAAGGCGATCTTCAGGTGCTCGGTGGGGCATCCGAAGCGCTCATAGAGCTCCATGTGGCGGCGGGCGGTGTCGACATCGTCGCGCCACAGCAGCATGGCGATGCGCCGGCCGCTCCACACGCATTCCGGCAGGCCGGCATTGCCCGGCAGCTTCGCCGCCTCGGCATATTCCTCGATGGAGCGGCGCAGCGCCTCCTCCTTGGCCTGCTCCTCGGGCGACTTCTGCTCGGCCGGCTTCTGCTCCGGCGAAGCGCTCTGGGCAAAGGCGCCGGAGCTGGCAGCCATCAGGACGGAGCCGCCAAGGAGCGCAGCGGCGAGGAAACGTAGGGAGCACAACATGAGGGAAACGTCACACGCATAAAGGAGGAAATACCGGAGCGGTCAGACAGTAGGAGAAGCGGTGGAATTTGTCAGCATGACGGCACCCCTCCCAAGCGTCAGATAATGCAAAATTCCGCCCTTTTTCGAACGCCTCTTGCCCCGGCGCGAAAGCCCCGCTACCCGGCAGGGTGAAACCTGTCGGCCGCCCATTCGGAGTTCCCCCGCATGCGACTGCCCCTCGCGCTTGCCGCCGTCGTCTGTGCGGCGATCGTTGCCGTATGGGCCTGGCTCGGCCAGCCCGTGCCGGCGCCGGTCTCGCCGCTGGCCGCCGGCGAGAAGCTGCCCTGCGTCTCCTATGCGCCGTTCCGCCCCAACCAGTCGCCCTTCACGGCGGGGCTGGTGATCCCGCCGGAGCAGATCGACGACGATTTCGCCCGGCTGGCCAAAATCAGCCAGTGCGTGCGCACCTATTCGACCCAGATGGGGATGTCGGTGGTGCCCGAGCTCGCCCGCAAGCACGGCCTCACCGTGCTGCAGGGCATCTGGCTCAGCGGGGACCCGGCGAAGAACCGGGTCGAGATCGATGCCGGCCTCAAGGCGGTGCAGCAGAACCCCGACGTGGTCAAGGCGGTGGTCGTCGGCAACGAGGTGCTGCTGCGCGGCGAGCTCTCCGCCATCGACCTCGCCGCCGTGATCAAGGAAGTGAAGGGCAAGCTCCCGCCGGGCGTCGAAGTCACCTATGCCGATGTCTGGGAGTTCTGGGAACGCAATCGCGACCTCGCCAATTCGGTCGATTTCGTCACCGTGCACATCCTGCCTTTCTGGGAGGACTTGCCGGTCGCCGCGCAGGATTCCGTCGCCCATCTCAACGACATACGCGAGCATGTCGGTGAAATCTTTGCCGGCAAGGAAATCCTGATCGGCGAGACCGGCTGGCCGAGCCAGGGCCGCATGCGCGAGGGGGCACTGCCTTCGCCCTCGAACCAGGCCAACGTGATCCAGGAACTGCTGGCGCTGGCCAAGGCCAAGGGCTACCGGCTCAACGTGATCGAGGCCTTCGACCAGCCGTGGAAGCGGGCCTCGGAAGGCACGGTGGGCGGTCATTGGGGCTTCCTCGACGCCTATACGCGCGACTTCAAGTTCACCTGGGGCGAGGCGGTCTCGGATCATCCCGAATGGAAGCTGCAGGCGCTTGTCGGCGTGGTCTTCGCTGGCGCCATCTTCCTCGCCGCGGGCGCGGCGAAGCGTCGCGCCGGGCCGGAGCGGATGAGGACGCGGCGCTGGCTCGCTGTAGCCGGCATCGCCTTCTTCGCCGGCCTGCTCTATGGCCGGCTGGTGGCGACGGTGCCGGTCGAGAGCCTCGGCGTCGGCGGCTGGACCCGCGGCATTGCGCTGCTCGCATTGGCGCTGCTGGTACCGCTCGCCTGCGCCGCTGGCATCGGCTTGCGCGCCCGCCGTCCCAGTCTCACCGCCGCGCTCAACCCGGCGGCGACGCCGGAGGCGACGGGGTTCGAGCGCCTGCTCGCCCTCCTGCTCGCCGCCTCCATCGTGCTGACGGTGCAGATCGCCTTCGGGCTTGTGTTCGACCCGCGCTACAAGGACTTCCAGTTTGCCGGGCTGACCCCGATCATCACCGCCTTCGCCTTCTACGCGCTGATCTCCGGTCCGCGGCGGCCCGGCGACGAGCGCCACGCCGAGATCATCGCCGGGGCGGTGCTTCTCGGCAGCGGCCTTTATGTCGCGGTGAACGAGACCTTCGCCAACTGGCAGGCGTTGTGGACCAGCGGACTGTTCGTCCTGCTCGGTCTCACGCTCTGGCGCTTCGCCAGGGCCGGGCGAACGAGATGAGCAGCAGCCCGCCGGCCAGCGCGGCGAGGTTGTTGTTGTACATCACCACGCCCACGGCGGTGGCCATCAGCGCGATGGTGAACATCACCGCCGACGGGCGGATGAGGTGGATGAGCGACGTCGCCACCGCGGCGATGCCGAACACCGAATAACCGAACAGCGTCACCACCAGCGCGCGGGTCTCGCAGGTCGCCGTCTCGACGCCGCGGCAGGCGAGGCCGACCGCCGACTGCTCCACCAGCGCGTAGCGCACATAGATCGCCCAGCCGAGCGCGAAGCCGCCGAGTGCGATGATGACGTTGCTGGTGCGCGGTCCCGGCAGGAAGCTGCGATAGGCCATCTGACGATCCTCCGAATGTTCCGCCGGACGGCCCTGCATGGCACGGCCCGGCGGGGCGATCAATGCGTGGCGATCAGTGCGGCTTGGCCGCCGGCCGGTAGGTCGCCAGCACCACGCCGCCGAGCACCAGCACGAAACCGACGGCATGGTAGACGTGCAGTTCCTCGCCCAGCAGCAGCACCGCCAGCAGCACGCCATAGACAGGCAGCGTATAGAGGAAGTTGGCTGTCACCGGGGCGCCCGCCACCTTCACGCAGTACAGGAACAGGATGAAGGCCAGCACCGAGGGGAAGATGGCGAGGAAGATGATGGCGCTCCAGGCTTCCAGCCCGTGCGGCTGCACGCCGCCATTCGCCGCTTCCCACAGCGCCAGCGGCGCCAGCAGTGCCGTGCCGGCCACGGCCACGGTGGCGAAGATGGCGACGCTGCCCATCCGGACGAGCGGCCCGTCGCGCATCATCAGCGAATAGGCCGCCCAGGCGATCGCGGCGACGAGGATGCCGAGGTCGCCGTCGTTGAATTCCAATTCCATGAGCCGCAGCGGCTCGCCATGTACGGTGATCAGCGCGATGCCGGCAAATCCCGCCAGCGTGCCAATGAACTGCACCAGCGGCAGGCGCCGGCGGGCCAGCACGGCGTCCATCACCACGATCATGATGGTGGAGGTGGTGTAGATCAGCGTCGCGTTGGTCGCCGTGGTGGTCTCCAGCGCCGCATAGACGTTGCCGCCGCACAGCACCATGCCCAGCAGGCCGAGCAGCAATATCCGCTTCCACTGCGCCGCCAGCAGGTAGCGGTGGCCGATGAGGGCTGGGATGGCGAAGGGCAGCAGCATCGCCGCCGCGAAGAGCCAGCGCCAGAAGGCCAGCGACCACGGCGCCACCGTGCCGACGACGGCGCGCCCGACGATCAGGTTGGTGGCGAAGAACAGCGGCATCGCCAGCAGCGCGAACAGCGCCCGCGGGTTGTGCGCGAGGGAGAGGTGGGCGGGAGAGGGGGAATCGCCGGGGGCAGGCGAGGGGTCGGTCATGGCGCGTCCCTGATACACGTTCCGCCGGACGCCGTCGCCGCCTCGCGCCAACGTCTTTCGTAGATGCACGCGGCAGGCTAGATACCGCTCTCCATCCGACTGTTCGTCGCGCCTGCCGGAGTTTCGCCGATGCGCCAGCTTCTCGTCATCGTTCTCGCGGCCGGGGAAGGCACGCGCATGCTCTCGGCGCTGCCGAAGGTGCTGCACAGGCTCGCCGGCCGGCCGATGGTCTCGCATGTGCTGGACACGGCGCTCGCCGCCGGGGCGGCGCATCTCGCCGTGGTGGTCGGTCCCGGCCATGAGGCGGTGGCTGCCGAGGTGCGCCGCGTGGCGCCGGAGGCGGAACTGTTCGTGCAGTCGGAGCGGCGCGGCACCGCCCACGCGGTGCTGGCGGCGCGCGAGGCGCTGGCGCGCGGCTATGACGACGTGGTGGTGATGTATGGCGACACGCCGCTGGTGCGGATCGAGACCATCGGCGAGCTGCGCGGCCCACTCGCCGGCGGCGCGGCGGTCTCCGTGCTCGGCTTCCGGCCGGACGATCCGACCGGCTATGGCCGGCTGGTGACGGATGGTGACGGCGCGCTCGTCGCCATACGCGAACACAAGGAGGCAAGCCCTGAGGAGCTTGCCGTCGGCCTGTGCAATGCCGGCCTGATGGCGCTCGACGGGCGCGCGGCGCTTGACATCCTCCAAAGCGTCGGCGACGCCAACGCCAAGAAGGAGTTCTACCTCACCGACGTCGTCGAGATCGCCCGCGCGCTCGGACGCGCCGCGGCGGTGTGCGAAGCGGCGGTGGAGGAGGTGGTCGGCGTCAACAGCCGCGCCCAGCTCGCCGAGGCCGAGGCGATCCTGCAGGCGCGCCTGCGCCGCCACGCCATGGACAATGGCGCGACGCTGGTAGCGCCTGAGACGGTGTTCTTCTCCGCCGACACGAAGCTTGGCCGCGACGTAGTGATCGAGCCCAATGTGTTCTTCGGTCCCGGCGTCAGCGTGGAGGAGGGCGCCACCATCCGCGCCTTCAGCCATGTCGAGGGCGCGCATGTCGGCGCGGGCGCGATCGTCGGCCCCTTCGCCCGGCTGCGCCCCGGCGCCGAGCTCGGCGAGGGCGTGCATGTCGGCAACTTCGTGGAGATCAAGGCGTCCGACCTCGCGCCGGGCGTCAAGGTGAACCACCTCTCCTATGTCGGCGATTCCAGCGTCGGCGCGAACACCAACATCGGCGCCGGCACCATCACCTGCAATTACGACGGCTTCCGCAAGCACCGCACCACCATCGGCGCCAACGCCTTCATCGGCACCAACAGCCTGCTGGTGGCGCCGGTGACGGTGGGCGACGGTGCCTATCTCGGCACCGGCTCGGTCATCACCGAGGACGTGCCGGCCGACGCGCTCGCCATCGGCCGCGCCCGGCAGGTCAACAAGCCGGGGCTGGCGAAGCGGCTGCGCGAGCGGCTCTCCGCCGGCCTCGCGCCGAAGAAATGACACGAAGCGGGCGATACGAAGCGACATTCGAATTGATTTCGATGATGCGGTGACCGGCGGTTAAACCCTGTGTCGCAGAATCGTCGCCTTCAGACCGTCGCTTCCCGGAGAACGCCTGTCCATGTGTGGCATCATCGGCATCGTCGGCACCGCTCCGGTGGCCGACCGTCTCGTCGAATCGCTGAAGCGTCTGGAATATCGCGGCTATGACTCGGCCGGCCTCGCCACGCTGGAGACCGGGCGCCTCGCCCGCCGCCGCGCCGAGGGCAAGCTGCGCAATCTGGAGGCCGTGCTGCGCGAGGCGCCGTTGAAGGGCCATACCGGCATCGGCCATACCCGCTGGGCGACGCATGGCCGCCCCAGCGTCGCCAATGCCCATCCGCATGCGACGACGAATGTCGCCGTGGTCCATAACGGCATCATCGAGAATTTCCGCGAACTGCGCGACGAGCTGCTTGGCGAGGGCGCCAATTTCGAGAGCGAGACCGACACCGAGGTCGTCGCCCACCTCGTCACCCGCGAAATGCGCGACGGCCGCAATCCGGTCGATGCGGTGGCGGCGACGCTGCCGCGCCTGCAAGGCGCCTTCGCGCTCGCCTTCCTGATCGACGGCGAGGAAAACCTCTTGATCGGCGCCCGCAAGGGTTCGCCGCTCGCCATCGGCTACGGCAAGGGCGAGATGTATCTCGGCTCCGACGCCATCGCGCTGGCGCCCTTCACCGACACCATCGCCTATCTCGACGACGGTGACTGGGCGGTGCTGCGCCGTGGCGGGGCGGAGATCCACGACGCTTCCAACGCCCTCGTCGAGCGCGTGGCCCAGAAGACCACGGCTTCCGCCTTCCTGGTCGAGAAGGGCAATTTCCGCCACTTCATGGCCAAGGAGATGCATGAGCAGCCCGAGGTCGTCGCCCATACGCTGGCGCATTACCTCGATATGGCGAGCGACACGGTCCAGCTGCCCGGCAACCTGCCCTTCGACTTCGCCAAGCTGGAGCGCGTCTCCATCGCCGCCTGCGGCACCGCCTATTATGCCGGCCTCGTCGCCAAATACTGGTTCGAGCGCTATGCGCGCCTGCCGGTGGAGATCGACGTCGCCTCCGAGTTCCGCTACCGCGAGGCGCCGCTGCCGGCCAACGGGCTCTCCATCGTCATCTCGCAGTCGGGCGAGACCGCCGACACGCTGGCCTCGCTGCGCTATGCGCGCGACGCCAAGCAGCATCTGCTGGCGGTGGTGAACGTGCCGACCTCGACCATCGCCCGCGAGGCGGACGTGATCATGCCGACGCTGGCAGGGCCGGAGATCGGCGTCGCCTCGACCAAGGCCTTCACCTGTCAGCTGGCGACGCTCGCCGCCGTCGCGGTGGCGGCGGGGCGCGCGCGCGGTGTCATCTCGGCGGCGGAAGAACGCTCGCTGGTCCACGCGCTCGTCGAGGTGCCACGCCTGATGAACGAGGCGCTGAAGCTCGAAGGCGACATCGAGCATCTCGCGCGCTCCTTCGCCAAGACGCAGGACGTGCTCTATCTCGGCCGCGGCACCTCCTATCCGCTGGCGCTGGAAGGCGCGCTGAAGCTGAAGGAAATCTCCTACATCCACGCTGAGGGCTATGCCGCCGGCGAGCTCAAGCACGGCCCGATCGCGCTGATCGACGAGAAGATGCCGGTGGTGGTGATCGCCCCGCACGACGCGGTGTTCGAGAAGACCATGTCGAACATGCAGGAGGTTGCCGCGCGCGGCGGGCGGATCATCCTGATCACCGACGCGACCGGCGCCGCGAAGGCGTCGCTGGAGACCGAGGCGACGCTGGTGCTGCCGGACATGCACCCGCTGGTCGCGCCGCTGGTCTACGCCATCCCGGTACAGCTGCTCGCCTATCACACGGCGGTGGTGATGGGCACCGACGTCGACCAGCCGCGCAATCTGGCGAAATCCGTGACGGTGGAGTAGGGGGCTCTGCCCTATAGAAGCTTGCCCCGGTGCGCCGTCATCCTGAGGTGCGAGCGCAGCGAGCCTCGAAGGATGGTCGTTACAGCGCGCCCGGACGAGCATCCTTCGAGGCCCGGCCTTTGGCCGGGCACCTCAGGATGACGTTCATCGGGCTGGAATAAGCTCTACCCCCGCCCGCGATAGGGCGGCACGCCCTGGTTGGGCAGCCAGATGTCCGCGGGCGGCGCGCCGCTCTGCCAGAACACGTCGATCGGTATGCCGCCGCGCGGGTACCAGTAGCCGCCGATGCGCAGCCAGTGCGGCTCAAGAAGATCGTAAAGCCGCCGCCCGACGGCGACGGTGCAGTCCTCGTGGAAGGCGCCGTGGTTGCGGAAGCTGGCGAGGTAGAGCTTCAGCGACTTGGATTCGACCAGCCAGTCCTTCGGCACGTAGTCGATCACCAGATGCGCGAAGTCCGGCTGGCCGGTCACCGGGCAGAGCGACGTGAACTCCGGGGCGGTGAAGCGGGCGACATAGAGCGTGTCTGCCTGAGGGTTCGGCACGCGGTCGAGCACCGCTTCCTCCGGCGAGGCGGGCCATTGCGTGGCGCGGCCGAGCTGGAGCGGGCTTTCCGTTGCGTCGTTCATCTGTCGTCTCTCCTGTCGGGCCGGCGATATGTGCTGGCACCTCTTTCGCATGTCACATCGGTCGAGTAGAAGCGCGCTCGACTTAGGCCGAGTGAGAAGTGGGAAAGCGCATGACCGCCATCGTCGATATCGTTGGGCGTGAAATCCTGGACAGCCGCGGCAACCCGACCGTCGAGGTCGACGTGGTGCTGGAAGACGGCTCCATGGGCCGCGCCGCCGTCCCCTCCGGCGCCTCCACTGGCGCGCATGAAGCCGTCGAGCTGCGCGACGGCGATAAGGGCCGCTATCTTGGCAAGGGTGTGACCAAGGCGGTCGATGCCGTGAATGGCGAGATCTTCGACGCCATCGGCGGCATGGACGCCGAGGACCAGGCGGCCATCGACAGGATCCTGATCGAGCTCGACGGCACGCCGAACAAGGCCCGCCTCGGCGCCAACGCCATCCTCGGCGTGTCACTGGCCCTCGCCAAGGCGGCGGCCGCCGCCCGCGACTTGCCGCTCTACCGCTATGTCGGCGGCGTCAATGCCCGCGTGCTCCCCGTTCCGATGATGAACATCGTCAATGGCGGTGCCCATGCGGACAACCCGATCGACTTCCAGGAATTCATGATCCTGCCGGTCGGCGCCCCGACCTTCGCGGAAGGGCTGCGCACCGGCGCGGAGATCTTCCACACGCTGAAGAAGGCGCTGAAGGATGCCGGCCACAACACCAATGTCGGCGACGAGGGCGGCTTCGCTCCGAACCTGCCGTCGGCGGATGCCGCGCTCGCCTTCGTGGTGAAGGCCATCGAATCGGCCGGCTACAAGCCGGGCGAGGACGTCTATATCGGCCTCGACTGTGCCTCGACCGAGTTCTTCAAGAACGGCAAGTACGACTATGAGGGCGAGGGCGCCGTGCGCGATATCGAGGCGCAGGTGAAGTACCTCGCCGACCTCGTCTCGCGCTACCCGATCGCCACCATCGAGGACGGCATGGCCGAGGACGACTGGGAGGGCTGGAAGCTCCTGACCGACGCCATCGGCTCCAAGTGCCAGCTCGTCGGCGACGACCTGTTCGTCACCAACGTCACGCGGCTGGAGGCGGGCATCAAGCAGGGCGTCGCCAACTCGATCCTCGTGAAGGTGAACCAGATCGGCTCGCTGACCGAGACGCTGAACGCGGTCGAGATGGCGCACAAGGCGGGCTACACCGCGGTGATGTCGCACCGTTCGGGCGAGACCGAGGATTCGACCATCGCCGACCTCGCGGTGGCGACGAATTGCGGGCAGATCAAGACCGGCTCGCTGGCCCGCTCGGACCGCACCGCCAAGTACAATCAGCTCCTGCGCATCGAGCAGGAGCTCGGCCCGCAGGCGATCTATGCCGGCCGCGCGGCGCTGAAGGCGCTTGCCTGATTAAGGACCGCGCGGGCGACCCGCGCCTCTGACGGACAACGAATCCCCGGGCTGGTCCCGGGGATTTTTGTTTTTCGGCGCGCTGTCTTCTTCCGCAAGGTATTCCGCGCCAGATCGTGCTTGCTTTCGGCCGAGATTGGCCGTCGTCTTCGATGGCTATCGCATCTGGACTTCAGCCCAATGGGAGAAGCTCGTTGAACAAGCCCGACTACGAAGCGAGCCCGGCAATGTTCCGCAACCAGCCGCTGGGCTTCATCGCCGCGGTTCTGCTCATTCCGGTGTTCGGCGTCGGTATTTTGATACTGCTCTATTGGTACATAAAGGCGCGTTCCGTGCGCCTGACCATCGCCGGCGACTCGATCCATCTCTCGCGCGGCATCCTCAGCAAGGAGCAGACCGACATCGACATCCGGGAGATTCGCACCGTGCTCATTCGCCAGAGCTTCTGGCAGCGCATTTTCAACGTCGGTCAGGTCGAGGTGTTCACCACCGGGGACATGCCGGAGTTCTCGCTCCAGGGCATGCCGGATCCCAATTTCGTGCGGGACTATATCCGCGGGCGGATCAACCGGGAGGATGAAGAGCGATGAGCGCGCGCGAGCCGTCTGACCAGCGCCGCGCCCTCGTGGTGCTGGCGGCGCTCGTCCTGGGCGCCATCGTCGTGATGGGGCTGCTCGTCGCGTTCGCGGTGCTGGAACTGCCGAGCATCGCGGCCGTCGCGAATGAGAACTTCGCGCCGGGGATCGGCCTGCGCACGGCCGCTATCATCGCCGCGATCGTCTCGTTCGTCGTGTTGATCGCCTTTGCCCTCGTTTCCGGCGACGGCATTGTCGGCGAACTGCCTTTTGTGATTGCCGGCTTCTTCGTCTTCTTCCTGTTCTTCTGGCTCATGACCGCCTGGGTGTTCTGAGGAACGGGTGCATAGCCTGCGCCCGTTCCCGCGAGTGCCCGATCAGGCGCCGAACCAGGTCCGTCCGAAGACCACGAGAATCTCGGCAAAGCTGCGCGTCAGCTCAAGCGGGACGCCGGTGCCGTCGAGTTCGCCCTGAACCTTGACCGTGTCATACACGCCGTCCTTCGTGGAGCGGCCGCTATTGGTCAGCTTGATCGTGCCGGTCACGCCGTCGACCGTGGCGAACGGATCGGCCGCCGCGAAGGGATCGCCGCCGCCCGGGCCGGGCAGCACCAGGTTCAGCTTGTATTCCTGCTGGTGAGGACTTCCGGCTGCCGCATCGACGAGCGGCATGTTGCCTTCGAGAGCGAAGCTGCGATCCCCGCACTTCACGTTGAATTTCATCTGCCAGGCGTCGTTGGCGTAGGCGTAGATGGCGTCGCCGGTCCAGCTGCAGGAAGCGCTGTCGCGCAGGCCGACATGCGGCACGGTGAAACCCTCGAAGCGCACGGCGTCGATCTCGGTGTCATAGGTAACCGCCGCTGCGCCGGTCGCCGTCTGCTGCAAATTCTTGATGAGCGCGTCGCCCAGCGCCCGCGCGGAGGCGGACGGGTTCTCGGGCTTCATGACGACGTTGCCCTTGAACGAGCTGTTCTCGGCACCCGCCGCGCCCGCGCGCAGATAATTGGCAAGGATGGTCTTGGCGTCGGTGTAACCATCCGCCTTGGCCTCGACCGTGAACCCGCCGGAATAGCTGATCCGCGGCAGCGTCTGGCTGGGGTTGTTTGGGTTCTTGATCGTGCCGTTGCCGGAGACCGCGCAGGCCTCGTCGATGCGGCTGAGGCCGAGCCAGGCGCTGGCTCCCGCCGAACAGGTGACCTCAAGCACGGTCGTGCCGCTCTTGTCGTCGACGGTACCCTTGAACACGTCCTTGCGCTGGTTCGAGAACAGCGAAGGCTGCGATATGTCCATCTTCAGGACGACGCGCTCCGGGGCGCTTTGTGCGAAGCCGGCGGCGGGCGTCAGGGCGAGAAGAAGGGTGGAGAAGGATAGGAGGCGAACTTTCATGATCGTAACCCCTAATCGTGTTTTGTCGTCCCAAGGTTTTGGGTGTGCCAAGCCTTCGAGAATGCGACGCCGAGCCGATCCGGCGCGCCAATATTGCCGGTTTGGCAGCGGAATACTACCGTCATGGGGAGGGCGCGAGAACGGCAGTTGCGGCAGGTAGCTAATTGCCGCCGAGGATCGCGGGTGCATCCGGGCACAGACCCTTTTGGCGTCTCCCAAACCGTTCGATCTTCATTTCTCGCGCCCGTCCATTTTGCGATGCAATATTCGGTAATGGCTTGAGCTGAGCGGATTACGGCGCGCAGGCCGGCGCCAGGCGCTCTCCGATCATCGTTAACGTAGCCTCAACCGGGCGTGGATAGGGTTCGCCCATGATCATACGCACCCGCTGGCGCTCCATCCTCCAGACCGTCACCCTGCATCTCGGGGCGGCGGCGCTGATCGGCTACTTCGCCTTCCAGGGCTATAACGGCCAGTACGGCCTGCTCGCCCGCCGCTCCTTCGAGCAGCAGCATGCCAATCTCACGCAGGAACGCGACAGGCTGCGTTCCCAGCGCGAGGCGCTGCAGGCCAAGGTCCGCCTGCTTTCGCCCGAGCGCGTCGATGCCGACATGCTGGACGAGCAGGCGCGCTCGCTGCTGAATCTCGTCAACCCCAAGGATCTGGTGCTTCTGCTGCCGAAACCGGCGGCTGCGCCGACCGCCACGCAGTGATCCGAAAATTTGGGGAATCCGATCCGATTCTGGCATGCCAGAGTCATGTTGTTGGGAAATGTCGATATTCCAGACGCTTAACTTGATGTGAGCTAAATGCGGATTTAAACTGAATTCGAGTTCAAATCCGGAAACCATTGCGTCTACAACATGTTGTGCGTCGCAGCATTGCGTTGCACGCGTAGCGCGGTAGCTGAAGGTGCGATATGAAGCTCGTCGACATCGGTCCGAGCTGAGGAAGCGCCATGGTCGTCGCCGCGAAGAAATCGGCTGTCAGCAAGACGGTCGGTAAAACCGCCGCCCCCAAAGCCCCCGCCAAATCCGCTACCCGCAGTCCGGCGCGCCGCTCGGAGAAGGCGTCAGGGGTTTCCGAGTTCAGCAAGGCGGAGGAACTCGACGCCTACCGCAAGATGCTGGAGATCCGCCGCTTCGAGGAGAAGGCCGGCCAGCTCTACGGCATGGGCCTGATCGGCGGCTTCTGCCATCTCTATATCGGCCAGGAGGCTGTCGTCGTCGGCATGCAGGCCGCCCTCAAGGAGGGCGACGAGGTCATCACCGGCTATCGCGACCACGGCCACATGCTCGCCTGCGGCATGGACCCCAAGGGCGTCATGGCCGAGCTCACCGGCCGCCGGGGCGGCTATTCCAAGGGCAAGGGCGGCTCGATGCACATGTTCAGCATCGAGAAGGGCTTCTTCGGCGGCCATGGCATCGTCGGCGCGCAGGTGTCGCTCGGCACCGGCCTCGCCTTCGCCAATCGCTACCGCGACAACGACAACGTCTCCCTGACCTATTTCGGCGACGGCGCGGCCAATCAGGGCCAGGTCTATGAGAGCTTCAACATGGCGGAGCTCTGGAAGCTGCCGGTCGTCTTCATCATCGAGAACAACAAGTATGCGATGGGCACCGCGGTGAACCGCGCCTCCGCCCAGACCGACTTCTCCAAGCGTGGCACCTCCTTCAACATTCCCGGCGAGCAGGTCGACGGCATGGACGTGCGCGCGGTCAAGGCCGCCGGCGCCCGCGCGGTCGAGTTCGCCCGTTCGGGGAAGGGGCCCTACATCCTCGAGATGCTCACCTATCGCTATCGCGGCCACTCCATGTCCGACCCGGCCAAGTACCGGTCGAAGGAGGAGGTGCAGAAGATGCGCACCGAGCACGACCCGATCGAGCAGGTACGCAACCGCCTCCTGGAGAAGAAGTGGGCCACCGAGGAGGAACTGAAGGCGATCGACGCCGAGATCCGCGACCAGATGAACGCGGCGGCCGACTTCGCCAGCGCCGATCCGGAGCCGGACGTCTCCGAGCTCTACACCGACGTGCTGCGCTGAGCGGCCGTCGGATCGAGGGGGGGCGCCCGATGCTGGCTGAGCTGTTCTGGGTCGGGGTCGTCGCCGGAGGGGCGGCGGCGGTGGTGATCTGGGTCCTGGCGGCCCGTCTCGCCTTCCGCCTCGCCGGTGCCCGGCAGGCCAGCCCGCTCGGCTTTGCCCTGGCTGCGCTCTGGCCCTTCGGGGCGCGCCAGACCGCCGGTGCCAGTGCCGAAACGGCGACCACGCTCAACAAGCTGATGGTCGCCTTCTTCATTGCCATTCTCATCGCCATCGCCTCGATGGCCGTCTACAGCAACCTGACGTTCGTACCGCCGGTACGCACGCAGTGACGCGCGATTGTTGACGCACGTTTCTTTGGGGAACGCCGCCATGCCGACCGAAGTCCTTATGCCTGCGCTCTCTCCGACCATGGAGAAGGGCAACCTCGCCAAGTGGCTCAAGAAAGAGGGCGACGCGGTCAAGTCCGGCGACGTCATCGCCGAGATCGAGACCGACAAGGCGACCATGGAGGTCGAGGCCATCGACGAGGGCACGCTCGGCAAGATCCTGGTGCCGGAAGGCACGCAGGACGTGGCGGTGAACACGCCCATCGCGGTGATCCTGGCCGATGGCGAGGATGCGAGCGCCGCTTCCGCCGCGCCGAGCCCGAAGGCCGCCGAATCCGCGCCGCCGGTCGCGGCAGCTCCGGTCGAGCCTTCGCCGGTCGCCGCCTCCGCGCCGGCGCCGCAGGCGAGCGTCACCTCGGCGGTTGCCAATCCGCCCCAGCCCGAGGCGGTGCCCGAGCCGGAGGTGCCGGAAGGCACCGAGATGGTCAACCAGACCATGCGCGAGGCGCTGCGCGACGCCATGGCCGAGGAGATGCGCCGCGACGGTGACGTCTTCGTCATGGGTGAGGAGGTCGCCGAATATCAGGGCGCCTACAAGATCACCCAAGGCCTGCTGCAGGAATTCGGCGCGAAGCGCGTCATCGACACCCCGATCACCGAGCACGGCTTCGCTGGCGTCGGCATCGGCGCGGCGATGGCGGGCCTGAAGCCCATCGTCGAGTTCATGACCTTCAACTTCGCCATGCAGGCGATGGACCAGATCATCAACTCCGCCGCCAAGACCCACTACATGTCGGGCGGCCAGATCGGCTGCTCCATCGTGTTCCGCGGCCCGAACGGCGCCGCCGCGCGCGTCGCCGCCCAGCACAGCCAGGACTTCACCGCCTGGTTCAGCCACATCCCCGGCCTCAAGGTCGTCGCGCCCTATACAGCGGCGGACGCCAAGGGCCTGCTCAAGGCCGCCATCCGCGATCCGAACCCGGTGGTGTTCCTCGAGAACGAGATCCTCTACGGGCATTCTTCGCCGGTGCCGAAGCTGGACGACTTCATCGTCCCGATCGGCAAGGCGCGCATCGCCCGCCCGGGCAAGGACGTGACGCTGGTCGCCTGGTCCATCGGCATGAACTATGCGCTCAAGGGCGCGGAAGAACTGTCCAAGCTCGGCATCGAGGCCGAGGTCATCGACCTGCGCACCATCCGCCCGATGGACATCGACACCGTGATCGCCTCGGTGAAGAAGACCGGGCGTTGCGTGACGGTGGAGGAGGGCTGGAGCCAGTCCGGCGTCGGCGCCGAGATCGCCGCCCAGCTCTTCGAGAAGGCGTTCGACTGGCTCGACGCGCCGGTGCTGCGCGTCACCGGCAGGGACGTGCCGATGCCCTACGCCGCCAATCTCGAAAAGCTCGCCCTGCCGTCGGTGCAGGACGTCGTCGACGCCGCCCGCGCCGTGACCTATCGCTGAGGCCGGAGATCGCCATGTCCATCGAGATCCTGATGCCGGCCCTGTCTCCGACCATGGAGAAGGGCAATCTGGCCAAATGGCTGAAGAAGGAGGGCGACAAAGTCGCCCCGGGCGACGTCATCGCCGAGATCGAGACCGACAAGGCCACGATGGAGGTCGAGGCCATCGATGAGGGCACACTGGCCAAGATCGTGGTGCCGGAAGGCACCGCCGACGTGCCGGTGAACCAGATCATCGCGGTGCTGGCGACCGAGGGCGAGGACGCGAAGGCGGTCGCCGCCGGCGGCGCCGCCGCACCCGCCAAGGCGGAGGCCCCGAAGGCTGAAGCTCCCAAGGCAGCCGGGCCGGCGCCGGCCCCTGCGCCCGTCGCTGCCGCTCCCGCCCCGGCCGCTTCTGCGCCGGCCGCTCCCTCGGCGGTTCCCGCCCGTGCCGAGGGCGAGCGCGTCTTCGCTTCGCCTTTGGCCCGCCGCCTCGCCAAGGAGAAGGGCGTCGACCTCGCCGCGGTGAAGGGCTCCGGCCCGCATGGCCGCATCGTCGCCGCCGACGTCGGGGCCGCCCCGGTCGGCGCGGCTGCGCCGGCACCCGCCGCCGCTGCGGCTCCCGCGGCCAGGGCGCCCGCCGCCGCTCCGGCGCCCGTTGCCCCCGGCGCGTTGCTGGAGCAGGTGAAGGCCTATTACGAGGCCGGCACCTATGAGGAAGTGCCGCTCGACGCCATGCGCCGCGTCATCGCCCAGCGCATGACCGAGGCCCGGCAGACGGTGCCGACCTTCTATCTCACCGTCGACTGCGACGTCGACGCGCTGTTGAAGCTGCGCGAAGAACTGAACAAGTCGGCCCCCGAGAAGGACGGCAAGCCGGCCTACAAGCTCTCGGTCAACGACTTCGTCATCAAGGCCTATGCGCTCGCCTTCCAGCAGGTGCCGGACGCCAACATGGTCTGGGGCGGCGACCGCTACCTCAAGCTCAAGCACTCCGACATCGGCGTCGCGGTGGCGATCGACGGTGGCAAGGGCCTGCTGACCCCGATCATCCGCAAGGCGGAGACCAAGACGCTCTCGGCCATCTCCAACGAGACGCGCGACTTCGCCGCCCGCGCCCGCAACAAGAAGCTGCAGCCGCACGAATATCAGGGCGGTTCGTCTGCGATTTCCAACCTAGGTATGTTTGGAATCAAGGACTTCACGGCAATCATTAATCCGCCGCATGCGACGATCCTCGCGGTCGGCACCAGCGAGCAGCGCGCGGTGGTGAAGGGTGGGCAGCTCGCGGTGGCGACGGTGATGACCGTCACCATCTCCTGCGATCATCGCGTGATGGACGGCGCCATGGGCGCGCAGCTCATCGGCGCCTTCAAGCAGATCATCGAAAAGCCGATGTCGATGCTGGTCTGAGGAACGATCATGGCAGACACCTACGACGTTCTCATCATCGGCTCCGGCCCCGGCGGCTATGTCGGCGCCATCCGCGCCGCCCAGCTCGGCCTAAAGGTCGGCGTCGTCGAGCGCTCCTATGTCGGCGGCATCTGCCCGAATTGGGGCTGCATCCCGGCCAAGGCGCTGCTGCGCTCGGCCGAGATCATCCACTACATCGAGCACGCCAAGGATTACGGCCTGGTCGCCGAGAAGACCGGCGTCGACATCGCCGGCGTGGTGAAGCGCTCGCGCGGCATCGCCGCGCAGATGAGCAACGGCGTCGGCTTCCTGCTCAAGAAGAACAAGGTCGATGTCATCTGGGGCAATGCCACCATCACTGCCCCCGGCAATGTCACCGTTTCTGCCACCACCGAACCGGCGCCCAAAGGCGCGCTGGCGCCTGGCGAATACAAGGCGAAGAACATCGTCATCGCCACCGGCGCCCGCCCGCGCGTCCTCCCCGGCATCGAACCGGACAAGAAATTGATCTGGACCTATTTCGAGGCGCTCGCCCCGGCGAGCGTGCCGAAGTCGTTGCTGATCATGGGTTCGGGCGCCATCGGCGTGGAGTTCGCCTCCTTCTACAAGGCGATGGGCTCGGACGTGACCATCGTCGAGCTGCTGCCGCAGATCCTCCCCGTCGAGGACGAGGAGATCGCCGAGCACGCCCGCAAGCGCTTCGAGAAGCAGGGCATCAAGATCCTCACCGGCGCCAAGGTGTCGAAGGTCACCAAGGCCGCCGACAGCGTCACCGCCACGGTCGAGACCGCGGACGGCAAGGTGCAGAACATCACCGCCGACCGGCTGATCTCGGCGGTCGGCGTCGTCGGCAATATCGAGAATCTCGGCCTGGAGAAGCTCGGCGTGAAGACCGACCGCGGCTGCGTCGTCATCGACGGCCTGTGCCGCACCAATGTGCCGGGCATCTGGGCCATCGGCGACGTCGCCGGCCCGCCCATGCTGGCGCACAAGGCCGAGCATGAGGGCGTGATCTGTGTCGAGGCCATTGCCGGCAAGCACCCGCACGCCATGGACAAGCTGATGGTGCCGGGCTGCACCTATTGCATGCCGCAGGTCGCGTCCGTCGGCCTCACCGAGAAGAAGGCCAAGGAAGCCGGCTATGACATCAAGGTCGGCCGCTTTCCCTTCATCGGCAACGGCAAGGCGGTGGCGCTCGGCGAATCCGAGGGACTGGTGAAGACCATCTTCGACGCCAAGACCGGGCAGCTTCTCGGCGCGCATCTCGTCGGCGCCGAGGTCACCGAGCTGATCCAGGGTTTCGTGCTGGCGATGAATCTGGAGACCACCGAGGCGGAGCTGATCAACGCGGTCTTCCCGCACCCGACGGTTTCTGAGACCATGCATGAGAGCGTGCTCGCCGCTTATGGGCGCGCCATCCATATCTAGGCTGGGTTGTAACGGCGGCCCGCACGGGGCAGGAGCCTGAAGATGGACGGACAGGTCTATTCCGCCTTGAACGAGCCGGGCGTCGGCTGGTTCACCATGATCATCATCGGCCTGCTCGCGGGCTGGATCGCCGAACGGGTGACGGAAAGCGATCACGGCCTCATCGCCAACCTCATCTTCGGTCTGATCGGTGCTTTCGTCGGCAAGTATCTGGCGGAGATGGCGGCGATCCCGGTGTTCGGCTTCTTCCGCACGCTGATCGCGGCGGCGGTGGGCGCGATCATCGTGCTGTTCATCTGGCGCAAGGTCCGCGGGCGGTAATCCGTCATGCGTCCCGCACGGGACGGGTGCGTGAGCGGGGCTCTTTCGCAGCCGCCGGACGAGGCTTAACTGTGGGGCAACCGGCTCGCGCCTAGAGCGCAGCGCAGCCAGCGGAAAGCGAATGGTCGTCGTCCTCAACACCCTCAACCGTGCCCTCGAGAAGCCGCGTCACCCGGAGAAGGTGAAGCGTGCCGAGACGCCAGTGCTGAAGAAGCCGGACTGGATTCGCGTCCGCGCACCCGGCAACCCCGCCTGGCAGGAGACGGCGAACATCGTGCGCGCCGGCGGCCTCGTCACTGTCTGCGAGGAGGCGAGCTGCCCGAATATCGGCGAGTGTTGGCAGAAGAAGCACGCCACCTTCATGATCATGGGCGACACCTGCACGCGGGCTTGCGCCTTCTGCAACGTGCGCACCGGCATGCCCGGCGCGCTCGATGAGGACGAACCGCAGAAGGTGGCGGACGCCGTCGCCCGGCTCGGGCTGGAGCATGTCGTCGTCACCTCGGTCGACCGCGACGACCTCGCCGATGGCGGCGCCGAGCATTTCGCCCGCACCATCCGCGCGATCCGCGCCACCAGCCCCGGCACCACCATCGAGGTGCTGACCCCCGACTTCCTGCGCAAGGACGGCGCGCTCGAAGTGGTGGTCGAGGCGCGGCCCGACGTGTTCAACCACAATCTCGAATGCGTGCCCTCGCTCTACCTCAAGGTCCGCCCCGGCGCGCGCTACTTCCATTCGCTGCGCCTGCTGCAGCGGGTGAAGGAGCTCGACCCGACCATCTTCACCAAGTCCGGCATCATGGTCGGCCTCGGCGAGGTCAGGAACGAGGTGCTCCAGCTGATGGACGACCTGCGCTCGGCCGAGATCGACTTCATGACCATCGGCCAGTACCTGCAGCCGACCCGCAAGCACCATCCGGTGATGGGTTTCATCACGCCGGAGGAGTTCAAGTCCTACGAGACCATCGCCTATGCCAAGGGCTTCCTCATGGTCTCGTCGAGCCCGCTGACGCGCTCCTCGCACCATGCCGGCGAGGACTTCGCCCGGCTGCGGGCGGCGCGGGAAGCCAAGCTCGGTTCGACGCTGGTCCCCGTCTGAGCGATGCCCTCCTTCCGCAACAAGCGGCACGTCCGCCACTCGGCGACGGACATGTTCGAGCTGGTGGCGGATGTCGAGCGCTACCCGGAATTCGTGCCGCTCTGCGAGAGCCTGCGCGTGCGCCGGAAGGTGGCGAGCGGGGAGGGGGTGGACATCCTCGTCGCCGATATGAGCGTCGCCTACAAGATGTTCCGCGAGAGCTTCACCAGCCGCGTGACGCTCGACCGTCCGCGCCTGGCGATCACGGTGGAATATCTCGACGGCCCGTTCAGCCGGCTGGAGAACCGCTGGAGCTTCAATCCGGAGCTTGAGCGCGCCTGCCACGTGGAGTTCTTCATCTCCTACGAGTTCCGCTCGCGTACGCTCGGCCTGTTGATGGGCGCAATGTTCGATGCCGCCTTCCGCCGCTTTGCCGACGCCTTCGAGGCGCGGGCGGACGAGGTGTATGGGCGTCAGCGTGTGACGGGGGCCTGAGCCGCCAGCTCCGACAACATGGCGAGCGCGGTCAGCACAGAAAGACGCCGCACGCCGGCGCGATCCTGATCGGCGAAGACCTCGCGACGCACGATGATCTCGCCCTTGGCGTTCTGCGCCGCGAAGAGCACGAGGCCGACCGGCTTTTCCGCTGATCCGCCACCCGGCCCTGCGACGCCGGTGATCGACACGCCGAGCGAGGTCTTCGCCACGCGGATCAGCCCGGCGACCATTTCGCGCGCCGTCTCCTCGCTCACCGCGCCATGCGCCCGTAGCGTGTCCGCCGAGACGCCGAGTACCTGCATCTTCGCGGCGTTGGAATAGGTGACGAAGCCGCGGTCGACCACGTCGGAGGAGCCGGCGATGTCGGTCAGCGCGCCGGCCACCAGCCCGCCGGTGCAGGATTCGGCGGTGGCGACGGTGAGGCCGCGTGCGCGGCACAGATCCAGCACGCGGATGGCCTGGAGTTCGATGGCGTCGGCCAGCTCGTTCATGCGTTCCCCTCAATCCACCCAGGGCAGGCGCACGGTCGCCGCCGCCAGCGCGGCGATGCCCTCGCGCCGGCCGGTGAAGCCGAGCCGTTCGCTGGTCGTCGCCTTGACGCTGACGCGCGCCACCGGGATGCCGGCAATCTCGGCGATCCTCTCACGCATCGCCTCGCGGTGCGGGCCGATCTTCGGCGCCTCGCAGATGACGGTGGCATCGAGATGGGCGATCCGTCCGCCGGCCTCGCGTACCAGCGCCGCCGCATGGGCGAGGAAGCGGTCGGAGGCTGCGCCCTTCCATTGCGGGTCGGAGGGCGGGAAATGGTGGCCGATATCGGCGCTACCGATGGTGCCCAGAAGCGCGTCGGTGAGCGCGTGCAGCACCACGTCGGCGTCCGAATGGCCGGAGAGGCCGAATTCGTGCGGGATGCGCACGCCGCCGAGCCACACATGGTCGCCCGGCCCGAAGGCGTGGACGTCGAAGCCGGTCGAGGTGCGGATATCGACGAGGGCGGCGGCGTTGCGTTCGGCGGTCACGAAATCCTCAGGCGTGGTGAGTTTGACGTTGGCGGGGTCGCCGGGGAAGGTCGCGACCCGATGGCCGGCGGCTTCCGCCACTGCGGCGTCGTCGGTGAGGTCGCCGGCGTCGGCCTGCGCGCGGTGCGCGGCAAGGATAAGATCGTAGCGGAAGGATTGCGGCGTCTGCACGCTGCGGATGCGGTCGCGGTCCGGTCCGGTGGCGACGAAGCCCGGCGCGGAGAGCGCCTTGATCGTGTCGACCAGCGGCAGCGCCGGCACGGCCGCGCCATGCTCCGCGGCGGTCGCGATGGCGTCGGCGACGAGGCGCGCTGAGACGAAAGGTCGTGCGGCATCATGGATCAGCACGAGGTCGGGCGGGTCGCCCGCGAGCGCCTCCAGCCCCGCCCGCACCGAGGCCTGCCGCGTCGCGCCGCCAGCAACGGGCGGCAGTACGCCGGGAAGCCCGGCGACGATGGAGGCGCAGAGCTCGACATGGTCGGGTGAAATCACCGGTTGCACGAAACGGATGCCCGGCTGGCCGAGGAAGCGGGCGAGGGTGCGGCGAAGCACCGGCTCGCCGCCCACCGTGCGGTACTGCTTCGGCATGCCGTCGCCCGCTCTTTGGCCGCGCCCTGCCGCGACCACGATCACGTCCGTCCGCATGTCCGTATGCACCCGTTCATCCGCTGACTGCCGCTTCAGCAGCAAAGCCTTGCCCTCGCGTCCCGTTTAGCGCAAAAGCGGCCCCTAATTGCAAAAGATTTGGCATAAGCCATACAGAAGGGTTGATGACGGTCGCGGCGTGGCTATTATATAGGCACAGCCGGTCGGGCTCATTTAATGTGCATCGAGTGATCACCGTTTGACCCTTTCCGTTTCCGCCACCGCGAATCTGACAATCGGCAAGGTCGCGCTGCCCGGTGCCGTCGTGCTCGCGCCCATGGCCGGCATCACGGATGCCCCCATGCGACGCATGGCGCTACGCTACGGTGCCAGCCTCGCCGTGTCCGAGATGGTGGCTTCCGCCGCGCTGGAAACCGGCCATGAGGAGACGGTGCTGCGGGCGGAAGGCGAGGGCGTCGCCTTGCACGCCGTGCAGCTTGCCGGCAACGAGCCGGCCTCCATGGCGCGCGCCGCACGGATCGCGGAGGCCGCCGGGGCGGCCATCATCGACATCAATATGGGCTGCCCGGCCAAGCGGGTGACGACGGGCCTCGCGGGCTCGGCGCTGCTGCGCGACCTCGACCTCGCCACATCGATCATCGAATCGGTGGTGGCGGCGGTGAAGGTGCCGGTGACGCTGAAGACCCGCCTCGGCTGGGACGACAATGTGCTTGTCGCTCCCGAGCTCGCCCGCCGCGCCGAGGCGATCGGCGTGCAGCTCGTCACCATCCATGGCCGCACGCGCTGCCAGTTCTATACCGGCCGGGCCGATTGGGCGGCGATCCGCCAGGTGAAGCAGGCGGTGAGCATTCCCGTCCTCGCCAATGGCGACCTCGTCGAAGCCGAGGATGCGCCCGCCATGCTGGCGGCGTCCGGCACCGACGGGTTGATGATCGGCCGCGGCGCGCAGGGCCGGCCCTGGTTTCCGGGCCAGGTCGTCGAGCGCCTGCGCAGCGGCCGCACGCCGGCCGATCCCGGCCTCGACGAGCAGCACGACGTGCTGGTCGAGCTCTATGAGGGCTGGCTGACCCATTACGGCCGTGAGCTCGGCATGCGCTGCGCCCGCAAGCATATCGGCTGGTCTCTGGCCGCCGCCACGGCGAGCGCCGGCCGGCCGCCCGAGGCGGCCAAGGGCTGGCGCCAGCGCCTGCTCACGCTGGAAGACCCGGCATGCGTCATCGCCGGCATCCGTGACGCCTATGACGACCTCGCATGGAGAGCCGCGGCATGAGTTCGGTCCCCTCGCAACGTTCCGGCGAACGCGCCGGCAGCGCGACCGCCGAAGCCGTGGTGAACGCCCTGCCGCATCCGGTCATCACCGTGGCGGAGGACGACCGGCTGGTCGACGCCAATGTCGCGGCCGAAGCCTTCTTCGAGGCGTCCCTGGCGGTGCTGACCCGCCACCGGCTGCAGGAATTCGTGCCCTTCGGCAGCCCGATCTTGTCGCTGGTCGAGCAGGTGCGCACGCGCGGCGCGGCGGTGAACGAGTATCGTGTCGATCTCGGCACGCCGCGCAATGGCGGCGAGCGCATCGTCGACATTCATGTCGCGCCGCTGCCCGAGGTGCAGGGGCATGTGGTGATCATGCTCCAGGAGCGCACCATCGCCGACAAGATGGACCGTCAACTCACCCATCGCGGCGCGGCGCGCTCGGTCACCGCACTCGCCTCCATGCTGGCGCACGAGATCAAGAACCCGCTCTCCGGCATTCGCGGCGCGGCGCAGCTCCTCGAGCTCTCCGCCAGCGACGACGACCGTTCGCTGACCCGGCTGATCACCGACGAGGCCGACCGCATCGTCAAGCTGGTCGACCGGATGGAAGTGTTCTCCGACGAGCGGCCGATCGAGCGCGAGCCGGTGAACATCCACGCCGTGCTCGACCATGTGCGCACGCTGGCGAGCTCGGGCTTCGCCCGCAACATCCGCATCGTCGAGGAATACGATCCTTCGCTGCCGCCGGTGCTGGCGAACCGCGATCAGCTCGTCCAGGTGTTCCTGAATCTGGTGAAGAACGCCGCCGAAGCCATTGGCGATGCTCCCGATGGCGAGATCCAGCTCACCACCGCCTTCCGTCCCGGCGTGCGCCTCATGGTGCCCGGCGCGCCGGCGCGGGTGAGCCTGCCGCTGGAGTTCTGCGTGAAGGACAATGGTCCCGGCGTGCCCGAGGATCTCATGCCCCACCTCTTCGATCCCTTCGTCACCACCAAGCCGACCGGCACAGGCCTCGGCCTCGCTCTGGTGGCGAAGATCGTGGGCGACCATGGCGGCATCATCGAATGCGACAGCCAGCCGCGCCGCACCACCTTCCGTGTCCTCATGCCCATGTATCGCGCTAGCCGCGGTAGCGAGAAGAGTTGAGAACGCCCATGCCGACGGGAAGCATCCTCGTTGCCGATGACGACGCCGCCATCCGCACCGTTCTCAATCAGGCCCTGTCGCGCGCCGGCTACGAGGTGCGCTCCTGCGGCAACGCGGCGACGCTGTGGCGCTGGGTCAGCCAAGGCGATGGTGACCTGGTCATCACCGACGTGGTGATGCCGGACGAGAACGCCTTCGACCTGCTGCCGCGCATCAAGAAGGTGCGCCCGGAGCTGCCGGTCATCGTCATGAGCGCGCAGAACACCTTCATGACGGCGATCCGCGCCTCGGAGAAGGGCGCCTATGAATACCTGCCCAAGCCGTTCGACCTGAAGGAACTGATCTCCATCGTCGGCCGTGCGCTGTCCGAGCCCAAAAAGCCGGAAAACGCGCTGCGCACTCTCGGCGAGGACGCCGACAACATCCCGCTCGTCGGCCGCTCGCCGGCGATGCAGGACATCTACCGCGTGCTGGCGCGGCTGATGCAGACCGACCTCACCGTGATGATCGCCGGCGAGAGCGGCACCGGCAAGGAACTGGTCGCCCGCGCGCTGCACGACTACGGCAAGCGCCGCAACGGGCCGTTCGTCGCCATCAACATGGCGGCGATCCCGCGCGACCTCATCGAATCCGAGCTGTTCGGCCATGAGAAGGGGGCCTTCACCGGCGCCAATGCCCGCTCGGCCGGCCGCTTCGAGCAGGCCGAGAGCGGCACGCTGTTCCTCGATGAGATCGGCGACATGCCGATGGAGGCGCAGACCCGCTTGCTGCGCGTGCTCCAGCAGGGCGAGTACACCACGGTCGGCGGGCGGACCCCGATCAAGACAGACGTGCGCATCGTCGCCGCCACCAACAAGGACCTGCGCATCCTCATCCAGCAGGGTCTGTTCCGCGAGGACCTGTTCTTCCGCCTGAACGTCGTGCCGCTGCGCCTGCCGCCGCTGCGCGAGCGCACTGAGGACGTGCCGGACCTCGCCCGCCACTTCTTCCTCCAGGCCGAGCGGGAAGGGCTGCCGCGCAAGCAGATCGATGCCGCCGCGCTCGACCGGCTGAAGCGCTACCGCTGGCCCGGCAACGTGCGCGAGCTGGAGAACCTGATCCGCCGCCTCGCCGCGCTCTATCCGCAGGAGGTGATCACCGGCTCGATCATCGAGGCGGAGCTGTCGACGCCGGTCGCGACCAACGCGCCGGAGGAGACCGGGCAGGACGAGACGCTGTCCTCGTCGGTCGAGCGCCACCTCAATACCTATTTTGGCGGCTTCGGTGAGAACCTGCCGCCGCCCGGCCTCTATCACCGCATCCTGAAGGATGTGGAGTATCCGCTGCTCTCCGCGGCGCTCGCGGCGACGCGCGGCAACCAGATCAAGGCCGCGGAGCTTCTGGGCCTCAACCGCAACACGCTGCGCAAGAAGATCCGCGACCTCGATATCCAGATAATCCGCACCAGCCGGTGACTTATTGGGACCGTTCCCCGCGAAATAAGGCGGGGGCGGTTCGTCAATGTCACATTTTTGCACCAGTGTCGTATCACTGCATCACTGAGGCGCGCTGATTCTCGGCCGCCACTACTGGTGAGCGATGAGCGACGCTTCGACACGCGGGCCGAACAGGGACGACGCGCTGGACCTCGGCGCGATGGGATTCCGCTTCTCGCTGTGGGGGCTGGCGCCGCTCGCGGTGCTGCTGGCGCTGCTCATGGCGCTGGCGAGCTTCGTCATCCTGATCGGCATCACGCCACTGGTGCCCTCGCAGGACGTGGTCATCATCGTCCTGTGCCTCAACGGCTTCATGTCGCTGGTGCTGGTCGGCATCATCGGCCGCGAGGTCTGGCGCATCGTCAAGGCCCGGAAACGGGGCAGGGCGGCGGCGCGGCTGCATGTGCGCGTCGTCGCGCTGTTCGGCATCGTCGCGGTGGTGCCGGCGATCCTCGTCGCGGTACTCGCCAGCATCACGCTCGACAAGGGCCTCGACCGCTGGTTCTCGGTGCGCACGCGGGCCATCGTCGACAACGCCGTCTCCGTGGCCCAGACCTATGTGCGCGAGCATGCCTATTCGATCCGCGGCGACGTCCTCGGCATGGCGCGCGACCTCCAGCGCATCCGGCCGCTGTGGGACCAGGACCGTAGCCGCTTCCGCCAGGCGCTGACGGCGCAGGCGGTGGTGCGCGGGCTGCCCGCCGCGATGATCATCAACCACGATCTCCAGATCATTGACCGTGCCACCATCCGGGTCGGGCGCGAATTCGTGGTGCCGCCGAACCTCGCACTCAAGGACGCCACCGAGGAGCAGCCGCTCATCTATCTGCCGGGGGACGCCGACTATGTCGGCGCGGTCATCCCGCTCAAGGATTTCGGCGACCTCTATCTCTACGTCGCCCGCGCCGTCGACCCCAAGGTGATCGACTATCTCAAGGAGACGCAGGCCGCCGTCGTCGACTACCGCAATCTCGAACAGCAGCGGGTTGGCGTGCAGGTGGCCTTCGCCGTGCTCTATGCGGTGATCTCGCTCACCGTGCTGCTCTGCGCGGTGTGGCTCGGCATCCATTTCGCTAATCGGCTGGTGGCGCCGATCCGCCGCCTCATCGGCGCCGCCGACCTCGTCGCCGCCGGCAACCTCTATGTCGAGGTGCCGGTGCGCCGCGCCGAGGGCGACCTGTCGAGCCTCGCCGAGACCTTCAACAAGATGACGCAGGAACTGCGCACCCAGCGCGACGATCTGGTGCAGGCGCGCGACCAGATCGATAGCCGCCGCCGCTTCACCGAGGCGGTGCTGTCCGGTGTCGGCGCCGGCGTAATCGGCGTGGATTCGCTCGGGCGCATCTCCATCATCAACCGCCCAGCCGAGAAGCTGCTCGGCGTCACCGAGGCCGAGGTGCTCGGCGACGAGCTCGGCGCGGTGATTCCGGAAATCGCCTCGCTGCTGGCGCAGGCGATGGAGGCGGGCGAGCGCAGCGTGCAGGGCAACACCACGCTCACCCGCGATGGCCGCGACCGGGTGATCGCGGTGCGCGTCACCACCGAACAGTCGCGTGAGGCCGAGCATGGCTGGGTCGTGACGCTAGACGACATCACCGAGCTCGTCGTCGCCCAGCGCTCATCCGCCTGGGCGGACGTGGCGCGGCGCATCGCCCATGAGATCAAGAACCCGCTCACGCCGATCCAACTCTCCGCCGAGCGGCTGCGCCGGCGCTACGGCAAGGTGATCGAGGCGGACCGCGAGGTCTTCGACCAGTGCACCGAGACCATCATCCGTCAGGTCGGCGACATCGGCCGCATGGTGGACGAGTTCTCCTCCTTCGCCCGCATGCCCAAGCCCGTGGCCGAGGCGCAGGACCTCGGCGAGACGGCGCGGCAGGTGGTCTTCCTCATGCGGGTGGGCAATCCGGACATCGCCATCGAGTTCGATGTGCCGCAGAATCCCGTCGTGGCCCGCTTCGACCGCCGGCTGATCTCGCAGGCGCTGACCAACATCATCAAGAACGCCACCGAGGCGCTGGCCGCCGTTCCGCCCGAGGAGCGGAACGAGCCACCGCGCATCAAGGTTGCCGTCCATGCCGACGAGCGGATGGTGACCATCGACGTCATCGACAATGGCAAGGGGCTGCCCACCGAGAACCGGGCGCGGCTGCTGGAGCCTTATGTGACAACCCGCGAGAAAGGCACCGGGCTCGGTCTCGCGATTGTGGGGAAGATCATGGAAGAGCATGGCGGCGGCATCGAGCTCGACGACGCGCCGGGCGGGCGCGGCGCGTGGATACGCCTGCGCTTTGCGCGCGACGGCGGCCCGACCGCCCATACTGACGGCGATGGCGATGCCGCCTCCGCCCGGCTGGCCGGCTAAGGAGAACAGCTCATGGCGACCGACATTCTGATCGTCGATGACGAGGCCGACATCCGCGGGCTGGTGGCCGGCATATTGGAGGACGAGGGCTACGGCGCCCGCACCGCCAAGGACAGCGACGAGGCGCTCGCCGCCATCGAGTCGCGGCGCCCGCATCTCGTCTTCCTCGACATCTGGCTGGAGCGCTCCAAGCTCGACGGCCTGCAATTGCTGGAGCTGATCAAGAAGAACCACCCGGAAGTGCCGGTGGTGATGATCTCCGGCCATGGCACCATCGAGACCGCGGTCGCCGCCATCAAGCAGGGCGCCTACGACTTCATCGAAAAGCCGTTCAACTCCGACCGGCTCATCCTCGTCGCCGAGCGCGCGCTGGAGACGCTGCGGCTGAAGCGCGAGGTGCGCGACCTCAAGCAGCGCACCCCGGTGGCACAGCAGCTCGTCGGCCGTTCCTCGGTAATGAACCAGTTGCGCCAGTCGATAGAGCGCGTCGCACCGACCAATAGCCGTATCATGATCGTCGGCCCCTCCGGCTCCGGCAAGGAGCTGACGGCGCGCATGATCCACGCCGCCTCGGCGCGCGCCAACGGCCCGTTCGTGGTGATCAACGCCGCGGCCATCACGCCCGAGCGTATGGAGATCGAGCTGTTCGGCGTCGAGGCGACGGACGGGCAGGGACGGCAGGTCGGCGCGCTGGAAGAGGCGCATGGCGGCACGCTGTTCATCGACGAGATCGCCGACATGCCGCGCGAGACGCAGAACCGCATCCTGCGCGTGCTGGTCGACCAGAACTTCCTGCGCGTCGGCGGCTCGACGCGCGTCACGGTCGATGTGCGTATCATCTCCTCGACCGCGCGCAACCTCGAGAAGGAGATCGCGGAAGGCCGGTTCCGCGAGGACCTCTACCACCGCCTCGGCGTGGTGCCGATCCGCGTGCCTCCGCTCGCCGAGCGGCGCGAGGACGTGCCGGAGCTGGTCGAGTTTTTCCTGGAGCACATCTCGCAGGCCACCGGCCTTGCCCGCCGGCGCATCGCCGACGACGCGCTCGCTGTGCTGCAATCGCATGACTGGCCGGGCAATGTGCGCCAGCTGCGCAACAACATCGAGCGGCTCCTGATCCTCGCCGCGGGCGACGCCGAGGCGGCGGTGACGGCGGACATGCTACCCCCCGATGTCGGCTCGCTCGTGCCGAGCCTGCCGAGCGGCAATGGCGGCGAGCACCTGATGGGCCTGCCGCTGCGCGACGCCCGCGAGGTGTTCGAGCGCGAATATCTGGTGGCGCAGATCAGCCGTTTCGGCGGCAACATCTCGCGCACCGCCGAGTTCGTCGGCATGGAGCGCTCGGCGCTGCACCGCAAGCTGAAGGCGCTCGGCATCGGCTGAGCATACGATGCCGCGGACGGCGCTGCGCACGCCCGCGAAGCTGCTATAGAGTGGAATCGAACAAGATGCGCCGAGGCGCCGGAGGGTACCCCGGTGCCGGGTCGGTCCGAGCGGGGTCTTCATGAAGGTCGTCATTTGCGGCGCGGGGCAGGTCGGGTTCGGCATCGCCGAGCGGCTCGCGGCCGAGCAGAACGACGTCTCCATCATCGACACCTCGCCGCGCCTCATCCAGGCGGTGACCGACACGCTCGACGTGCGTGGCTTCGTCGGCCACGGCTCGCATCCGGACGTGCTGGCCCGCGCGGGGCTGGAGGCGGCGGACATGATGATCGCCGTCACCCTGCACGACGAAGTCAACATGATCGCCTGCCAGGTCGGCCACGCGCTGTTCGACGTTCCGACCAAGATCGCCCGCGTGCGCGCCCAGAGCTATCTGCAGGGCCACTGGCGCGACCTGTTCTCGCGCGACCACCTGCCGATCGACGTCGTCATCTCGCCGGAGCTGGAAGTCGGCGAGATGGTGCTGCGCCGGCTCTCGCTGCCGGGCGCCGTCGACACGGTGAGCTTTGCCGACGGCAATGTCGTGGTAGTCGGCGTGCGCTGCCAGGAGGACTGCCCGCTCCTCGACACGCCGCTGCGCCAGCTCACCGACCTGTTCCCGGATCTGCGGGCCGTTGTGGTCGCCGTGAACCGCAACGGCAAGACCTTCGTGCCGCGCTCGACGGATTCGCTGCTCGCCGGCGACCTCGCCTATTTCACCGCCCAGAGCGACCAGGTGGACCGCACGCTGACTCTGTTCGGCCATGACGAGCGGCCGGCGCAGCGCATCGTCATCGGCGGCGGCGGCAATATCGGCCTTTACGTCGCGCGCGAGCTGGAGCAGCGCAATCCGAAGGCGCGGGTGAAGATCATCGAGGACAATCTGGCCAGGGCGGAAGCCGTGGCGCAGGAGCTCTCGCGCACCGTGGTGCTGCGCGGCAGCGCGCTCGACCGCACCATCCTGGAAGAGGCCGCCGTCGGCGACGCCGACACGGTGATCGCCGTCACCAATGACGACCGGGTGAACATTCTCTCCTGCCTGATGTCGCGGGAGCTCGGCGCCAAGCGCATGCTCTCGCTGCTGAACGATCCGGCCTACCCGACCTTCGCCCGCGGGCTCGGTATCGACGCCTATGTGAACCCGCGCCAGATCACCGTCTCCAAGATCCTGCAATATGTCCGCAAGGGCCGCATCCGCGGCGTCCACTCGCTGCTGAACGGCGCTGGCGAGGTGATCGAGGCGGAGGCGCTGGAGACCTCGCCGTTGGTCGGCACGCCGCTGAAGCAACTCGATCTGTTCGACGGCATGCGCATCGGCGCTGTGATCCGGGCGGGCAGGGTGCTGCTGCCGCGCGGCGACACCGTCATCCAGGCGCGCGACCGGGTGGTGATGTTCGCCCTCGCCGACAAGGTGAAGCGGGTCGAGCAGCTCTTCCGGGTGAGTCTCGAGTTCTTCTGAGGTCCCATCGATGTGCACCGTCATCCTGAGGTGCGAGCGCAGCGAGCCTCGAAGGATGGTCGCTTCGCGTAACCCGATGAGCATCCTTCGAGGCCCGGCCGCTGGCCGGGCACCTCAGGATGATGTTGTCCGGTCAGATCGGCGGGGTGGGAAATGATCGCGGTCGCCCGCCACAGCGCGCTCACCGCCGGGGTGATGGCCGGCTTCCTGCTGATCGCCGCGCTGGTAGCGCTGTTCCGCAACGAGGACGGCGCGGACGTCTTCCTGATGACCGCGCTGCTGACCGTGTTCGGCGCCGGCGCGGTCTATCTGTCGGTGCGCAACCGCGGCAATCGTCTCGACCGGCTCGGCGCCTACGGCCTGCTCGTCGTGCTCTGGTTCGGCGTGCCGGTCATCGCTGCTATCCCCATCGCCGCCACCACCTCGCTCGGGCCGGTCGATGCCTGGCTGGAGGCGGTGTCCGCCTTCACTACCACCGGCGCGGTGCAGGTGCACGACATCGCCGACGTGCCGCGCGCCACTCTCGGCTGGCTCTTGACGCTGCAATGGGCCGGGGGCCTTCTCACCCTCGTCGGCTTCGTTGCAGTGCTTGGTCCGGCGGGTATTGGCGGCCTGCCGGATCGCAGCGCCCGTGCCAGCCTGCTCGGCGTCACCGAACAGACCGCGCTCGACGACGCGCTGCGGCTGGTGCTGCCGATCTATCTCGGCGCCACCATCCTCTGCACGCTCATGCTCTTCGCCGTCGGCGTGCGCATGTTCGACGCGCTCGGGCTCGCCGGCTCGGCGCTGTCGACCGGCGGCCTGCTGCCGGATTCCGACGGCATCCCCGCCTATGGCCATTTCGCCGTGAAGCTGGTGCTGATCGTCTTCATGCTGGTCGGCGGCACCAGTGTGCTGTGGCACCGTATGCTGCTGACCCGCCGTATCCGCCTCGCGCTCGGGCAGTACGAGAACCTCGTGCTCATCGCCCTGTGCTTCGTCATCGGCATCGCCGTGGCCGCCATGAGCTACCGGGTGCCGCTCGGCGAGATCGCCCTGCCGATGGCGCTGGAGGATGGCATGTTCACCGCCGTCTCGCTGGTGACGACGACCGGCATCGAGCCGCACGCCGGCTCCTTCGCCAGCCTGCCACTGACGCTGGTCATCGCCATCGTCTTCGTCGGCGGCGCCAGCTTCTCCACTGCCGGCGGCATCAAGATCTACCGCGCCGGCATCATGATGCTGCAGAGTTATCTGGAGCTGGAGCGGCTGGTGCACCCCAACGCCATCCATCCGCGCCGCCTCGGCCAGCAGAACGTGACGCTGCAGATGATGAAGGCGATCTGGATCATGTTCGGCATTGCCTGCATGACGATCGCGGCGCTATCGGCGGCGATCGCCCCGGCCATGCCGAGCTTCGAGGCCGCCTTCGTCTCCATTGTCGCGGCGATGAGCAATATGGGGCCGGTTTATGCCGCCGGCTGGAGCACTGAGGTCGCCTGGCCGGAATGGGGCGCGCTGCCGGCCTATGCGCAGACTATACTCGCCATCGCCATGATTCTCGGCCGGCTGGAAATCCTCGTCGTGCTGGGCCTCGCCAACTTCGCACTGTGGCGGCGCTGACGCCGCCGGGACGGACCTGACTATGTCGCGCATCGCCTATGTGAATGGTCTCTACGTGCCGCATGCCGAGGCGGCGGTGCATGTTGAGGACCGCGGCTACCAGTTCGCCGACGGCGTCTACGAGGTCTGCGAGGTGCGCGGCGGCAAGATGGTCGATGAGCGCCGGCACATGCAGCGGCTCGTGCGTTCGCTCGGTGAGATCCATATCCGCCTGCCCATGCCGCTCGCCGCGCTCGGCGTGGTGCTGCGCGAGACGATAAGACGCAACCGCGTGCGCGACGGCATCGTCTATCTGCAGGTGACGCGCGGCGTGGCGCGGCGCGACCACTACTTCCCCGACCCGTCGACGCCGCCGTCCATCGTGGTGACGGCGCGCGCCAGCGACCCGGCCAGGGCGGAAGCATCGGCCGCGCAGGGCGTCGGCGTCATCACCGTGCCGGAGAACCGCTGGGATCGCGTCGACATCAAGACCGTCGGCCTGCTGCCCAATGTGCTCGCCAAGGAGCAGGCCAAGACCGCCGGCGCGCGCGAGGCCTGGTTCGTCGACAAGGAAGGGCGGGTGACCGAGGGCGGCTCCACCAACGCCTGGATCGTCACCGCCGAGGGGCGTATCGTCACCCGGCCGGCCGAGGCCGGCATCTTGCGCGGCATCACCCGCACTGTGGTGTTCGAGGTCGCCGAGAAGCTGCAATTGCGCGTCGAGGAACGCGCCTTTACCGTCGCCGAGGCGCTCGCCGCGCGCGAGGCCTTCATCACCGCCGCGAGCACCGTCGTCATGCCGGTGGTGCGAATCGATGGTCATCCGGTGGGCGAGGGCAGGCCCGGGCCGGTCGCCCGCGCCTTGCGCGAGACCTTCCACCAGGTAGCGGAGGTCGCCGACTGAAGCAGGCTGAAGCAGCTTCGAATTGGTCAAATGGAAGTATGCGAGTGAAAGCATCTTGCGCGATAGGCATGGTGTGCCATGTTTACCGTGCACGTCTTCATGCCTGTCCGCTCCCGGACGGAGCGCAGGGCTGAAGCCGACCGCGCCGACTACGAGCAACAACAAACAAACGGATCAAAAAACATGGCCGCGGAACGTTCCCAGAACCTCCAGGACACCTTTCTCAACCACGTCCGCAAGAACAAGACGCCGCTCACCATCTTCCTGGTCAACGGCGTGAAGCTCCAGGGAGTCGTCACCTGGTTCGATAATTTCTGCGTGCTGCTGCGCCGTGACGGCCATTCGCAGCTGGTCTACAAGCACGCCATCTCCACCATCATGCCCGGCCATCCGGTCCAGCTCTTCGAGCCGGACGAGACCGGCGAGAAGGGCTGAGGTTGGAACCCAAGGGTTCCAGGCGCTCGCGCGACGCCCGCCTGCCGGCGGCGGACGGCGAGGAGGCCCGCGATGACACGCGGGTCGTGGTCATCGTGCCCAATCTCGCCCGCCGCGGGGCAGGGGAGGACGACCATCGCCGCTCGCCGGAGGCGCGGCTGGAGGAGGCGGTCGGCCTCGCCCTCGCCATCGACGGGTTGCAGGTGGTCGCGAGCATGCTGGTCGGCCTCACCCAGCTGCGGCCGGCGACCTATCTCGGTACCGGCAAGGTCGAGGAGATCGCCGGCGTCGTGAAGGCGGAGGAGGCGGGGCTGGTCTTCGTCGATGCGCCGCTGACGCCGGTGCAGCAGCGCAACCTCGAAAAAGCGTGGTCGGCCAAGGTGATCGACCGCACCGCTCTCATTCTGGAGATTTTCGGCCAGCGCGCCCGCACCAAAGAGGGCGTGCTGCAGGTCGAGCTCGCCCACCTGAATTATCAGCGCAGCCGACTGGTGCGTTCCTGGACGCATCTGGAGCGCCAACGCGGCGGCTTCGGCTTCCTCGGCGGCCCCGGCGAGACGCAGATCGAGGCCGACCGCCGGCTGATCGGCGAGCGCATCCTGAAGATCGAGCGCGAGCTGGAGCAGGTGAAGCGCACCCGCGCGCTGCATCGCGCCAGCCGCAAGAAGGTGCCCTATCCGGTGGTCGCGCTGGTCGGCTACACCAATGCCGGCAAGTCGACGCTGTTCAACCGGCTCACGCGCTCCGACGTGATGGCGCAGGACCTGCTCTTCGCCACGCTCGACCCGACTTTGCGCGCCGTGCAGCTGCCGAGCGGCGAGCGCATCATCCTCTCCGACACGGTGGGCTTCATCTCCGACCTGCCGACGCAGCTCGTCGCCGCCTTCCGCGCCACGCTGGAGGAGGTGATTGAGGCAGACCTCATCCTGCATGTGCGCGACATGTCGCACGAGGATGCGGAGGCGCAGGCGCATGACGTCGAGGCGGTGCTGTCCGATCTCGACATCGATCCCGAGGACGACCACCGCGTCATCGAGGTGTGGAACAAGATCGACCGGCTCGACGAGGAGGGCAGGGCGCGCCTGTTCAACACCGCTGAGCGGCGCGAGGGCGATGCGCGGCCGATCCCCGTCTCGGCGCTGACCGGAGAAGGCGTGGACGCCCTCCTCGTCGCCATCGGCCAGAGGCTGGCGCGCGAGCGGGTGAGCCTGCGCGTCGACCTCGATGCGGCGGACGGACGGGGTCTGAGCTGGCTCTACCGCCACAGCGAGGTGCTGGAACGGCGTGAGGACGAGGGCGGACGGCTGCACCTCGCCGTGCGCGTGCCGCCGGACCGCGCCGAGCACATAGAGCGGCGGTTTGGGGCAAAGCGGATCAAGGGGGCGGGCCAATAGGCCAGTGATCCCGGACGGCCGTTAGGCCGATCCGGGACTGTGACCCGAATGGAGAGCGATCCCGGCTCTCCGCTGCGCTTCGGCCGGGATGACGACCTGAAGAAGGCGCGGCCGGACAAAGGGCAGGGCGCCCGAGCGCCCTACTCCTTCGGGGCCACCGTCTTCGCCGCCTGCCAGAGCGCCTCCATCTCGTCGAGGCTGGCATCCGCCGGGCGGCGGCCATTCTCGGCGAGCGTGTCCTCGATATGGGCGAAGCGGCGGACGAATTTCTCGTTGGTGCCGCGCAGCGCGGCTTCCGGGTCGACGTCGAGATGCCGCGCGAGGTTGGCCAGCGCGAAGAGCAGGTCGCCGACCTCGCCGGCCGCAGCCTCGCGGTCGCCGGAATCGATTTCCGCCTCGACCTCGGCGATCTCCTCGCGGATCTTGTCCAGGACCAGCCGGACATGCGGCCAGTCGAAGCCGACCTTGGCCGCCTTGTTCTGCAGCTTCACCGCGCGGGTGAGGGCGGGCGCCCCGGCCGGCACGCCGTCGAGCGTACGGCCCTGCTCCGGCTCGGGCGGCAGGCCGTGCCGGCGACGGCGCTCGACGCGCTCGGCCTTCTCCTCGGCCTTGATCGCCTCCCAGGCGGCATTCACCGCCGCCACGTCGCGCCCGCGCGCATCGCCGAACACATGGGGATGCCGGCGGACCATCTTGGTGGTGACGGCATTCACCACGTCGCCGAAATCGAAGGCGCCTTGCTCCTGCGCCATCCTCGCGTGGAACACGACCTGCAACAGCAGGTCGCCGAGTTCGTAGCACAGATCGTCGAGGTCGCCGCGGGCGATGGCGTCCGCCACCTCATAGGCTTCCTCGATGGTGTAGGGCGCGATGGAGGCGAAGTCCTGCTTCAGGTCCCAGGGGCAGCCGGTGACCGGCGTGCGCAGCGCCGCCATGATCTCGAGGAGGCGGGAGATGTCGCGGGAGGGCGTCACGTTCTAGCTCCGGAACCGCATGTCTACGAGTCGCATAAGACATATTATGGAAAACATCGACGTGGTTCCTAACGCCGATATTTCTGAGCTTTCGGACACAACTATCTGTCAGAGCGTGATTTTCATGCCGTCATAGGCGGCGGTCACGCCTTCCGGCAGGTCGCGCATCAGCCTGTCGTAGTCGAGATCGGTGTGCAGGTTGGTCAGCACGGCGCGGCGCGGCTTCATCCGCTCGATCCAGGCCAGCGCCTCGCTCAGCGAAAAATGCGTCGGATGCGGCGTGATGCGCAGCGCGTCGACGATCCAGACGTCGAGGTCTTCGAGATAAGGCAGGCTCTCCGCCGGCAGGTCGTGCAGGTCGCTCGAATAAGCGAGGTCGCCGATGCGGAAGCCGTAGGAGATGATCGAGCCGTGATATTGCCGGAAGGCCTGCGCCTCGATCGGCCCGGCCGGCCCATTGACGCGGATGGTATCGCCGGCCTGGAAGCGGTGTTCGTTGAGGATCGGCGGATAGTCGCTGCCGGGCGGTGTCTCGAAGCAGTAGCCGAAGCGCGTGTGCAGCAGTGCCGAGGTCTCGGCGTCGAGATGAACGTCGATGCGCCGGCGGTGCATGATGGTCAGCGGGCGCAGGTCGTCGATGCCGTGGGTGTGGTCGGCATGCTCATGGGTGAACAGCACGGCGTCGAGCCGGTCGACCTCGGCGTCGATCAACTGCTCGCGCAAATCCGGTGAGGTGTCGATCAGCACCCGGGTCGGTTTGTCCCCGCCGTCCTCGAAGCGCTCCACCAGCATGGAACAGCGCCGGCGGCGGTTGCGCGGCTCCTTCGGGTCGCAGGCGCCCCAGCCCTGCCCGACGCGCGGCACCCCGCCCGAGGAACCGCAGCCGAGAATGGTGAAGGTGAACGCCATGCCGTCGATGAGCCTTCAGGATGCGCGGGAGAACAGGCGGAAGAAGTTTTCGGTGGTGCGCGCGGCGATCTCGTCCGGCGTCACGCCGCGAGTTTCCGCCAGTATACGGGCGGTCTCGACCACATAGGAAGGCTCGTTGCGCTTGCCGCGCCAGGGGCCCGGCGCGAGATAAGGCGCGTCGGTCTCCACCAGCAGCCGCTCGGCCGGCAATTCGGCCGCGATCTCGCGCAGCGAGGCGGCCGATTTGTAGGTGAGGATACCGGAGAAGGACACATAGCCGCCCAGCGCCACGGCACGGCGGGCGAGGTCGGCGCTGCCGGTGAAGCAGTGCAGCACGAAGGGGAAGGCGCCCTTCCCGCTCTCGTCTTCGAGGATCGCGGCGACGTCGTCGTCGGCCTCGCGGGCGTGGATGACCAGCGGCAGGCCGGTGCGCCGGGACGCCTCGATATGCCTGAGGAAGCCGGCGCGCTGCGCCTCGCGCGGACCGAGGTCGTAGTGATAGTCGAGTCCCGCCTCGCCGATGGCGACGACCTTGGGATGGTCAGCTTCGCTCAGTAACTCGTCGAGCGTGATGTCGGCTTCCTCGCCGGCATTGTGCGGATGGGTGCCGACCGAGCAGAACACGTCGCCGAAGCGCGCGGCGATCGCCCTCACCTCGCCCGCCCGGCGAATGCGCGTGCCGATGGTCACCATCCGGCCGACGCCGGCCGCGCGGGCCCGCTCGACGACGGCATCGAGCTCCGCGGCGAAGTCCGGGAAGTCGAGATGGCAATGGCTGTCGACGATCATGCCGGGCTCGCCGCCTCGGGCTCGACATAGCGGGGGAACACCGGCGCCGGTGCAGGCAGCACGGTGCCGCCGGCCAAGCGCCCGGCCCCGCCGAGGCTGGCGAAGTCGCGCGCGTCGGAGGAAATATCGAGCAGGTCCAGCAGCTTGGCTGCGCTTGTCGGCACGAAGGGTTGCGCCAGCAGCGCCACCTGGCGGATCACCTCGGCGGTGGTCCACAGCACGGTGCCGAAGCGCTCGGGATCGGTCTTGCGCAATTCCCAGGGCGCGCTCGCGGCGAAGTAGCGGTTGGCGTCCGCCACCACCGCCCAGATCACGCCGAGCGCCTGGTGGATCTGCTGCGCCTCCATCGCCTCGCGCACCTTAGGCCCCATGGCATCGGCCGAGGCGAGGATTTCCGCGTCATCCGGCGCCAATGGGCCGGGCGACGGCAGCGTGCCACTGAGGTTCTTGGCGATCATCGACAGCGAGCGCTGGGCGAGGTTGCCGAGGTCGTTGGCGAGGTCGGCATTGGTGCGCGCGACGATGGCCTCGTGGCTGTAGGAGCCGTCCTGGCCGAACGGGATCTCGCGCAGCAGGAAATAGCGCAGCGCGTCGACGCCATAGGCCTTGGCGAGGTCGAAGGGATCAATGACGTTGCCGACCGACTTCGACATCTTCTCCCCGCGGTTATGGATGAAGCCGTGGGCGAAGACGGTCTTGGGCGGCGCGATGCCCGCCGACATCAGGAAGGCCGGCCAGTACACCGCGTGGAAGCGGATGATGTCCTTGCCGATGATGTGCAGGTCTGCCGGCCAGAAGCGCTTGAAGCTCGCGCTGTCCGTATCGGGATAGCCGACGCCGGTGATGTAGTTGGTGAGCGCATCGACCCACACATACATCACATGCGCTTCGTCGCCCGGCACCGGGATGCCCCAGGTGAAGGTAGTGCGGCTGATCGAGAGGTCCTGCAGCCCGCTCCTGACGAAGCTCGTCACCTCGTTGCGACGCACGTCCGGGCGGATGAAATCCGGGTGCGCGTCGTAATAGTCGAGCAGCTTCTGCTGATAGGCCGAGAGGCGGAAGAAATAGCTCTTCTCCTCGGTCCACTCGACCGGCGTGCCCTGCGGGCCGAGGCGCACGCCGTCGGCATTCACCGTGGTCTCGTCCTCGGCGTAATAGGCCTCGTCGCGCACCGAATACCAGCCGGAATAGGCGCCGAGATAGATATCGCCCGCCTCCACCATGCGCTGCCAGATGGCCTGCGAGGAGAGGATGTGGTCCTCGTCGGTGGTGCGGATGAAGCGGTCGTAATCCACGCCAAGAAGCGCGTCCATCTCCTTGAAGCGCGTGGCATTCTTCGTCGCCCACTCGATCGGCGTGAGGCCCTGCTTTTCGGCCGTCTGCGCCATCTTCAGCCCGTGCTCGTCGGTGCCGGTGAGGAAGAACACGTCGTAGCCGTCCAGCTTCTTGAAGCGGGCGAGGGCGTCGGCGGCGATCTTCTCATAGGCGTGGCCGATATGCGGCGCGCCGTTGGGATAGTCGATGGCGGTGGTGATGTAGAAGGCGGGCTTCACGGTCGGTTCCTGCGGCACGTCCGGCTCCCGCGCTGTCAGGGGCGCACGGCCTCGTCGAGCGACGCGAAGATCCGGAAGACGAGGGTCTTGCGGTCGAGATTGTACACGTCGGCGTCGACCGCGGCGCGGCGAACCTTCTCCCACACCTCCGGCAGCCGTGCAAGGCGAACGGCGGTGCTCTGGCGCCGCCCGGTGGCGTGGTCGGAGACCCAGTCCTCGACGGTCGAGACGAAGCTTTCCAGCGCCCCTCCCCGGTCGCCCTGCAGCTTCTCGCCGAGCGCGTGCAGTGCCTTCGGGTCGACATCGGGCAAGCTGTCGAGCAGCACGCTCGTCGCGTTGCGCACGGCGAGCCCGTCGCCGGAGAGCAGGCTCAGCGCCTCGCGAACGCTGCCGCCGGAGGCTTCCGCCGCCTCGGTGAAGCGGGAGCGGTCGAGGTCTGGCAGGACGTCGGCAAGGTCCTCCAGCGCCGCGACGACCTCCTCGCCGGTAAGCGCGCGCAGCGGCACCATGCGGCAGCGCGAACGTATGGTCGGCAACAGCCGGCCCGGCGCGTGGCTGACCAGCAGGAAGAGCGAGCGGCTCGGGGGTTCCTCCAGCGTCTTCAGCAGCGCGTTGGCGCCTTGCGCGTTCATCTCGTCGAGCGTGTCGACGATGCAGACCCGCCAGCCGCCCAGCGCCGCCGTAGAGCCGAAGAAGGAGCGCACCTTGCGCACCTGCTCGGCCGGGATCATCGAGGGCAGCTTGCCGCTGTCGTTCGGCACGCGCCGCAGCACCAGAAGGTCGGGATGGGAGAGCGCCGCCACCTGCCGCGCGGCCGGGTGGGACGGGTCAACGGTGAGCGAATGCGCCGGTGCGGCGCCGCCGGACAATACGAAGCGGGCGATCGTGTAGGCGAGCGTCGCCTTGCCGATGCCTTCCGCCCCGCCGAGCAGCAGCGCATGCGGCAGCCGGCCGGCGTCCCAGGCGGCGCGCACCATGGTCTGCGCTTCCTCATGGCCGATGAGCCGCGTGCGCTCCCGCGGCGCAGGGGCGGTGCCGAAGCGGTCGCCTTCGGGGGCCGCTTCGCTCACCGGCGTGCCCTCCGGCGGGGCTGGGCGGGACGCAGCCGCTCCTGCACCGCCGTCCAGATCGCCTCGGCTACCGTGTCGGCGTCGGGGCGGGCATCGATCAGCACGCAGCGCTGCGGCTCATTCTCGGCCAGCGCGCGGAACGCCTCGCGCAGGCGGCGGTGGAAGCCCACCCCCTCGCTCTCGAAGCGGTCGGCGGCAACCCCTGAGCGGGCAGAGGCGCGGGACAGCCCCTCCTCCGCGGGAATGTCGAGGATCAGCGTGAGGTCGGGCCGGGTGTCGCCGACCGTCACCTCCTCCAGCGCCGCGATGAGGCGCGGATCGATATTGCCGAGCACGCCCTGATAGGCGCGGGTGGAATCGGCGAAGCGGTCGCAGACCACCCAGGCTCCGCGGGCCAGCGCCGGGCGGATGGTGGCGTCGAGATGGTCGGCGCGGGCGGCGGCGAACAGCGCCGCCTCGGCGAGCGGGCCGAGCGGCTTGGCGGCGCCGGAGAGGATGAGATGGCGCATGATCTCGGCGCCGGTCGAGCCGCCGGGCTCGCGCGTGGCCACCGCCTCGATGCCGAGTTCGGCGAGCTTCTCGCGCAGCCGCCGCACCTGCGTCGACTTGCCGGCGCCCTCCCCGCCCTCGAAGGTAATGAAGCGGCCGGGCGCCGGCGCGCGCGCGCGGCGCAGCGCCGTGACGTTCCCGTCGGCTTTCTCGGCCTTGTCGGTCTTGCGCGGCGGCATGCTCAGCTTGTCGCGGCGCTGGTCAGCTTGGCGTAGCCCTGGCGCAGCAGGCCGACCACCAGCTCATAGGCGCCGTCCATGGCGCGGCGCCACAGCGGTCCTTCCGGCACGGATTCGGCGGCGATCAAGGGCACCGCCAGCGCCAGCTGGTCGCCGCGATAGACGTCGAGCTGGGCCAGCTGCTGGCCTTTCTCCACCGGCGCCCGGATCGGGCCGTCGAAGCGGATCTTGGCGGTGACGCGCTCATCGCCGCTGCGCGGCACCAGCACCCGGATGGGCCCGGTTCCGGTCAGCGGCGCGCCGCCGCGCTCGCCGCCATAGAGCGTCGCCTCGCCGACGATCTGGCCGGGCTCGAACAGCAGGCGGGATTCGAAGGAACGGAAGCCCCATTCGAGCAGCTTGCGCGCGTCCTCGGCCCGCTCCTTCTCGCTCTTCCCGCCGAGGATCACGACGATGAGCCGCTGGTTGTTCTGCACCGCCGAGCCGACGAGATTGAAGCCGCCTTCCTTCAGGTAGCCGGTCATGAAGCCGTCCGCGCCGAGGCTCATGCCCAGCAGCGGGTTGCGGTTGCTCTGGCGGATCTTGCTCCAGAGAAAGTCCGGCTCGCTGAAGATCTTATAGAGGTCGGGGTAGTCGCGGATGATGTGGGTGGCGATCTTCGCCATGTCCCGCGCCGTGGTCTTCTGGTCGGGATCGGACAGGCCGTTGGAATTGTGGAAGCTGGAGCCGGTGAGGCCGAGACGCTTGGCCTCCTCGTTCATCTTCACCGAGAAGCCGAGCTCGTTGCCGGAGATGCCTTCGGCCAGGATGATGGTGGCGTCGTTGCCGGACGGGATGATGGCGCCGCGCAGCAGGTCGCTGACCTTGATCGAGCTGTTCAGCGCCGCGAACATGGTGGCGCCGCCAGAGGGCGCGCCGCCGCGCCGCCAGGCATATTCGGAGACCTTGAACTCGGTGTCGGGCGACAGCCGGCCCTCGGTGATCTCGCGGAAGATCACGGCAAGGCTCATCAGCTTGGCGATGCTGCCTGGTGCGCTCTGCGTGTCCGCGGCCTTCTCGAACAGCACCGTGCCGCTCTCGAAATCCATCAGGATCGCCTGAGGCGCGGCAATCTCCGGCTGCGTCTGCGCGAGCGCGGGCAGCACGAAGGCGGCAAGGCAGAACAGGACGAAAGAGGCGAGAAGGACCGTCCGGAGGGCGGCGGTCCCGCCGGGAATGCTTTGGTCGGGGCTCATCGTGCGCAGCATGCTCAACAACCCTCCCCCGGCTCAAGGCAGAGTTAGCAGCCGGCGGGGGCCGCCGCAATGCGGCGCGTGGGCGGACGGGAAATCAGTAGAGGCCGCGGCCGGTATCGACCGTGGTGTCGATGCCAGGGGCGGCATAGCCCAGGACCGGCTGCGCGCCGACGACCCAGCCCGTGGGCGCGCCCGAGGCGGCCGGCTGGGCGGTGGGTGCCGGCGGCGCGGTGCGCACGGGAGTGGTGCGGACTGGCGGCTGCCAGCTCGCCACCTGCACCGGGCGGGTCGGGGCGGGCTTGGCCGGAACCATGGCCGGCGCCGGCAGCGGCGCGGCGGCGATCGTGGCCGGACGGGGCTTGGAGGCGACGCGCACCGGGGCGACCGGGCCGGGAGCGGCAGGCGCCCGCGCCACCTGCTCCTCGGCATCGTCGCCGAGATCGAACGGCCGGCTCGGCGGCACCGGCACGGAAGCCATGGTGCCGCGCAGCGGACCGGCGGAGGCGACCATCACGTTCGGCATGGCGGCTGGCTTGCCGTTGGTGCGCAGCGTCGAAGCGAGCTGGACGTCGTCCGAACCCTCGAGCGGCGCGCGGCCGACATATTCGACCCGCACGCGGGCGGTGCCGCGGCCTTTGAAGCCGAGCAGGTCGGCGGCGCGCTGCGAGACGTCGATCACGCGATTGCCGTGATAGGGACCGCGATCATTCACGCGCACCACCATCGAGCGACCGTTCTGCACATTGGTCACACGCACATAGGATGGCATCGGCAGCGTCGGATGCGCCGCGGCGATGGAGTGCATGTCGAAGATTTCGCCATTGGCGGTCAGGCGACCGTGGAAGTCGTCGCCGTACCAGGAGGCGAGACCCTCGGTGCGATAATTCGTCGGCTCGGCCGGCACATAGGTCTTGCCGGCGACGACATAGGGCTTGCCGACGCGATAGGTGCCGCCGCCCTTGGGGACCGGCTGGCCGAAGGCGATGACACGCGGGCTGGCAGAGACGCCGTATTTGGGGTCGATCCGGCTGGAGAGCTTGTTGCCGCCACTGCAGTTGGCAACGACGAGGCCGATGCCGCACAGCGCCGCGATGCGGCCGAGCCGGATGGCGGCTCCGCGTGCCGAGACAAGGCCGGTGGCTCGTACAAGAGCTGGAATCGTCCCCATTCACCCCGACCGCTTATCCCGCGCCCTGCCCCGCAGCCTGCGTCATTGATCGCGCAGACCAGAAAGGGACGAGCGCACCTCACCCAAGATCAATGGCCAAGATAGCCATGATCCCACTCCTTGTCCTTCAGGAGGCTGCCCGAGTGAGGCGAAAATGCGGCGCATCGCCCATCATGGTGAACGAAGCGTAAGTAACGGAGGGTCAAAGGTATTCTAGCGTGGCAGGTTTCGTCCTGCGGTTGTGGCGCCAAAAATTCGCCCAACAGTCGCCTCAGGGCGAATCCTGCGCTCGGAGGCACGGCCGGCAGGCGCCGACCGCCCTCCTCCGCATCCGATTGCCGGCTACTTGTCGCCGAGCACCGAGTCCGAGGCGGTGATGAGTCCGAGCTCCGGGTTCATGCCGCAATAGCCGCCGAGCTTCTCGGCATTGTTGACGAACTTGTCGGTGTCGATCACCGGCGGGGCGTCCTCGTCCTTGTAGTAGGCGTCGAGCCAGGTGAGGATGATCCCGATCGTCTCCTTGTCGCTATCGACGAACTGCTTGCAGGTCATCGTCGACAGGTCCCACTTCTCGGCCGCCGCCGGCGTCAGGCTGGCGATCAGCGCCGCAATCGCGAATGCGTATTTCATACCCCGTCCCCACCCTTGATGCCGCACGGTGCGGCGACGGCGCATGGTGCGCCGAGTGCCACCAAAATACCATGACGGAAAAGGGCGAAACGACGGATATTTGAGCTTCCGCCGGCGTCAGCCGACCGGCGCGGTCTCCGGCATCAGCCGGGCATAGAGCGAAGACAGCCGCTCGCGGTAGCGCTCTTCCGAGAACAGCGCCGCCTGCGCCCTACCCCGCGCGGAAAACGTCTCGCGCAGCGCCGAATCCGTCGCCATGACCTTAATGGCGTCGGCGATGGCGCGCGGGTCGTAGGGGTCGACCAGCAGCGCCGCGTCGCCCGCGACTTCCGGGATCGAGGCGGTGTTGGAGGTAATCACCGGCGTGCCGAGCGACATCGCCTCCAGCACCGGCAGGCCGAAGCCCTCATAGAGCGAGGGGAAGACCAGCGCCTTGGCGCCGCGGATCAGGCTCACCAGCAGCGGGAACGGCGCGTAGTCGAAACGGCGCACGCGGTCGCGGGTGAAGGTGAGGTTGTCGAGCTGCTCCAGATAGCGGTTCGAGCCCTCATTGAGGAAGCGTAGTTCCTCTCCGGCCTTCCAGGCGGTCTTGCCGAGCAGCACCAGCGGCTCCTCGACCTGCGAGGCGAGATAGGCCTCGATCAGGCGGGAGATGTTCTTCTTCGGCTCGATGGCGCCGAAGAACAGGAAATAGCCCTTGTAGGTGAGCCCGAAGGCCCCCTCCACTTCCTCGCGCACGAGGTCGTCGGGCTTGTCGGCGTATTTCTTCGGGATGGAGACGGCCTGATAGGTGTTGGTGATCCGCTCCTCCGGATAGTCGAACAGCTCGACGATATCCTTCTTCGACGCCTCGGAGACGGTGACGATATGGTCGGCGCGCTTGAGCACGCCCTGGATCATCCGCTTGTACATCTTCTTGTTGTCGAGCGTGGTGAAGGGCAGACGCAGCGGCACGAGGTCGTGCAGTGTGTAGATGTTGCGCGTACCCGGCAGCCTTATCGGCAGCGGATAGGTCCAGTGCATCAGGTCCGGCCGCGTCACGCCGCCGACGGTGAGGAAATGCTTGTAGGCGCGGAAGTGCCAGTAGCTGCGCGAGAACAGCTCCGGCGCGTTCCAGATCAGGTCGTAATGCGGCATGCGCGACTGGAAGGTGCGGGAGATGACCTTGCCGGTCATCGGCACCGGCCGCGCGCGCAGGCCGAGCGGCGAGGTGCAGAGCTGCACCAGCCGCCGGCTCAGTTCCAGCAGGAAGGAGGGTGAGCCGGCATTCGGATCGAAGAAGGAGATCTCCCGCAGCAGGGGGTCCGTGCTGGGGGATGCACGGGTGCCGTAGAGGATCTCCGTCCGATAGCCGAGCTCACCACAGGCGAAGCTGAGGTTGCGGGCATAGGTGGCGACACCCGTGCCCGTCTCCAGCGCGAGGTTGTAGCCGTCGATCATCACGGTCCCGCGGCTCGCCGGCCGCGGAACCGTCTGATGCGGCGTCCGCAGGAGCGGAGGAGCTCCCGCGCCGCTCTCGTCACCCCGCAACAGCATGGGCCTCCGCCACCCGCGCCTTGGGCGGGGCCGCGCCGCCGCCATGGGCGTAGGGTATGTCGCGGATCAGCGGATGCTCGAAGATGCTCGCGCCCGCCGGCGCGCTGATCGGCGCAACGTCGATCGGGAAGGCGTCGATGAGCGGATCGATGTCGAACTCGACCGGTTCCCAGGCGAGGTCGATCGACCACATCAGGTGTTCCCAGTCGGTCGGCTTGTTGCGGCGCTGGACATAGACCGGCAGATGGGTGCGCCCGAGCCCCTGGTAGAGGTCGGTGATGCGCAGGTCGTAGCCGTCGTCCGGGTCGAGCTTGCGGTTGATCAGCCCGTCCGGCGTGCCGCGCGGGGCGAAGTAGAGGCAGGGTATGCCGTAGCTCTCGGCGAACACCATGCCGTGCAGGCTGGTGGAGACGAGGCGCTTGCAGGCGAGGATCTCGTCCAGCTTCTCGCGCATCGATTCCGCACTGATCGCGGTCAGCGTGTTGATGATGCGCACGCTGCCCTTGAAGTCGGCCGGCACGTGATAGCGCTCATAGGCCTCGCGCGGCAGCGTATCGAGCGCGCGGTCGGTGAGATCGGAGAGGTGGACGATGACGCCGATCTCCCACTTCTTCTCGATCTTCGGGTTGTAGAAGCGCGGCAGCGCCCAGACCGGATCGCCGTAGACCGGCGCGCCGACCGCGTTCTCCTCGCCGAGGATGGCGCGGCCGACCGGGCCGCGCGTAGCGTAGACCCGGTAGCGGGTCGCCGGATCGGGCCGGAAGACGACGCGCTCGCCCTCCTGCGCGGTCTGGAGATAGCGCGACGAGCCGGTGCCCCAGATCGAGACGTCGCCGCCCTTCATGTTCTGGGCGATGGTTCCGACCGCCGCCATGCGCACGGAGAGGGCGTCATGTGCCTGGTGGATGATCGGTTTCCCTGAGACGAGGGCCACCATGACCGGACTGAGGGCGTCGCCCAGGTTGAGGTAGTGCTGGACCTTGGTAGCGGCGGCCCAGGTGAGTGGGACGGCGCCCTTGTCCCGGACGATGTTGCGCAGCGAGTTCTCAATCACGTCGCTTGTTCCTTCTTCGTCAAAACCTGACTCGAAATTCCCGTTTCCCCTGCCCGACCGCCTGCCGGGAGGCTCGGCCGGGACGGCCGGGCCTCGAAGGATGTTCGTCCAGATGCGCCGGAGACCCATGGTCGTGCCTCGCTTCGCTCGCATTGGGGGATCGGGATCCCGGAGCCGCCTCTCAGGAGACGTGAACGGCCGCGGCGCTCTCGACGCGGTTGTAGACGTCGTCGAGCCGCACGATGTCGTCCTCGCCGAGATAGGAGCCGACCTGGACCTCGATGAGCTCGAGCGGAATGCGGCCGGGATTGGTCAGGCGGTGGACGGCGCCGAGCGGGATGTAGGTCGACTCGTTTTCCTGAAGCATGGAGACGGTCTCGCCGACGGTGACTTCGGCGGTGCCGTGCACGACGATCCAGTGTTCGGAACGGTGGTGGTGCTTCTGCAGCGACAGCCGCTCGCCCGGATCGACGATGATCTTCTTCACCCGGAAGCGGCCGCCGAGATTGATGGTCTCGTAGCTGCCCCAGGGCCGGTGCATCTTGGGATGTTCATTGGCCTCGTTGCGGCGCTCGGCCTTGAGCGAAGCGACGAGGTGCTTCACCTCTTCGGAGCGCTCGGACGGCATGACCAGCACGGCATCGCCGGTCGCCACCACCGAGAGCCCTTCCACGCCGATGGCCGCGACCAGCGGGCCTTCGGAATGGACGTAGGAATTGACGGAATCGATGACCCGCACCGAGCCACGTTGCACGTTGCCCTTCTCGTCCGCCGCGCCGATCTCGCGCATGGCGTTCCAACTGCCGACGTCGGACCAGGGGAAGGTGCCTTCCACTACCGCGGCGCGGCTGGTGCGCTCAAGAACGGCGTAGTCGATGGACAGGCTCGGCGCGGCGTGGAAATCGGCGCTCAGCCGGCAGAAGCCGAGGTCGCTCTTGGAGCCCTCGACGGCGCGGCGCACCGCCTCGACGATCTCCGGCTCGAAGCTCTCCGCCTCTTCCAGCATCACATGCGCGGGGAAGAGGAAGTTGCCGGAGTTCCACAGATAGCCGGCCTCGACATAGTCGCGCGCCACGGCGGCGGTCGGCTTCTCGGCGAAGGCCTCGACCTGCGCGGCCGAGCCGCCGTTTAGCGCCGCGCCGCGGCGGATATAGCCGTAGGAGGTGCGCGGCTCGGTCGGGGTAATGCCGAAGGTCACGATATGGCCGAGCCCGGCGGCGCCGAGCGCCTTGCCGCAGGCATCGTGGAAGGAAGCGGTGTCGCCGATGACATGGTCGGCGGCGAGGACCAGCAGGATCGCCTCCTCGCCATGGAGCTGCTGCGCAAGCAGCGTGGCGGCGATCAGCGCCGGCGCGGAATCGCGGCGCACCGGCTCCAGCAGCACGGTCGGCTCAATGCCGATCTCGCGGGCCTGGCGCTGGGCGAAGAAGCGGAACTCGTCATTGGTGACGATGATGGGCGAGGCGAACATGTCGCCCGGCGCCACGCGCTGCAGCGTGTCCTGATAGAGCGTGCCGCCGGAGGTCGAGAGCGGCAGGAACTGCTTCGGCAGGGAATCGCGTGAGATCGGCCAGAGTCGTGTGCCGGATCCGCCCGCGAGAATGACTGGGACGATCTTGGAGTCGGCCATCGGTGTTCTCCTCGACGTTCAAAGGGGGTGTCGGTAATAAAATACGGTCCGCCTCCCGGTATTTCGCAAGTGCGAGATAGTATACATACGACAAAATACGTCAACATGAAGTCAGTATATGAATTTCATTTCAATTTATAAATATATGCAGACGTTGTGTGTGTATATGTCTGCCATTAGATGAGAAATAAGGATCGTCTGTGACGATCATATGGAGATATCGCGCGCTGCCATGGCGCGCCTTGGCGGCATTTCGTGCTCTTCGTCGGCGTCACTTCTTCTCGACTGCCCGATGTGCACCGCGAAAAACAACCGCAGCACCGCCTCGCGCAGGAAGGCCGGCACGCAGCGCCCGAGCCCGACCAGCGCCACCAGCGGCCAGGGGAAGGCGATACTGCGCGCGCCCCGCTCGCTCGCCGCGGCGATGACGGCGGCAGCCCGCTCGGGGCTCCATTGCAACGGTCGCCAGCCGCGATAGGTGCGGGTGACGCCGGTGGCGATGAAGCCGGGACAGGCGACCGTCAGCCGCACCCCTTGCGCCGCCAGCCGCGGACGCAGCGCGTCGCCGAAGGCGATGAGCGCCGCCTTGGTGGCGCTGTAGGTCGGCTGATCCGGTAGCGGCATGCGCCCGGCCAGCGAGGCGACCAGCACCAACCTGCCCCCGCCCCTTGCCCGCATCGGGTCGATCAGCGGCAGCACGGTGGCAACGGCGCCTTCCACATTGGTGCGGATCTGCGCCAGCACGTCGGGCAGCGCCTCGGCCTGGCCGTCGCGGCCGAGGCTCGCCTCGACGCCGGCATTGGCGATGACGGTGTCGATCGGCGACTGCACGTCGATATGGGCGATGAGCTCGGCCAGCGTCCGGCTCTCGCGTACGTCGAGCGCCACCGTGCTCACTTGCGCGCCGCGCTCCCGGCATTCGTCGGCCACGGCGTTGAGCCGCTCCGGGCCGCGGGCGATCAGCACCAGCGCCACGCCGGGCCGTGCATAATGCCGCGCCAGCGCGGCGCCGAGGCCGCCGGATGCGCCGGTGATGAGGATGTGGCGTTCGCCGACGGGTCTTGCGCTCATGCCGGTCGCGCCTCCTCCGCCATTCGGGCGACGAGGCCAACTACCGCCCGTTCGATCGCCGCCGGGGCGAAGAAGCCGCCGGCGATCTGCGTGCGCGCCAGAACGACGCGGCGATAGGCTTCGACGAGCCGCGGATCGGGCGCCGCCGCCTCGTGCCAGAAGCCGTCGAGCGGCCCCTGATGGGCCAGCCCCGGCATGTCGTAGGTGGCGCGGCCGAGCACCTTGAGCGGCTTGTTGTGCCGCAATGCCTGCAGCGCCGTGGTCGAGTTCACCAGCACCACGCCGGCACTCGCCTTCACCAGCGGCTCGATGTCGCCGCCCTCGATGAAGACGACGCGCTCCGTGAGGCCGAATTCCGCGGCGACGCGCTCCACCTTGCGGCGCGTGGCCGGCAGGCTGGTGTCGTAGGGATGCCGCTTGACCGCCAGCACCGCCCCGGCGGGAGCCGACCGCGCGAAGGATGCGAGCACCAGGCGCACCACCTCCTCCACCGAGCGGAAGCTGGAATGCGCCCGCATCTGGTAGTCGCCCTCGAGCTGCAGCGGCAGCAGGAAATAGGACACCCCTTCCCCAAGCCGCGCCCGGGCCGTGCGGTCACGCTTCGTCGCGCTGTTGGAATTTAGCCAGCGAACAATCCAGCCTGCATAATCCACCGCCGGATGCGCCAGCGTGTGGCGCCGGTAGCGGTGGAACAGCGGCGCCAGCGCGGCGAAGCCCGCATGCCAGGCGACGTCCCACATCGCCCGCCGGGGGAAGGGCTCGGGTAGCGGCGCGCGGCTCGGCGGCTCGGCCACGGTTACCGCCACCTCACGAAGCGATTCGGGTGCGCGCGGCAGGTCGGAATGAGCGTTCACGCCACGGCGCTCGCAGGTGATCCAGCCGGGGCGCACATAGCCTTCCTCCAGCAGATGGAGCCGGAGCCCGCGCGCATGGCCGAGCCGCACCGCCGGCGCGTGATAGGGCCGGCAGTCGCCGAACAGCACGACATCGCTCACCGCTTCCTCGGCCATGAGCCGCTCCAGATAGGTCGGCCAGTCCTGTGGCCGTCCGCGAAAGAGACGCGCGCGGGCGGGCCAGAAGACGAGGTCGCCGCCGCACAGATGCACCTTGACGATTCGCGCCCCGCGCCCGGCCAGCGTCCGCGCGAGGCGGAAGCCGAAGGGCGAGGCCGGCCCCTGCAGGAACAGGAAGCAGCGACCGGAAAAGTCTCCGCCCGTCCCTTCCGCGGCGCGGGCGGCCTGCACGCCCTGCCCCGCCTGCGGCGCCGGCAAGGCCGTGCGCGCGGCGGCGAAGGCGAGAGAGGGACCGGCGCGATCCGCCGTCCCGCTCAATAGTCGATCCGATCGACGATCTCGGCCGGCAGCGGCCAGTTCATCTCCTCCGGCGACACCGCCAGCGGCAGCGGGAAGGCGCGGATCAGCGGCCGGTCGTCATAGCTGAGCGGGCGCCACTTGCCGTGGACCCAGGCCAGCACCGCGCCCCAGTCGGTCGGCTTGGAACGGTCGAGGCAGTAGGAGGACAGCGTCGTCCGCCCGACACCCGAATAGAAGTCGCGCATGCGGTGGTCGATCTGGTGCTGCGGGTTGCCGAGGTCGAGCATCCTCCCCTCCCCGTCGCCATAGGTGGCGAACCAGGCGCAGGGGATGCCGTAGGTCTCGGCGATGACGAGCCCGTGCAGACTGGTCGAGACGATGGCGCGGCAGGAGACGATCTCCGCCACCTTCGCCCGCATTGCCTCGGCGGTCGGCGGGCAATGGGTATTGATCAGCCGGATGCGGTCCTTGAAGGCGTCCGGTACGTGATAACGGCGTAGCGAGGGCTTCGCTCCGGCCTCGGGCGTGCGGTCCTCCAGCTCGGTGATGTGGAGGATGACGCCAAGATCGTGCGTCTTCTCCACCTCCTTCATCGGCCAGAAGCGGGGGAGCATCCACACCGGGTCGCCGAAGATGTCGGGCACCTCGATGCCGGCGGCGCGCAGCGTGCGGGCGCTGTTCGGTCCGCGCAGCGCATGCACGTTGAACTCGGTGTCGGCGGGGCGGACATAACCGCGCACCAGCGGGTCGACCGGGTTGCGTTCGGCATCCACGCCGGTGCCCCAGAAATGCAGCACGCCGTTGCGCTGGTTGTGGCCGATGGTGCCCACCGCAACCATGCGCTCGATCGGCTGGTCGAAGCCGGCGCGCCGCACGGTGACGCCGGCCATGCCGGCGACGATGAGAGCGCTCAGCGTATCGCCGAGATTCGCGTGCGGCGTCTCCCGAGTCGTCGCCGCCCAGGAGAGCGGGATGGAGATCCGGTCGGCGTTCATGCGCAGAAGCGTAGACAGTCCCGGCGTCAGCCCGGCGGCCGGAGCCTTCGGGTAGCCGACGACTTTCGTTACCGCCGATGAAGCCGGACCGGGCACGCGTGCTCCCTTCGCTTCCGGCTCCAACGCCCGCGCTTCCGTTTGGTTCACCACGATCGGCCGACCGCCGTCGGCGTCACGATCCTGCTGACGCAGCAAAGCCACGTCATGCTGCAATACCAATCCCTTGATGACCGGATGCTCCCAGATGCTCTTGCCCGAAGGCGCCTTGAGGGGAGACGGCGTGAACGGGAAGGCATCGATCAGCCGCTCGGCGTCGAATTCGGCCGGCTCCCAGGTGCGGTCGACCGCATCCATCAGCGCCTGCCAGTCGGTCGGCAGGCCGCGGTCCTGGAAATAGGCAGGGATGTGCCGGCGGCCGAGCCCGAGATAGAGGTCGACGATTCGCAGATCCGCCGGACCGTCGGGATCGAGCGCCAGCCGGCCGAGGCCGCGTGGTTCGGACAGCGGCGGGAAATACAGGCAGGGAATGCCATAGGCCTCGGCGACGACGAGGCCGTGCATACTCATCGAGACGATCCGCTCGCAGGCAAGGATCTCGTCGAGCTTGGCCTTCAGCGCCGGCACGCCGAGCGGCGTCACCGTGGTGATGAGATGGACGTCGTTCTTGAACTCGTCCGGGACGCGGTAGCGCGCAAACGCCGGTAGCGGGCGCGCTTCATAGGAGCGGTCGGCGAGCTCGGAGAGATGCAGGATAACGCCGAGCTTCCACTTCTTGCGGATGCGCGGGCGATAGAATCGCGGCAGCAGCCAGGCCGGATCGCCATAGAGGCCCGGCCGCGCATCGCCATTGGCCATCAGCCGTTCGGCCACCGGGCCGCTGGTGGCGTGCAGCACGATGCCGCCATGGCCGGAAGGCGCGAAGGCAATGCGCTGGTCGGCCGGTGCCGAAGGGTTCTTCCAGGGCGAGCAGCCCGTGCCCCAGACATGCACCTGGCCGCCCTCGAAGGTGTGGCCGATGGCGCCGATGGCGGCCATGCGCACGGATTGCGATTTTGCCGGAACGCGACGCACCGGCAGGCCGCCGACCATGGCGGTCATGACCGGGCTCAGCGCATCCTCGAAGTTCAGATAGTCCATCAGCGTGGTCGATCCGGCCCAGCCGAGCCGGACTTCACCCTCGGACCGAACGACTGCTTCGAGCGGTGTTTTCATACTTCCTCACGCGCTGTAAGCAAAGCTAAAATATCTAAGATAGATGGTTCGGGCGCATAGCCCATGTTGATAATAGAATTACGCGTTTCACCCTTCATGTCCACTCCGGCAGAAATATACATATGGATGGAACCTTCCGACGCCGAGCGCGTTAGGTTTGCCCTCCACGACCTCCGATACCTCTCCTCCGGGCGCCGCCGACAGGAGCCGTCGTCGAGACGGCGGTGGTATGCCAGGACAGTTGCACCGCAACCGAACCGTTCCTGCGACGCAACAGATCACCTATGGTCATGCCGCCGAGTTCACGCGGAGAATTGCTGTCATTGGCTGGTAGGTAAGCACCGTATCGGTCGGTTTCATGTTGTCGCCGCAATCTAGTGAGTCTAATTAATCCAGACGATCAGCAAAGACTCCTTTGATAGCGGTAAGAGATTCATTCGAAAATCCATCAATTCACGATATGGAATCAAATACTAAGAGATTCTGGTGATTTGATACCGCCGCTGCCGAAAGTTGGTGCAACAATACAGAAAACAGCATCTAGACAGACCGTCATTTTTGATGCTGCAATGCACACCACGCGCATCATCTACGGGCACTTTGACGGTGTTCGAAGGCTGATCCCTCTCGAATCCGTCGACCAGCGAAACGGGTGGCTCATGAATTTTGAGACCTTCGGACATCAGGCTGGACGCGATTTCGGGCGGGAAGGCCTAGCCTCTCCAATCCGAAATCTGCAGGAGACAGGGATGATCGGTGACGATCTGAAACCTGAAGAACAACTTCGTGGCGCGTGGGAGTTGGCCGATTCGTGCCATAACTACTTAAGAATTGCAGACAATGCCGATGTGATCGGCGGTGTGTTCGTCGAGGACGGCCAGTGCCTCGCCTGGGGCTTCCACCGCGGCGACATCATGAAACCGGTCACGCTACGTCTCGAGGTCGACGGCGTGACCGTATTCGAGCGCACCACCGCGCCCGAGGCCTACATGCCCATCCACGTCACGGGCTATCGCCTCGCCTCGCACCGGCAGATGGTGTTCAGCGTCGATGACGCCCGCGTCGCCGCCGGTGCCTTCGCGGCGCAGGGCTTCTGGCCGGACGCGGAGATGCGCGAGGACCTCACCCATTTCATCGTCGGCATCGGACCCAGCGCCCGCGAGGCGCGCATGCGTCATCTCGTCTGGCACGAGATTCCCAATGTGACGCGGCGGCTGGAGAGTTCCGACGAGCCGCCGGCGCGCTGGCGCGCCTCGGTCTACACCCGCTACATGGCGACGCGGCTCGAACTGAAGGGCAAGCTCTCGGGCGGCCAGTCGGTTGCCAACTGGATCGTCTCCGAGGTGTTCGAGGACTGGTACAAGCGCCAGGTCTTCTGCCTGACCGACGAGATCCACGCGCTGCTCAGCGAGCCGGTGATGAATCGGCGGGTGATGAAGCACGAGATCAGCCTCACCCTCTTCGCCTTCTGGCGGCGGCACTACCCGCACATCGACATCTTCACCGAGGAAGGGCTGCGGCTCGTCCAGTACAAGTTCGCCACCGCCCCCTTCATCGGCGACAAGAACAACATCAAGCTTGTCTCGGACGGGCTGCGGCGCTCGCTCTCGGCGCCCGCCGACATGTACCGTAACCGCGACCTGCCCTGGAGCTGGTACTGGCTGTTCCTCCTTGAGGACCAGGGCCTCGGCAACAGGCTGCGCGACGAGGATTTCGTGCGCCTCACCTCCTTCAAGGAGGTCGCGCTCGACGTCACCCAGCCCGACCGGCTCTCCTTCACGCCCAACACCTGGCGCGCCTATTGGGGCGCCGGCGGCAATGGCGAGTTCACCCGCTTCGACCTGGCGCTGATCTCCATTCTCGCCGACACGCCCTACCCCGAGGTGGCCATCGCCGAGCGCGGCGCCGCCTTCTGGCACGAGCGGCTGCAGGGCGACGTCTATGCCCGCGCGCCGGAGCTCTCCGTGCTTTCCGCCACCGGGCGGATCGAGGCCGAGCCCATCGCGCTGCGCGACGAGGTGCCGCGCCGTGACCTCGTCATCATCGGCCACGCCAATGAGAGCGGCCTCGGGCGCAACCTCAACATGTTCGTCGAGGCGCTGTCGGGCTTCTCGCCGCTGGTGTTCAACGCCGACGACGGCGCCTGCGTCAATCCGGATGCCGACTACAACCCGAATGTGGGCGTGCGTGCCCGCACCGTGCTGCTCTGCGTCAACGCCGACCGCGCGCCGGAGATGATCGCTCGCTTCGCCGGTATCTGCGAGGACGCGCACATCATCGGCTTCTATCTGTGGGAGAGCGATCGTCCGCCGGCTAACCATACGCTCGGCGCGCTCGCCGTCGACGAGATCTGGACGCCGAGCAACTACGTCGCCGAGGCCTACCGCAAGATCACCCCGGTGCCGGTCACCGTGGTCGATAAGGGGCTGCACCAGCCGCTGGCCTACGTGCCGTTCCTCGATCGGTTCCGGCGCGAGCCGTCCGAGTTCGTCTTCCTCACCGCGGCCGAGTTCGGCTCTTCCATCGTGCGCAAGAACCCGCTCGACGTGGTGAAGGCGTTCCAGCGTGCCTTCGAGGACAGCGACCTCAATGTGCGCCTCCTCATCAAGATCCGCGAGGTCAATCCCGGCCACTGGAGCAACATCGATTCCTATTGGGAGGAGATCGAGGAACGCATCGCCGGCGACGACAGGATCGCGTTGGTCGAGGGCAACCTGACCAATGAGGAATACTGGACGCTGATGTGGAGCGTCGACGCGATGGTCTCGCTCCATCGCTCGGAAGGCTTCGGCTACTTCATCGCCGACGCCATGTTCGCCAACAAGGCGGTGGTCGTCTCCGACTATTCCGGCTCGCAGGATTTCTGCGACGCGGAGAACGCCTTCGTGGTGCCGGTGCAGCAGACCCCGGCGCCGCCGGAATATCTGGCGAGCCGCGGCTATATCGGCCAGTGGGGCGCGCCCGATGTCGAGGCTGCCGCGAAGGCTATGTACCAGGCGGCGGCGGATGCCGAGCAGCGCACCGCCCGCGCCGCGGCGGGCCAGGCCCGCGTCACCCACAAATACGACTTCGCCCGCTGGACCGACGCGATCTCCGCGCGGATCAGCCAGCGGATCGATCATTCCCGCCGGACGGCGGAGGCGGCACTGGGCGAGCCAGCCGCCTCCGTGGCGACCGCCGCAGCCGCGAAGGGCTAGAGCGCCGCTCGCGCCCCGCCCTTCCGCCATTGCTGCGTCGCAGAGGCCCGGCCTGAAGCGCCGGCCTCTGCGGCCGGGCGCCGGACTCCGGCGAATTCCTGAAGAGGTGCCGATTGGATAGCAACGTTCACGGCGCAGGTGCCGCACTGTCTTCCGTTTCCCAGCGCCCGCTGCATGCGGCGGCGATCCTGGGGTGCGCCTGCCGTCTGCCCGGAGCGGCGGACGAGGCCGCCTTCTGGTCGCTGCTGGCGCGCGGCGAATGCTCGGTGAGCGAGATTCCGGCGGACCGCTGGTCGCATGAGCGCTTCTTGCATCCCGGCCGCGGCGTGCCCGGCCGTGCCTACACCTTCGCCGCCGGCGTGCTGGACGACATCTATGGTTTTGACGCCGGCGCCTTCGGGCTCTCGCCGCGCGAGGCCGAGCAGATCGACCCGCAGCAGCGCCTGCTGCTCGAACTGGTGCGCGAGGCGTTCGAGGACGCCAACGTCCCGCTGTCGGCGCTCGCGGGCAGCAATGTCGGCGTCTTCGTCGGCGCCTCCTCGCTCGACAATTCGCTGCACTTCATCTCCGACATCTCGGCGGCCGACGCGCATTTCGTCACCGGCAACGCGCTGTCCATCATTGCCAACCGCATCTCGCACGTCTTCGGCTTCACCGGGCCGAGCCTCACCATCGACACGGCCTGCTCTTCCTCGCTGGTCGCCTTCGACCGGGCGGTGAAGGCGATCGAGAGCGGCGAGATCGACACCGCCGTCGTCGCCGGCGTGAACATCCTGGCGAGCCCGTTCCACTTCATCGGCTTCTCCCGCGCCGGCATGCTCTCGCCCACCGGCCGCTGCCGGCCCTTCTCCGGCGAGGCCGACGGCTATGTCCGCGCCGAGGGCGGCGTGGTGACGGTGCTGAGCCGGCTCGACCGCGCCTCGGCCGCCGGCTGGACGCCGCGCGCCGTGGTGATGGCGAGCGGCACTAATTCGGACGGGCGCACCAACGGCATCGCCATGCCGGAGACCCGCGCCCAGCAGCGCCTGCTCGAAGAGCTCTACGAGCGCCGCGGCATCGATCCCAACCGCCTCGCCTTCATCGAGGCGCATGGCACCGGCACGCTGGTCGGCGATCCCGCCGAGGCGCTCGCCATCGGCTCGGCGGTCGGCAAGCGGCGCGCCTCGCCTTTGCCGGTCGGCTCGGTGAAATCGAACATCGGCCATCTGGAGCCGGCCTCCGGCCTCGCCGGGATGCTCAAGGCGCTCAACGCGCTGGAACGGCGCGAACTGCCGGCGTCGCTGCATCTCGACACGCTCAACGAGTACATCGATTTCGAGGCGCTCAACCTCACCCCGGCGGCCGAACCGCTTCCGCTGGACGCCGAATCCCGCGTCGCCGGAATCTCCTCCTTCGGTTTCGGCGGCACCAATGCCCATGCGGTGATCCGCCTGCCGGAAGCGCACGAGCTGCCGGCGCGCGACGCGCCCGCCGCCGCGCCGGTGCTGATGATCTCGGCGCACGATCCGCAGGCGCTTTCCGCTCTCGCCGACGCCTATGCCGACCGGCTGGAGGTCGAGCCGGCGCCCGAACGCCTCGCCCATGCTGCAGCACATGGGAGGGCGCGGCTGGCGCATCGCCTCGCCGTCTCGCTGAAGGCTCCCGACGCGCCGGCAAGGCTGCGCCGCATCGCCCGCGGCACCGGCGAAGGCGCGCTGCTGCGTGGCGCCCCGCGCGGTTCCGGCTCTGGCGTCGCCTTCGTCTTCACCGGCAATGGCGGCCAGTATGCCGGCATGGGCCGCGCCGCCTGGCAGGCGAGCCCCGCCTTCCGCGACGCCGTCGAGGAGATCGACGCCCTGTTCGAGCCGCTCGCCGGCTGGTCGCTGGCGGAAGCCTTCCGCCAGCCGCCGAACGAGGCGAAGCTTGCCGCTACCGAGATCGCCCAGCCGCTGATCTTCGCGCTGGAGGTTGCCCTCGCCCGCACGCTGATGGCGAATGGCTGCATGCCCGCGGCCGTCGTCGGCCACAGCGTCGGCGAGATCGCCGCCGCCTATATCGCCGGCGCGCTGAGCCTGTCCGACGCTACCCATCTCATCTACTGGCGCAGCCAGCTGCAGGGCGAGACGCGCGGCAGCGGCGTGATGGCTTTCCTGATGGCGAGCCCGGCGCAGGCTGGCGAGCTCGTCGCCGCCGCCGCCCAGCCGGAGGTGGTCATCGGCGCCGTCAACGCGCCGAAAGGCGTGACGCTGTCCGGCCCGGCCGGCGCGGTCGACGCGGTGCTGCGCCTCGCCCGCCGCAGGGGCGTGGTCGGCAAGCGCCTTGGCATCGACTACGCCTTCCATTCGCCGGCCATGGGGCCGCTCTACGAGCATCTCTTCGAGGTGCTCACCGTGCTGGTGCCGCGCGCGCCGGCGATCCCGTTCATCTCCGGCGTCACGGGCGAGCCGATCGAGGACGCCTCGCTCGACGCCTATTACTGGTGGGACAACATCCGCCAGCCGGTTCAGTTCGACGCGGCGGTGCGCACCGCCGCGCGCGACAGCTCCATCGGCATCTTCCTGGAGATAGGTCCCAAGGCGGTGCTGACCGGCTTCCTGCGCGAAATCCTCGCCGATGCCGGGCGCCCCGCTACCGTCCTCGCGTCGCTGCAGGAGAAGGACACCGCCGACGAGGACCCGGTCGAGCGCACCCTTCTCGCCGCGCTGGTCAATGGCGCGGCGGTGGACGAGGCCAAGCTCTTCGGCCCCCCTGCCCCGCCCGGCCGCATCGAATTGCCCAAGACGCCGTGGCACCGCCAGCCGATTCGCCCGCCGCGCACGGGCGAGGCCATCGACCTGATCGGCACCGGCATAGATGATCATCCGCTGCTCGGCGCCCGGCTGCTCGGCGATGGCAGCGAATGGCGCGGCACGCTCGACATCGATTCCCGTCCCTTCCTCGCCGACCACAAGGTCGGCGGCAATGTCGTGCTGCCGGCGACGGCGCTCGCCGAGATGGCGCTGGCCGCCGGCCATGGCGCGCTGGGCACCGACCGGCTGCGGCTGGAAGAGTTCGCCATCTTCTCGGCGCTGCGTCTCTCCGCCGGCGAGAGCCTGGAGACGCGCGTCGCCGTCGACGCCGAGGGCGGCGTCGTCATCTCCTCCCGCGCCCGCGGTTCCGAGGAATGGAGCCTGCACGCGCGTGGCCGGGTGCTGGCCGATAGCGGCGTCAGCGCGCCGCTGGCCCCGCCGCCCGAGGTGGAGGGCGAGAGCGAGCTCGATGCCGAGGCGCTCTATGCCGCCGCCGCCCGGCTCGGGCTCGACTATGGCCCCTCCTTCCGCCTCGTCCGCTCCGCCCGGCGCATCGGCGCGGAAATCCATCTCGACCTCGCCGCGCCCGACGAGCCGCAGGAGCCGTATCTTCTCCCGCCGACGCTGGCCGACGCCGCGCTGCACGGGCTCGTGCTGGCCGCCGAGGGCCAGCCGACGCGTGCCGGCACCGCCTATCTGCCGATCCGTTTCGCCAGGCTTACCGTGCGTGGCGCGGCGGCGCCGGTGCGCGCCGCGCTGACGGTCCGTCGCGCCAGCCCGCGCGCGCTAGAGCTGGACGTCGCGCTGTTCGACGAAACCGATACCGAGACCGCCCGCATCGAGGGCGTCGAGCTTCGGGCGGTGGCGCTCGCCGCCGAGGACGAGCTCGACCACGATTTCCGCCAGAGCTATGTCCGGCTCGGCCCGGCGCGCACGGACGCGGGTAGCCGCATCGAAACCTTCCTCGATGCCGCCGGCGACGTTCCCACCGCCGACGATGCGCTGATGCTCGACGCGCTCGCCTATGCCATCGCCCATCGCGCGGTGGCCGGGGTCGCGGGCGAAGAAATGCTCGCTGCCGAGCGTCTCGACATCGAGGCGCTGATCGCGCAGGGCCGTCTCTCCGCCGAGCGCCGCGGCGCCTTCCTCGCGCTGCTCGACATCCTGTCCGAGGGCGGGCTCGCCCGCTACGCATCGGAGGAGGGTTGGCGCGTCCTGCCGCAGAGCGACCTGCCGACCCCGGAGCCGCTGCTGCACGAGATCGAGCGCATCGCTCCCGACCGCGCCGCCGAACTTGCGATCGGCGCCCGTCTCGTCGTCGACCTCGCCGCCCATCTGCGCGGTGCCCTCGCTCTCACCCATGCCGCCGGTCTCGTCGACCAATGGGAGGCCGCCTCGCCGGCCGCCCGCGCCGTCGCCGAGCAGGCGGTGGCGCTGGTGAAGGCGGCTTCGCGCGATCTCGACGCGCCCCTCGCCGTGCTGCTGGTCGAGCGTCACGGCACGGTGCTCAAGGCGCTGCGCCCTCTGGCCGAAGCCGGTGCCATCAACCTCGCCATCCTGCCCGCCGACGCTTCCGCCCGCCCCCGCCTCGCCGACCGCGTGCGCCCCTCCGAGGGCATGGCGCTCTGCGACGAGGAAGCCCTGCCCGCGGCCGATCTGGTCCTCCATGCCGATCCGCGTCAGCCGCTCGATCCGGCCGGCGAGCTCGGTCGGCGGCTCGGTGCGGCCCTGCGGCCGGGCGGCGCGCTTCTCGCGCTCGGCTTCGCGGCGAGCGGCTTCGCGCGGCTGCTGACCATCGATGCGCCCGCCGGCACCGTGCGCGGCGAGCGCCGGCTGCGCAGCGCCCGGGCGGCGACGGACATCGCGGTGATCGGCGCTCCGGCCCCGGAGGCGCCCGACCACCGGGTGGTTGGGGAGGCCGTGATGGCCTTGCTGAGGGAGGATGCGCGCTCATGCCTGGTTTCGGACGCCGGCCACGTACTCGACCCCGATCTGTCGTTGCCTGCCGCCAGGAGCGGCGCCGTGCTCGTGTGGCGGCCGTCACCCGGCGTGGACGCCGCCTCGCTCGCAGCGGCGATGGACGAGACACGCGCGCTGCTGGAGGTCCTTCGCGCCGGCGCCGACGCCGGCTCTCCCGCCCTGCGCCTGCTGGTCGACGGCGACCCGCTGGGCGGCTCGCCCGCCGCCGCGGCGCTGTGGGCCTTCGCCCGCACGGCGATGAACGAATATCCCGATCTCGACGTCAGGCTGATCGCTCTCGACCGGACCGTCGTCGACGGCGCGGCGATGAACGAATTGGCGCGCGCCATCGTCGGGTTGCCCGGCGAGCGCGAGTTGGTGCTTGACGATCGCGGCCTGAAGGCCGTCCGCCTCGCCCCGGCGGCGCCGGAGCGCGCCGTGGGTTCCGAGGCGGCGGCCCGGCTCGCCATGCAGCGGCCGGGCTCGCTCGACCGCCTCGTCTGGCGGCCGGAATCCCGCCGCGCGCCGGAAGCCGGCGAGATAGAGATCGAAATCGCTGCCGCCGCGCTGAACTTCCGCGACGTGATGTTCGCGCAGGGCCTGATCGGCGACGACATGCTCGCCAGCGGCTTCGCCGGCCCGACCCTCGGTTTCGAGTGCGCCGGCAGGGTCGTGCGTGTCGGCGATGGCGTCGCCGATATCCGGCCCGGCGACGAGATCGTCGCCTTCGCCCCCGGCTCGTTCGCCACGCACACGACCGTGCCCGCCGCTGCGGTGCTGCCGGTGCCGGCCGGCGTGTCGCTGGATGCGGCGGCGACGCTTCCCGTCGCCTTCCTCACCGCCTGGTACGGCCTCGTGCAGTGCGCGCGGCTGGAAGCCGGCGAGACCGTGCTGATCCACGGCGCCGCCGGCGGCGTCGGGCTGGCGGCGATGCAGATCGCCAAGGCGCGGGGCGCGCGCATCGTCGCCACCGCCGGGTCGCCGGAGAAGCGCGCCCTGGTCCGGCTGTACGGCGCGGACGCGGTCTACGATTCCCGCGACACCCAGTTCGCCGAGACGCTGCGCGCGGACGGCGGCTGCGACGTAGTGCTCAACTCGCTGGCGGGACGGCCGATGGAGCTGTCGCTGCGGGCGCTGAAGCCGTTCGGCCGCTTCGTCGAATTGGGCAAGCGCGACTTCGTGGCGAACACCAGCATCGGGCTGCGGCCCTTCGCGCGGAATCTCACCTATTTCGGCGTCGATGCCGACCAGCTCATCGCCGCCCGGCCGGCGCTGGCGCAGCAGATGCTCGCCGAGCTGAAGCGCCTGTTCGAGGCCGGCACGCTGCGGCCCCTGCCCCATCGCGTCTTTGCCGCCGACGATGTGCGCGCCGCCTTCCGGCTGATGCAGGGTTCGGGGCATGTCGGCAAGATCCTGGTCCGGCCGCCGGCCGACATCTCCGCGATGCCGGCCGAGAAGCCGGCCTTTGTGGCGGCTGCCGAGGGCGTGCATGTCGTGGTCGGCGGCACGGGCGGCTTCGGCCGCGAGACCGCCCGCTGGCTGGCGGAACGGGGCGCGAAGCACATCGTCGTCGCCTCGCGCCGCGGCGTCATCGATCCGCCGCTGGAGGTGGATGGCGCCGAGATCGTCGCCGAGAGCCTCGACGTGCGCGATGCGCGCGCCTGCGCGGCGTTCATCGAAGAGCTTCGCATGCGCCACGGGCGCATCGCCGGCCTCATCCACACCGCCATGGTGCTGGACGACGCGCTGATCCGCGATCTCGACTATGACCGCTTCGAGGAGGTGCTGGCGCCCAAGGTCGACGGTGCCCGCAACCTCGATGTGGCGACCGCCGGGCTCGATCTGGACTATTTCGTGCTGTTCTCCTCGGCCACCACGCTGATCGGCAATCCCGGCCAGGCAGCCTATGTGGCGGCGAACGCCTATCTCGAAGCCCTCGCCCGCCGCCGCCGCGAAGAGGGCCGGCCGGCGCTCGCCATCGCCTGGGGTGCGATCTCCGATGCCGGCGTGCTGGCGCGCAATGCGGCCACCTCCGAGAAGCTGAGCCGCCGGCTCGGCTTGGGCATGCTCACCGCGAACGCGGCGCTGGAATTCCTCGGCGCCTGCCTCACGGATGAAGCCACGTCGCCGGTCGTGGTGCATGCACCGGTCGACTGGCGCGTGGCGCGCGAGCTGGCGGTCATGGGCGGGGCGAGCTTCGCCGCGCTGCGTCCTGCCATCGACGATCCTGCGACCGCTGCCGGCGAGGCGGACCTGCTCGCCCTCATCCAGGGCCAGAGCGACGCCGAGGCGCGCACCACCGTGCTCCGCCTGCTCACCGGCGAGCTCGCCCGCATCCTGCGCCTGCCGGCGGAGGCCATCGAGCCCACGCGTCCGCTGAGCGACATCGGCATGGATTCGCTGATGGGGCTGGAGCTCGACATGGAGATGCAGCGCCGCCACAAGGTCGCCCTCCCCATGCTCGGCCTCGGCGCCGGCGCGACGCTGGAGGACGTGTCCGACAAGGTGCTGCGCAAACTGCGCCCCTCCGGCGAGGCTTCGGGTGGCGAGAGCTCCGCGCCGGGCATCCAGATCCCGGAGGAAGGCGCCGGCCTGATCGACCGCCATTTGCGGGCCGAGCCGACGGCGGCCGCCATCCAGTCGCTGCACGCCAAGGCATCGGCGGACAGCCGGCGAGACGGGAGCCTGCTGCGATGAGCCTGCACAGCAACGGTATCCATCTCGACGAGGCGGCGCGGGCCGCGCTGCTCGCTCGCATGCGCGAGCGTACGAGTGAGGTCGATGCCGCCCCGCCCATGCCGGTCTACGACACCTCCTTCGAGACGCTGCCCGGCTATGACGAATTGCTGCTGGTACGCTCCGCCGGCGAGGCGCTCGGCATCTCCAACCCGTTCTTCCGCCCGCATGAGGGGCGCGCCGGCCCCGTCAGCCGCATCGACGGGCGGGAGGTGATCAACTTCGCCTCCTACGACTATCTCGGCCTGAACGGCCATCCCGAGGTACGCCGCGCCGCGCAGGAGGCGATCGAGCGCTACGGCACCAGCGTCTCGGCGAGCCGGCTCGTCGCCGGCGAGCGCCCCATCCACCGCATGCTGGAAGCGCGGCTCGCCGGCCTGCACCGGGCGGACGATGCCGTCGTCTTCGTCTCCGGCCACGCCGCCAACGTGACCACCATCGGAACACTTGTCGGGCCTGAGGACGCGGTGTTCCACGACACGCTGATCCACAACAGCGTCATCGTCGGTGCCCAGCTCGCCGGCGCCACGCGCCGGAGCTTCCCCCACAACGACCTCGACGCGCTGGAGCGCATCCTCGCCGCCGAGCGCCCGCGCTACCGCCGGGCGCTGATCGTCGTCGAGGGGCTCTATTCGATGGACGGCGACGTGCCCGACCTCGCCCGTCTCGTCGAGCTGAAGCAGCGCTTCGGCGCCTGGCTGATGGTCGACGAGGCGCACGGCATCGGCGTGCTCGGCGCCGGCGGCCGCGGCGCCGCCGAGTTGCTGGGGCTCGATCCGGGGCTGGTCGACATCTGGATGGGCACGCTCTCCAAGTCGCTCGCCTCCTGCGGCGGCTACATCGCCGGGCCGCAGGCGATGATCGACTATCTCAAGGTCTCCGCCCCCGGCTTCGTCTATAGCGTCGGCCTGCCGCCGGCGGCGGCCGGTGCGGCGCTCGCCGCGCTCGACGCCATGGAGCGTGAGACCGGGCGCATCGCGACGCTGCAGGCCAATGCCCGCTATTTCCTGGAGGCGGCGCAGGAGGCGGGCCTCTCCACCGGCACCGCCGAGGGCCACGCCATCGTGCCGATCATGGTGGGGGACTCGCTCAAAGCCGTGCTGCTGTCCGAGCGGCTCTTGGCGCGCGGCGTCAACGTGCTGCCGATCATCCATCCGGCGGTGCCGCACCGTTCGGCGCGGCTGCGCTTCTTCATCACCGCCGCCCATGCCCGCGAGCAGCTCGACGAGGCCGTGCGCGTGCTCGTCGAGGAGATCGACGAGTGTTCCCGCCTTCTCGCCGAGCTCGGGTTCGGCGGCGTGGAGGATGGCGAGGAGACCGATGCCGTGCCTGTTCCGGAGTGGAGGAAGTGAGATGAAGGTCGTGCTCGACATCACCCGGCTGTTGCGGCGCTCGTCGCAGGCGACGCCCACGGGCATCGACCGTGTCGAACTTGCCTATGCCCGCCATCTGCTCGGCGCCCGCCATTACCAGGACCGCGCCGCCTTCGTGGCGCGGGTCCGCGCCTCGACCTGGTATCTCGACGCCGAGACCGTCTCCGCCTTCGTCGAGACGCTGGTGCAGCGCTGGAAGCTCTCCGAGGGACGGATCACGCGGCGCGAGCTGGCCGACGTTGAGCGCTTCCTCGAGCTGGAACCCGGCAGCCTGTTCGGCAATGAGCCGGAACCGCCGCCGCGCTCGTCGCTGCCGGACGTGCTGCCGGCGGTCAAGCGCCTGTTCTCGCCGGTCAACCTGCTGCCGCGGCTGCTGCGCCCGCGCAATTCGCAGGGCGCGGTCTATCTCAACGTCTCGCATGAGGGGCTGAATTCCATCAACGGCGTGCGCTCGATGGTGCGCGGGCATGGCCTCAAGCCCATGTATCTCGTGCACGACCTCATCCCCCTCACCCATCCGGAATATGTCCGGCCGGGGGATGCGGAGAAGCACGAGACGCGCATGCGCACCGTGCTCTCCTCGGCCGAGGCCATCATCTGTAATTCTCAGCACACGCTGAACCAGCTCTCCAGCTTCGCCGAGCGCAACGACATGGGCGTGCCGCCCAGCATCGTCAGCCCGCTCGGCGTGGAGGACGAGTTCGGCGCCGGCGAGCCGGTGACGCCGGAGATCCCGCCCTTCTTCCTCACGGTCGGCACCATCGAGCCGCGCAAGAACCACCTCGTGCTGCTGCATGCCTGGCGGGTGCTGGTGGAGAAGCTCGGGCCGAAGGCGCCGAAGCTGATCATCGTCGGCCGGCGCGGCTGGGAGAACGAGAACGTCATCGACATCATCGAGCGCTGCCAGACGCTCGGCGACCATGTGCTGGAGTGCAACCGGCTGCCGGACGTGCATCTGCGACGGTTGATGAAGCAGGCGCGGGCGGTGCTGTTCCCCTCCTTCGCCGAGGGCTACGGCCTGCCGCTGTTCGAGGCGATGGCGCTGCGCGTGCCGGTGATCTGCTCGGATCTGCAGGCGTTCCGCGACATCGCTGGTCAGGCACCGCGCTATCTCGATCCGATCGACGGGCTCGGCTGGGCGCGGGCGATCGAGGAATATGCCAAGCCGGATTCCGAGTTCCGTGCATCCCAGTTGCGCCAGCTCGCCGGCATCAAGATGCCGCGCTGGCGGGATCACTTCTCCATCATCGACCGCATCATCGACGTCGTCGCCGACGCCGGCGAGGTCTCGGCTTCGCCGGGGGCGTGGCGCCCCGCCGCCAGCTTCGAGCGCAGCAAGGCGTTGATCTCGGCCGGCGAGCGCGTGGATGCGGGACGCTCGTTGTCCTTCGCCGCCGCCCACCCGCATTCGAGCACGAGGTAGTCCGTGGCCGTGTCGTCCGCGAGACCCTCATGCCCGGGAAGGATCGGAGCATGATCGCCGTAGAAGACCAGCAGCGAGCGGTCCGTCAGCGCGTCGAGCGCCGCCGTCACCTTGCCGAACATGGCGTCGGCATTGGCGAGGTGGCGCGCGTACTGTGCGACGGGATCGTCGATGCCGGGCAGGCGGCCGGGGCCGTAGGGATCGTGCGCCTCCATGGTCACGGCCATCAGGAACAGCTCCTCGCCGGCATTCGTCGCGGCCTCGATCTCCGCGACGATGCGGCGGCCGACGGCGTGGTCGCCGACATAGGGGCCGAAGCGGTCCTCGGGCGCGAAGTCCTCCTCGGTGACGAAGCGCGCGAAGCCGAGGCGGGGGATCGCCCGCTCGCGCCGGAAGAAGCGGGCGTCGTGCGGGTGCAGGAAGAGCGTACGCCAGCCGACAATGCCGAGCGCGCGGGCCAGCGAGGCGGGCGCCAGCCTGTGCGGGCGCAGATAGGGATCGAAACGGTCCATGCGCTGGCGGACAAAGGGCACGCCGGTGAGCATCTCCACTTCCGAGCGGTGGGTGTAGGCGCCATAGCAGGAAACATCGAGCCGCCCCTGCGCCAGCGCACGGCGGCGCAGCCGGTCGAGGTTCGGCAGGGCGAGCTCGACACCGTAGCGGCGCAGGTCGGCGAAGGATTCCGACTGCAGGATGACGACCGCGCGGTAGCCCTCGGCGTTCAGCGGGATGGCGGCGGGAGCGCCCCGCCCTTTTCCGTCGCGGCGCCAGGCAGCGAAGCCGGCGGCCAGCGAGACCGAGAGGCCCAGCGTGCGGACGAACCGATTGGCCGGCATGTCCAGCAATTCGGCGGTGATGGCGGGCAGCAGCCCGGCGATGCGGCCGGCCAGCACGACAAAGCCGGCGGCGGCGAGGATCGCGGCGCCCAGCAGGCAGAACTGCACAGTACCGCTTACGGCGCGCGGCTCGATGGCGGTCCAGGCGAGGATTGCCCCGGCGAGCACCAGCACGACGAAGCCGAGGCCGATCGCGGTATTGCGGCCGACATAGAACAGGTCGGGGTGGCGCAGCAGCGTCGGCAGGAAGCCGAGGTCGCTGAACACCAGTGGCTCGCGCAGATAGGAATATTTGACGCGGGATGTCACCACGAACACGCCGAATGTCACCAAAGATGCCACCATGGCGAAGAGCGGGCGTGCCGACAGGCCGAGCCACAGCAGCCAGAGCCAGAAGGCAATCGCCGCGCCGACGAGATGCGCCTCGCCTGGCGCGCGCGCCGCGGGATGGCGGTTCGGTGCCGCCAGCCGGTCGAACCGGTTCGCGGCGATCAGCGTGATTGCCAGGGCGATGAGCATCACTATTCCCGTTTGAGTGGTCTCGGCGGTCATGCCCTTGCCCATTATGTGTCGATGAAAAGAACAATAGATCACAGTTCTGGGTATTTTCGTGACCAGAATAAGAAATTAACTTTCCATTCATCGAATAATATTGGCATGTATAGCCTGATTGAACGATATTATGCTGAATCTCACATATCCGTTGCGTGCGCATTGCGAATGAAGGGAAGCGGGATCGCATGAATAAGCTGCACCCGATCCTCGACATGAAGGCCGAGCCGGTGGACGAGTCGCTGCCGGAGGTGGCAAAGCCCGTGCCTGCCGCCAAGGCCAAGCCACTTCGCCCGGTGCCGCAGGAGGTGCCGGACGACGGTGGCGACGTGCGCGCCCCTGCCCGCGCCAAGCCCGCGCGGCCGGCGGCCAAGCGCGACGGCTTCCCGCTGGCCGACGCGCAGGCGCCCGACATCGCCGGTCTGCCGCGCAAGGGCCGTCGCAAGCGCTCCGTCGGGCTGTGGGCGTCGTTCCTGCTGATGGTCGCCGTGCCGACGCTGGCGGCCGGGATCTATTGCGGCCTCTTCGTCTCCAACCAGTACATGTCGGAGTTCCGCTTCGCGGTGCGCAGCCAGGATTTCGCGCCGGCCGGTACCAGCGCAGCGAGCACCGCGCTCGGCGCGGCGGCGCGCGGGATGGGCATGTTCACCGACAACTTCCTGGTGGTCGACTATCTCACCAGCCGCCAGGCGGTTGAGGATCTGATGAAGACCGTCGATTTGCGCGAGATGTATACGCGCGGCGGTGTCGACTACCTCTCGCGGCTACGCGGCGAGGAGACGATGGAGAACCTCGTCACCTACTGGCAGTCGATGATCGACGCCAATTTCGACCTCGCCACCGGCCTCGCCCTCGTGCGCGTGCGCGCCTTCACCGCCGAGGATGCCCACAAGATCGCCGCGACGCTGGTGACCCAGAGCGAGAGGCTGATCAACGAGATTTCCGCCCGCGCCCGGCGGGACGCGGTGAAGTTCGCCGAGAACGACGTTTCCCGCGCCGAGGAGCGGCTGCGCGGCGCCCGGGCGGCCCTGCGCCAGTTCCGTGACAGCCAGCAGACGCCCGATGCCGCCCGCACTGCCGGCGGCACGCTCGACCTGACCATGAAGCTGCGCGGCGAGTTGGCAGGGCTGCAGTCGCAGCTCGCCTCGCTGCGCACCTACATGAATCCCAACGCGCCGACCGTGAAGGTGCTGGAGAGCCGCATCGCCGCCACGCAAAAGCAGATCGCCTCCATCGAGGGCGAGATGGGCAAAGGTGGACAAACCGGCGTGCCGGCGAATGGGTCCCGGGCCGGTGCTGCCCAGGGCAAGGAAGCTCCGGCCGCCGGCTCCGCCACGGCCGCGGCGATCGCCGCCAACCCGGTACTGTCGGACATCCTGGCGAATTACGAGGACGTCGACCTCAGCCGGCAGTTCGCCGAGAAGTATTACGACACCACCCTCTCCGCGCTGGAGTTGGCCCGCTCCGAGGCCGCCGCGCAGCAGACCTATGTCGCGACCTATGTGCAGCCGGCGCTGGCGCAGGCGAGCGAATATCCGCGGCGGGTCATCTCGACGCTGATCGTGTTCCTGGCCGCCGGCGCGCTGTGGTTCATCAGCGTCATGGTCTTCTTCTCCATCCGCGATCACGTGGCCTGAGCGGGGGAGCGGCGATGACCTACACCCCGCCCTTCGACGCTCCCGAGCAAGGCTTCAGCCCGCGCCGCTTCGCCGAAGGCTTGCGCGCGCAGGGGCGCGTCGTCATCGCGCTGATGCTGCGCGAGATGCGCCTGCGCTCGGTGCATTCGCGCCTCAGCTATCTCCTGGCGCTGCTGGAGCCGATCCTCCAGCTCACCATGATGATGACGATCTTCACCTATATCGGCCGGCGGCCGGAGTTCGGCACCAGCCTGCTGCTGTTCCTCGGCACCGGCATCCTGCCGTTCTTCTTGTTCACCCACGTCTCCGGCCGCACGACGGGCGCGATCCGCGCCAGCGGTCTGGTGCGGGCGCTCGCGCCCATCCAGCCGCTCGACATCATGCTGGCGCGCGCGCTGCTGGAGACGCTGACGCTGCTGTTCGTCGCGGTGCTGCTGTTCACCTTCATCTATGCGACGGGGGTCAAGGAAGCGATCCCGATCCGTCCGCTGCTGGCGATCGAGGGCTTTGCCGCCACCGCGTTCCTGGCCATCGCCTTCGGTCTCATCAACGGTGTGATCGGCGCCTTCTTCCGGCTGTGGGCGGTGTTCTACGGCGTGGCGTCGCGCTCGCTCATCTTCCTGTCCGGCGTGTTCTTCGTGCCGGACTTCATGCCCCCGCCGGTCCGCGCCGTGCTCGCCTGGAATCCGCTGCTGCACGGGCTGGAATGGTTCCGCTCCGGCTTCTACCTGACCTACCCCACGCTCACCCTCGACAAGGGCTACATCCTCGGCTTCGCCGTCGTCTCCCTGCTCATCGGGCTGGCGCTCGAGCGCGTCTTCCGGGCGAGGCTGATATGATGGCGGTGGAGATATCCGGCGTCGCCAAGACGTTCCGCGCCTCGCACGGCCCGCGCCGGGTGTTCGAGCATCTCGACGCGACCTTCCCGCGCGGCGCCTCGGTCGGCATCCTCGGCGTGCGCAACGCCGGCAAGTCGACGCTGCTCCGGCTGATCGGCGGTTCGATCCTGCCCGACCACGGCAAGGTCCGCCGGCACGGCTCGGTGTCACCACCTGTCGCCACCACGCAGGCCTATCACGCGGCGCTGACCGGCCGCGAGAACCTGCATTTCGTCGCCCGCGTCAACGGCTTCGACGGCGATGCCGCCGCGCGGTTCGTCGCCTGTTTCGCGCAGATGGGCGAGGCGATCGACCAGCCGCTGTCGAGCTACACGCGCGAGCGCCGCTCGCGCTTCCTGTTCGCCGCCTCCTACGCCCTGCCCTTCGACATCTACCTCGCCGACGAGGCGCTGTTCGGCGGCACGGGCGTCTTCCGTGAGCGCTGCGCCGAGCTGGTGCAGGCGCGCCGGACACAGGCGACGCTGATTTTCACCACACGATCCCCACAGATGCTTCGTAGGTTCGCGGACATCGGCGCCGTCCTGCATGAGGGTCGGCTGCACATGTTCGAGCGGATCGGCGACGCCATACGTCTCTTTCGCTCCCTCGATCCCGGCACGGCGTCCGATACGGACAGCGCGCCGGAAGACGAGGAGGACGAGGAGGAGAGGTTCGCTGACGAACCCTTCGGGCCATCGGCCTGAAGTCGTTTTCCATCACTTTCGGTCGGGGAGGTCCCGATCCAACCTGAAGGAGCCGACATGAACGACCTGAACACCATGCCTGAGATCAGCCGCGAACTCGAGCGCTTCGTGGCCCGCCGCCTCGTCGAGTTCGACCAGGAGGCCTGGAAGGAGCTCAGCGTGCAGAAGCGCAAGGAATGCATCCAGGCGGCGCGCCGCGCGCTGAAGGCGGAGCGCAATTTCTTCGCCCGCCAGGCGAAGCTTGCCACGCCCGTCGCCGCCGAGTGACGCTTTCGGCGCAGCTCCGATGCCGACCAGGTCGGTCGGCATCGGATATTTCGCGCTCTGCATCAATGCAGCGCAATTCCAAGTATATAATTTGCGGTACTATTATAAGACCGCGAGTTATGCCGTGGCCTTTTCTGTGTCCTTGTGAGCACAGGAGCGAGCTTAGTTGTCCGTTTTTGGCCATGGCAAGGGAATAATAGCCTCGATCCGGTTTACATGACCCATTCGAGAGTAACAGGGATCGGGCGGCTTGATTATGCGTGGTCCGAAGGCCAGCCTCACCGGGCTAGCCGCGTTGTGTATGGCGCTTGGTGGATGTGTCTTCTTTCCCGGGTCGGGCCCCACGACCCAGGAGGTGATGTCGCCGCAAACCGAGCCGACCGAATACGAGATCGTCGACGTCGACGCGCGGACGATCCACGCAATGAGCGCGTGGCGTTCGCCGAGCCTGGCCCGCAGCTTCGGCGGCGCGCGGCTGGCGCCGGAAACCCGGGTGAATGTCGGCGACGTGGTCTCGGTCTCCATCTGGGAGGCGAGCACCGGCGGCCTGTTCGGCGGGCGGTCGACGAGCGGGACGGATACCGGCTCGGGCAGCGAGACGCTGCCGGCGCAGACGGTGGACCGCGAAGGGCGCATCAAGGTTCCCTATGTCGGCGACATCTCGGTGGTCGGCAAGCGTCCGAGCGAGATCGCGAAGACCATCGAGGAAGGGCTGAAGGGCAAGGCGATCGAGCCGCAGGTGCTGGTCACCCTGCCCGAGCAGACCTCCGCCTCGGTGGTGGTGGTCGGCGACCTGACCGGCGCCGGCCGGGTGAACCTCAACGTCAAGGGCGACCGGCTGCTCGAGGTGATCGCTCAGGCGGGCGGCATCAAGGGCCCGCCGCACGAGACCTTCGTGCGGGTGACGCGCGGCAAGCGCAGCCAGACGATGCAGCTCTCCGCCATCCTCGCCCAGCCGGACGAGAACGTCTTCATGCGGCCGGGCGACACCGTCTACGTCTTCCGCCGTCCGCAGACCTTCACGGCGCTGGGCGCGGTGAAAGGTGCCGGCGAGATGGCGATCGACCGGGACGACTTCACCGTGGCGGAAGCCATGGGCGTGTCGGGCGGCCTGATCGACAGCCTTGCCGATCCGAGCGGCATCTTCATCTTCCGCTACGAGCAGGCGGCGGTGGTGCGGGCCTTCAATCCGGAATCGCCGCACCTCAACGGCAACACGCTGGTGCCGGTCATCTACCGGTTGAACCTCAAGGATCCGAGCGGCTACTTCGTCGCCCGCGCCTTCCCGATCCGTGTCGGCGATATCGTCTACGTCGCCAATGCGCCGGGTGCCGAGTTCAACAAGTTCCTGCGCATGGCGCAGACCATCAGCACGATGATCCGCTCGAACGCGGTGGCGGTTACCGACTAGCGGACCCCGCCAGCAACGGAGGCCGGCCATGAACAGAAACATGGCCGGCGCGGCCTTCCTCCTGCTGGTCGGCGCGGTGCCGCTGCGCGCGGCCGAGCCGGTGCCGATCTCCGACTACATGATCATGGATGTGTGCGTCGATGCTTCCGACCGCATCCTGCCCGCGCTCATGCCGGGAGATGTCGGCTGCGAGCGCCGCCGCGACATCCGCGTCGGTGAGACGCCGCCCTATGAGCTGCGCAACTTCCTCAATCCCGGCCGCGCCTGCGCCGAGGACGGCGGCACGGTGCAGAAGCTCAACCGTCCCGTGGAGCGCGACGGCGAGACCCGCATCGTCTCCTCCACCATCACCCTTCCCCCCGAACCCTGCGGCCGCGGCAGCCGGAAGGCCAAGCCCGGCGAGGGCGGCGCCTCGATCCAGTGGTACGACGACGGCTACGGCTTCATCATGGGCAGTTACAGCCCGGTGGCACCGTCGATCTACCAGACGCCGCTGTGCCGCGACGGCACCCGCTCCTCCCGCCGCTTCTTCCGCGGCTGGGTGATCGCGCCGACGGCGGTGCCGGCGGTGGGCGAGAGCGGCTACGGCGTGTTTGAAGGCCGCCTCGCCACCGGCGCCGCCTCGGCCCTGCCGGAGGCCTGCCCCACCCGCTACCGCCGGGCGCTGACCACCTGGCTGGTCACGCCCATGCGCTACACCGGGAAACGCGAGATGGTGTCGATCGTCTCCGGCCATTTCGCCCAGGTGAGCCGCGACGGCCTCTCCCCCGGCAAGACGCTGCAGATGGAGCAGACCTACTGGACCCGCGAGTTAGGCCTGTCGCGCTGGGAGAAATGGGCGCGCGAGGACTGGGTACATCCGCGCAGCGGCCGCGCGGCGCCCGACCTCGCCCGCGAGCTCTACAAGCGCGGGCGCTGCGGCCCGCCGGCGGGCGGGACCTTCGACATCTCGCCCCGTACGCGCTTCACCGACGCGGCTGGCGCGGGCGACGCTTATGTGCGCGCCATCGTCGACCCGAAGAGCGGCGAGAGCCATCTCTGGTACATGACGCTGTGCGAGGACTACACGAACGTGCGCCCTCTGCCGCCGGACAGCGCCCTGCCGAATGTCGGCGCTATCGCCGATCCGGCCTACTGGGCGCGGTGAGGAGACGTCAGAACACCTCGTAGCCCGGCGTCAGCGTGTTATGGGGATCGTAGCGCGCCTTGGCTTCGCGCAGGCGCGGCCAGGCAGGGCCGAAATGCTCCCGCCAGTCCTCTGCGGTCATCGGGAAGGCGCTGACCGGATAGAGGACGCCGCCCTCCCCGCGCACGCGTTCATAGAGCGCGCGGTTGCGGGCGACCGTCGCCTCGACGGTGGCCGGATCGTCCGAGGGCGGAAAGCGGATGAGGTTGAAGACGAAGGCGACCTCCTCCTCCGGCATTCGTAGCAGCGGAGCCCTCAGGGCCTGCGTCGCGAGCGGATACCAGGCGACGCGCCCGAAAGGCCCGATGTCTTCTAGGCTCAGTTCCTCGATAATGCCGGTGGCGACATGCTCCGCATTGGAGCCGCGCAGGAAGCTCAGCCACCAGGGATGCGGCGTGAACCATTGGCCGTTCGCGCGCAGCAGGGCCTCCAGCTTGGCGAAGGCGGTGGCATCGTCCAGATAGGCGAGATCGGTGGTCGCGGCCTCCTCACGGAGGTCGGACAATCCGGCGAGCCGCGCCTCGATGTCCGGTGCTGCGCCGCCGTCGTAGTACACCGCGCCCTCGATCTGGTAGCGCCAGCCGTCCGTGTCCGGCAGGACCGCCCCCTGCAACTGGTCGAAGCGCCCCTCTCCCAGCACGAGACGCTGGTCCGCGGTGAGCGAATGCAGGTCCGGGTAGAACAGCTGCACGCGCCGCACCCGCTCGGGCGCCGGCACCAGCCGAAGCGTCGCGCGGGTGACGATGCCGCACTGGCCGAGCCCGCCGCGGACGGCGTCGAACAGGTCGCGATTGTGTTCGGCCGAGCAGGCGAGCTCGCGGCCGTCGCCCGTGACCACGTCCAGGGCGAGCACATTGTCCGTCTGCATGCCGTTGCGGGACGTCGCCCCGCCTATGCCGCCGACCGCGAGCGTGCCGCCGACCGACAGGCCGAGATAGTTGGTCAGCACCGGCGGCGTGAGCCCGCGCGGCAGGGTGGCGGCGAGCACCTCCTGCCATGTCGCGCCGGCATCGACGACGACGCGGTCGGGCTCGATCAGGTGGACCGCGTTCATCGCGCCCATGTCGATGACGATGCCGCCGAAAGCCATGGCGCGGCCATAGGTCGAATGGCCTTGCCCGCGGGCGGCGACCTTCAGCCGGCGTATATCGGCCCAGCGGATCACCGCAGCGATGTCGGCGGCCGACGCCGGCCGGACGACCAGCCAGGGCCGCCGGCGGACGACATGGCCGAAATCCTCCGACGCCGCGTCCAGCGTCCGGGCGTCGCAATCGAACGCGCCGGCGACGGCGAGCTTCGGATATTGCGCCGCCGCTGCCGGCATGGCCGCGTCCCCGCCAAGCGCCGCGGCATAGCCGAGGCCGCTGCCCAGCATCATACGCCGGTCGATCATCGGCGGCCTCCCGGCGTGGAGCGAGCCGATCGTGCGACATGTGCGATCTCGGCCCGCGTCAGCCCGATGTCGCGCAGCGTGTGGTCGTCCAGCGCCTCCAGGTCGCGAATGCCGGCGCGGATGCGGCGCTCGGCGCGCAGCCAGTCGAGGAGTCGTGTCAGCCGCGATGCCGAACGGCGGCTGGAGGCGGAAAGATAATAAGTTGCATGTGCATCGGATGCTCGGCTCATGTGGCATCTCCGCTTGCGGAAACAGGGTGGCGGCGCGCGGCCGCCGGTTCGTTCGCAAGTGGGTACATGCGGTGTGCGCTACAATCGGTTGCGCGCGTGATACATTCTCCCGGAAAACGGGAAAATGTGCATGGACCGGCTCGATGACATCGAGGCCTTCCTGGCCGTCGCCGAGAAGGGCAGCCAGACCGCGGCGGCGCGCCACCTGCGCCGCTCGCTGCAGTCGATCAACCGGTCGCTGGCGGCGCTGGAGCGTAGCGTCGGGGTCGAGCTGGTGCGGCGCACCACCCGCCACTCGCATCTGACGGACGCCGGCCGCGCCTTCTATGAGCGGGTCAAGCCGGCGCTGGCCGAGATCAACGATGCAAGGTTGGAGGCCGCCAAGGCGCGCGGCGAACCGAGCGGCCTTCTGCGCATCGCCGCCCCGGTCTTCTTCGCGCCGGCCTATGTGGTGCCGGCCATCGCCGCCTTCATGGAGCGTCATCCCGGCGTCGAGATCGAGCTGAAGGTCTCCGATCGCATGGTCAACCTGCTGGAGGACGGCATCGACGTGGCGGTGCGCATCCGCGAGATGGCCGATTCCAGCCTCATGACGCGCCGCCTCGGCGAACTGCGCGTCGTCGCCTTCGGGTCGCCGGACTATTTTGCCCGCCACGGCCGCCCGCAGCACCCCGACGATCTCGTGCGGCACGAATGCGTGCTGCGCCACGCCGAGGGGCGCAGCGATAGCTGGACCTTCCGCGTCGGCGGGCGGCGCAGGGCCGTGCGCGTGCAGGGCCGCTTCGGCAGCGACAGCGCGGCGGCGACGCATGCCGCGGTGGCGGCCGGGCTCGGCATCGGCCTCACGCCGCTGTGGCAGATCCGCGGTCTGGTCGACGCCGGTGCGGTGGAGGTGATCCTCGAGGATTTCGAGGATGCGCGCATTCCGATCCATGCCGTCTGGCCGGCCGGCAAGATCCCGCTCGCCAAGACCCGCCTGTTCGTCGACGAGCTCGCCGCCCGGCTGAAGCGCGAAAGCCTGTAGCGCGGTCGCAGGAGCCCGACTGAAGCCGAACGCGGTCCACAGCCGAAACATCCTTCTCCCGGCACGATCATCCCCTCCGAGGACGGAGCCGCTTGACGTGGATGTCCGTGGTATGCATCTTGGTCTGACCACGGTACAAAATGAGCCATGAGCGACGCATTTGAGATCACGCGCCTCGACGACCAGGGCGGAAAAGGCTTCGAGAAGGTGTTCGCCTTCCTGCGGGAAAGGCTGCTCGCCGGGTCGCTCAAGCCCGGCGACCGGCTGATTCCGGAGCGCGAGCTCGCCGCGCAGCTCGGGGTGAGCCGCCCCATCCTGCGCGAGGCGCTGCGCGCGCTCACCGTGCTCGGCATTGTCGAGATCCGCGACCGCGTCGGCACCATCGTGCGCCGGCCGGACATCTCGGTGCTGAACGACTTCTTTACCTTCGCGCTCTCGCACCGCGCCGACCTGATGGACGACATCGTCCAGGCGCGCGTGGCCATCGAGTGCCAGTCGATCCGCCTCGCCGCCGAGCGCGCCAGCGTCGCCGACCTCGAGCGGCTGCAGGCCGCGCTCCGGCAGATCGAGGAAACCATCGACGACGTCGAGGCGGGCGGCCGGGCCGATTTCGACTTCCACCACGCCATCGTCCGGGCCAGCGGCTCGGAGACGCTGCTGGTGCTCTACGATTCCATGTCGGCAGTGCTGATGCGCTCGCATCTCGACCGCCGGCATCTGGTGCGCGTCTTCGACATGCGCACCTACCTCATCGAGGACCACAAGCGGGTCTTCGATGCCATCGTCGGCGGCGATCCAGAGGTTGCCGACCGCTCGCTGCGCGAGCACTTCGCCATCGGCGACGAATTCCGCCGGAAACTCGCGATTCAGGGAGGGCGCCGGGCCGACCAGCCCGATTGACCAGCCTGACAACAAGAAGACGAAGGTTAGATATGGGACGGAAAGAACAGGGAAGCGTCGGCTTCATCGGCCTCGGCACGATGGGTCGCGAAATGGCACGCAACCTCCTCGAGGCCGGCTTCGCCGTGCGCGTGTTCGACGTCGTGCCGAAGGCGATCGACGATCTGGTCGCGCTGGGCGCCGAGGCCGCGACAGGCCCGGCCGATGCGGCCCGCGACGCCGACATCGCCATCACCATGCTGCCCGACACGCCGCAGGTCGAGGAGATCGTGCTCGGCCCCGGCGGCCTGCTGGCCGACCCGCCGCGCGGGCGGCTCGTCGTCGACATGAGCACCATCTCGCCGGTCGCGGTGCAGCGTATGGCGGCCGAGCTCAAGCGCGTCGGCGTCGACATGATCGACGCTCCCGTCTCCGGTGGCCCCATCGGCGCCAAGAACGCGACGCTGTCCATCATGGCCGGCGGCGAGGCGCAGGCCTTCGCCCGCGCCAAGCCGTTCTTCGAGGCCATGGGCACCACCATCAACCATGTCGGCGCCCCCGGCGCCGGGCAGGCGGTGAAGCTGTGCAACCAGCTCATCTGCGGCATCAACATCCAGGCAATCTGCGAGGCGCTGGCGCTCGGCCGCGCCTTCGGCGTCGATCTGGAACAGATGCGCGGCGTGCTGCTCGGCGGCTCGGCCGCCTCATGGATGCTCGACAAGCTGGGCCCGGCGATGATCATGGGCGACGCCTCGGCCGGCTTCCGCATCGACCTGATGCTGAAGGACCTGCGCCTCGTGCAGGAGCAGGCGCTCGCGCTCTCCGTGCCACTGCCCGCCACCGCCCTGGTCACCAGCCAGTATGTCGAGGCGCGCGCCCATGGCGAGGGGTCTAACGGCAACCAGGCGTTGTTTCGCGTCTATGACCGCATGGCCAACCAGCCGCGCCATCCGGACAACGGCTGATCCGACGCGGGTGCGCCCGCACATCGTCGACAGATAGGTGGTGCCTCCACCATGGGTCTCGAACTTGATTTCTCGGTCGTGCTCGACCGCTGGCGCAGCCTGCTCGACGGCGCCACGCTGACGCTTGAGCTGGCCTTCATCGCGGTGGTCTGCGGCGCCATCATCGGCGTGTTCGGCGCCATCGGCCGGCGCGGCGGCAATCCGCTAATCGAGCGCCTGTGCGGCGCCTATGTCGAGGGCATCCGCAACACGCCGCTGCTCGTGCAGATCTTCCTGGTCTATTTCGGCCTGTCGAGCCTCGGATTGAAGTTCTCCGCCTTCACGGTCGCCGCCGTGGCGCTGACCATCAATGTCGGCGCCTACACGACGGAGATCATGCGCGCCGGCTTCGATTCCATCGTCAGGGGCCAGATCGAGGCCGCCGAGGGCCTCGGCCTGTCGAAGGCGCAGATCTACTGGCACGTCATCATCTGGCCGGGCATCGAGCGGGTCTACCCGGCGCTGACCAGCCAGTTCGTGCTGCTGATGCTGGCTTCCTCGGTCACCTCGCAGATCTCGGCCGAGGAACTGACCGCGGTCGCCAACTACATCCAGTCGGAGACCTACCGCTCCTTCGAAACTTACATCGTGGTCGCGCTGATCTACGTCGCGCTGTCCTTCGTCATGCGGTTCGGCTTCTGGCTGCTCGGGCTCGCGCTGTTTCCGCGCCGCCGCCGCCTCGGCACCCCGCTGTGAGGAGATGACCATGGGCGGTGCTCTCAACGTCAACCACCTTCTCTTCCTCGGCCATGGCGCGCTCTGGACCATCGGCCTGTCCGTCATCGCGCTCGTCGGCGGCGGCCTCGCTGGCTTCCTCGTCGCGTTGGGCCGGGTCTCGCCCAGCCGCACGGTGCGCCTGCTCGCGGCCACCTATGTGCAGCTGATCCAAGGCACGCCGCTGCTGGTCATCATGTTCCTGTCCTTCTTCGGGCTGGCGGCGATCGGCTTCAACATCTCACCGCTTGCCGCGGCCGGCGCCTCCATGACCATCTTCGTCGCCGCCTATCTCGGCGAGATCTGGCGCGGCTGCATCGAGGCGGTGCCGAGGCCGCAATGGGAGGCGGCGGAAGGGCTCGCGCTCTCGCGCAGCCAGCGCATGGTCAAGGTGATCCTGCCGCAGGCAATCCGCATCGCCACGCCCCCGACGGTCGGGTTCATGGTGCAGATCATCAAGAACACCTCGCTCGCGTCGGTGGTCGGCTTCGTCGAGCTCACGCGCTCGGGCCAGATCATCAACAACTCGATGTTCGAACCCTTCCTCATCTACTCGATCATCGCCGTCGTCTACTTCTCGCTCTGCTACCCGCTCTCGCGCCTCAGCCGCCGGCTGGAGCGCACGGCCCTCCAGAAGAAGCCGGCCCTTGCCTGAGGCCGGCCACGAGGAACGCGAAGGAACGCTCCCATGAACATCTCCGCCATCCAATCCGCCCCGGCTACCAACGGCATCGCTCCCGTCGTGGCGATGCGCCAGGTCCACAAGAGCTTCGGCCCGCTGAAGGTGCTCGACGGCGTCAGCTTCGAGGTGGCGCGCGGCGAGGTGACGGTGCTCATCGGCCGCTCCGGCTCGGGCAAGAGCACGGCGCTGCGCTGCATCGACCGCTTCGAGAGCATCGACGGCGGCGAGATCGAGGTGTGCGGCCGCCGCGTCGACGACGCGGGGCTCGACCTGCGCGCGCTGCGGCTCGACGTCGGCATAGTGTTCCAGAGCTACAACTTGTTCCCACATCTCACCATCGAGGAGAACATCACTCTCGCCCCGCACGCGGTGAAGGGCGTGCCGAAGGCCGAGGCCCGCGCGCTCGCCGCCAAGGTGCTGGCGCAGGTGGGGCTCGAGGAAAAGCTGCACGCCTATCCCGAGCAGCTTTCCGGCGGCCAGCAGCAGCGCGCCGCCATCGCCCGTTCGCTGGCGATGCAGCCCAAGGTGATGCTGTTCGACGAGGTCACCTCGGCGCTCGATCCCGAACTCACCGGCGAGGTGCTGAAGGTGATCGAGGCGCTCGCCGCCGACGGCATGACCATGGTGATGGTCACCCACGAGATGGGCTTCGCGCGCGGCATCGCCGATCAAGTGGTGTTCATGCACAAGGGCAAGGTCCACGAGGCGGGACCGGCCGACATCCTCTCATTGCCCTCCACGCCCGAACTCGCGCAGTTCGTCGGCACCGGGCTCTGAGCCGAAAAGACCAACCACGACAAGCAAAAGGGAGAAGCGCATGCTCAAGCATTCCGTCCTCGCGGCCGCCCTGGCGGCGGCATTCCTCGTCGGCGGCACCGCCGCCAAGGCCGATCTGCTCGACGACATCATGGCGGCGAAGAAGATCCGCATCTCGACCGACCTCGCCATCCCGCCCTCGGGCATGATGGATTCCAGCATGAAGCCGGTCGGCTCGGACGTGGAGACCGCCGAGTTGCTGGCGAAGGATCTCGGCCTGACAATCGAATGGGTGCAGACCACCGGCGCCACCCGCATCCCGAACCTGCAGACCAATAAGGCCGACGTCGTCATCTCCACGCTCTCGGTCACGCCCGAGCGCGCCAAGGTGATCGACTTCACCGACCCCTATGCGGCGCTGGAATCCGTCGTCGGCGGCCTGAAGACCATCGAGGTGAAGGACTGGGACGGCCTGAAGGGCAAGACCATCGCCGTTTCGCGCGGCACCACGCAGGACACCGCCCTCACCAACCGCGCCAAGGAAGGCGGCGGCTTCAACGTCGCCCGCTATGACGACGACGCCACCATGGTGACCGCAGCGGTGACAGGCCAGGCCGATTTCATCGCCACCTCTGCCACCATCGTCAACCAGATCGGCGTGAAGAACCCGGCCCGCGCCTTCGAGCCGAAGGTGCTGATCACCACTTTCAACCTCGCCATGGGCGTGAAGAAGGGCGAGCCGCGCCTCAAGGCCAAGCTCAACGAGTGGATCGCCGAGAACATCAAGAACGGCAAGCTGAACGCGATCTACAAGAAGTACCACGGCGCCGACCTGCCGGCGAATATGCGCGGCGCCAGCTGAGCCGTACCCGATCCGGCGGCGCCCATGAGCGGGCGCCGCCTCTCCCCTGATCAGAAGGAACCGAATATGCGCCTCGTCATTGGATCCGATCATGCCGGCTGGTCGCTGAAGGGCGCCGTCATCGAGCACGTCCGCAGCCTCGGCCACGAGGTGATCGACGTCGGCTCGTATGACGACAAGCCGGTCGACTTTCCCGACATCGCCCGCCAGGTCGCCGCCAAGGTCACCTCCGGCGAGGCCGAGCGCGGCATCATGGTCTGCGGCACGGGCGTCGGCGCCTCGATCGCCGCCAACAAGATGAAGGGCATCCGCGCCGCGGTGTGCCACGACATCCACTCGGCGCATCAGTCGGTGGAGCATGACGACGTCAACGTCATGTGCATCGGCGCGCAGATCATCGGCCCGTGGCTCGCCAAGGACCTCGTCGCCTCCTATCTGAGCGCCGAATTCTCCACCGACGAGGATTTCCGGCGCCGAGTGGAGAAGCTGCACCAGATGGATGCCGAAGGCTGAAAGCCGCAGACTGGCGGGGCGGAGAAACGGATGATCCTGGTCTTCGGTTCGATCAACATGGACCTCGTCGCCTCGGTCGCCGCCATTCCGCGGCCGGGCGAGACCGTCCTGTCGCCCGGCTACCGCACGCTGTTCGGTGGCAAGGGCGCGAACCAGGCGGTCGCCGCCGCCCGCATGGGCGGTGAGGTCGCGATGGTCGGGCGCGTCGGCAATGACGGCTTCGGCGCGTCCTGCCGCGGCAACCTCGCCGCCAACGGCGTCGCCACCGAACATATCCTGACCGGCGCCGAGCCGACCGGCTGCGCCTTCATCACCGTCGACGCCGCCGGCGAGAACGCCATCACCGTGGCCAGCGGCGCCAATGGCGCCGTCGCGGCGGGCGACCTGCCGGAATCTCTCGTCGGTGCCGACACGGTGGCGGTGATGCAGATGGAGGTCCCCCTCGCCGCCAGCCTCGACGCCGCGCGCAAGGTGAAGGCGGCGGGCGGCAGGGTGGTGTGGAACCTCGCCCCGGCTCCGCCCGGACTCAAAGCGGCCGATCTGCGGGACATTCTCGCGGCGACGGACGTGTTCGTCGTCAACGAGATCGAGGCGATGATGGCCGCCGAAGCCCTCGGTGGTGCCTCCGATTTCAAGGACGCCGCTCGGCGCCTCGTGCAGGCGGGCTCCACCATCTGCGTCGTCACCGCCGGCGCCGCCGGGGCCTTCGCCTGCGAGCCGGACGGCACGCTCCACCACGCCCCCGCCCTGCCCGTTACGCCGGTCGATACCACCGGCGCCGGCGATACCTTCGTCGGCGTGCTGGCGGCCGAGCTCGCCTTGCACGGGCGACTGGACGAGGCGCTCCGGCGCGCCTGTGCCGCCGCCTCGCTCGCCTGCCTCGCCGCGGGCGCGCAGGACGGCATGCCCACCCGCCGACAGCTCGACGACCGGCTTTCCGGGCCGGCGGGTGCCAAGGCGGCCCCGTCGCTCGCATAGAAAATCTTTCGTCTGAAAGAACGAAAAGTAAGCTTTCCTGTAGGCGTCAAGCTCATAGGCTCCTGACCAATGGCCCGGCGAGGCCGGGCGGCCGGGAAGAAGCGACGCCATGAAGCATCCGTTGGAGACCCATCGCGCGCAGGCTGCGGCGATCCTCGAATCCTGGGGCATGCCGGCCTCGACCGCCGCCACCACGGCGGAGATCCTCGCCTGGGCCGATCTCCACGGCATCGAGAGCCACGGCATCGCGATGCTGGTCGAATACGACGTCCGCCGGAAGACCCGCCCGATCAACATGAAGCCGTCGCCGCGCCTGCTGCGCGACGTGCCGGTCGCGGCACTGATGGACGCCGATGGCGGCCTCGGCCACGCGCCGGCCCGGCAGGCGATGCAGATCGCCATCGACAGGGCCCGCAGCGCTGGGGTCGGCATGGTGTCGGTGCGCAATTCCGGCCACTTCGGCGCGCTCGGCTACTACACCACCATGGCGGCGGATGCAGGGCTGATCGGCATCGCCACCACCAGCGTCTTCGGCATCCGCGTGCCGCCGACCGGCGGCAGGCAGGCGCGCTTCGGCACCGATCCCTGGTCCTTCGCCGCGCCCTCCGCCGACGGACGGCATTTCGTGCTCGACATGGCCACGACGACGGTCGCCTCGGGCCGCGTGCGCAACAAGATCGTCGAGGGGCAGCCCATGCCGCCCGGCTGGGGCTTCGACCGCCACGGCAATCCGACCCGCGATCCACGCGAGGTGATGGATGGCGGCTTCCTCTCGCCGCTCGGCGGTGCCGCCGAGAGCGCCGGCTACAAGGGCTACGGCCTGGCGACGATGGTCAACATCCTCTCCTCCTGCCTCTCCGGCGCGACGCTGATCACCGATCCCATGCATTCGCGCCAGCCCTGGGGTCTCGACGTCGGTCATTTCCTCATGGCCTTCGCCCCCGGCCTGTTCCGCGATCCCGCCGCCTTCGAGGCGGACGTCGCTCGGCTGTCGGACACAATGCGCGCGACTGAACCGGCAGACCCCGCAAAGCCCGTCCTGGTCGCCGGCGATCCCGAGCGTGCGGTGCGTGACGCGCGTCTACGCGACGGCATCCCGATCGGCCCTGGGCTGGCGCGTCGCCTGCGCTCGCTCGCGCTGGAGACCGGCGCGGCATGGCTGCTCACGCCCGTCGATCTCTCCGAGGTGGTCTCGGAAAACATCGCTGGTCTTTCGTGAGGTTGACTGTTAACTGTTTACTGCCGACCGCCACAAGCGCGGCGAGACAGGGTTGAAACACAGAACATGCACGGCCAGCGCATCGAACGGGCGGAGGGCCTCGCTGCCCGCGTCTACCAGGAGATCGAGCGGATGATTCTCGCCGGCGATCTGGAACCAGGTAGTCGGCTAAACGAATACGCCCTCGCGGAGCGGTTCGCGGTCAGCCGGGGTCCGGTGCGCGAGGCCACCCGCGCCCTTGTCGAGGCCGGGCTGCTGGTCTCCGTACCTACGCGCGGCGTCTTCGTCCGCGAGATGTCCGAGGCCGAGATCGGCGAGAATTATGACGTGCGCGCGGTTCTCACCGGGCTGATGTGTGCCCGCGCGGCCGAGCTGCGCACCGCCGAGGACGTGGCGGCGCTGGAAGGCTACGTCGCGGCCATGGATGCGGCCATCGCTGTGGGACAGGTGCGGGAGTATTACCGCATCAACCTCGACTTCCATGACCGCATCAATGCCGTCTCGGCGCATAGCTGCGCGCGTCGGGTCTATGACGACCTGATCCGCGAGACGCATTCGTTGCGCCGCGCGCTGTTCTCGCCAGGCCAGACCAATGGCGAGCACCGCGAGATGGTCGCCGCCATCAAGGCGGGCGACGCCGAGGCCGCCCGCCGGCTCGGCGAGGAGCACGTCCTGCACGGAAAGACACGATGGCTGGCGTCGGTGGCGGCGGAACCGCCGCGCGCCGCGACCGGCCCCAATAAGGGAGGACCAAGGTGAAGATCGCGAATATCAAGGCCAGCCTGCACCGCCACGAGATCGACCTGCCGGGCATCGGCGAGTCGATCGAGTCCCGCAGCTTCGTCTTCGTCGAGGTGGAGACGGATGAGGGGCTGAAGGGCATGGGCTGCACCGGCTCGTTCCTGCCTTGGGCGGTGATGCCGTGCATCGAGCATCACCTGCTGCCGCTCCTGAAAGGCAAGGACATCCGCCACACCGAAGCGATCCATCACCAGGTTTGGCGCCAGCTCAACAACCGCGCCTATACCGGCGTCATCTCCAATGCCCTCTCCGCCGTCGACATCGCGCTGTGGGACCTGCGCGGCAAGATGGAGGGCGTGCCGATCTCCGAGCTGCTCGGCGGCTTCAGCAACGAGGCCTATACCTACGCCACTTTCGGCTACCCGTTCTTCGACGAGAAGCAGATCGCCGAATATGCGCTGAAGTTCCTGGCCGACGGCCACACCATGCTGAAGATGGTGGTCGGCGGCGAGCCCACCCGCACCTGGAAGGACGATGTGCGCCGCGTGCGCGCCGCCCGCGAGGCCATTGGTCCCGATGTCGACCTGATGATCGACGCCAATTGCTGGTTCAACCCGCATGACGCGCTGATGCTCGCCAAGGGCGTCGAGGACCTGAACCTGAAATGGTTCGAGGAGCCGATCCAGGCGAACGACGCCCGCGCACTCGCCGACCTGCGCAACCGCACCAACGTGCCGATCTCGGCCGGCCAGATGGAAGGCCACCGTTGGCGCTTCCGCGAGCTCGTCACCCACCACGCGGTCGACGTGCTGCAGCCGAACGTCCTCTACAATGGCGGCTACACCGAAGCCCTCAAGGTCGCCCACATGGCGCAGGCCTTCAACCTGCCCATGTCCAATGGCGGCGGCTGGCCGATTTTCAACATGCACCTGCTCGCCGGCGTCATGAACGGCGGTCCGGTCGAGTTCCACTACGGCATGTGGATGACCGGCAAGCACTTCTTCGAGGGCACGCCGGACCCGGTCAACGGCAAGATGCGCATTCCCGACAGGCCGGGCCTCGGCTTCACCCCGCGCTACGACGCGCTGGAGGAGGCCCGCATCCGCGACCCCGAGGCGGGTCGCCCGAAGAACCGCGACGCCCACGGCTACCTGCTGCGGGAGGCCATCTACAAGAACTGAGCCGACCCCGCCCCGGTACCGATGAGGAGCCGGGGCGGCCGCCGCTGCCGAACGCCAACGGCAGCGTGGGGACAGGAAGCTGAAGACAATGCGGCGGACGCCAGCGCCCGCCGTCGCCGACCCAACGAGAACAGATGATTGGGAGGAAAAGCCATGATGAATATGACGCGTTCGGCCCTCTGGAGCCGTAGCCGTGCCGCTCTCGCCGGTGCGATGTGCGCCGGCGCCCTGCTCGCCGCCGGTCCCGCCTCGGCCGCCTATCCCGACCGGGACATCACCATGATCATCCCGTTCGGTGTCGGCGGCGGCAGCGATGTGCTCGCCCGCACCATCGGCAACGTGATCGCCGAGATGAAGCTCATCCCGGTGAAGATCTTGCCGGAGAACCGGCCCGGCGGTTCCGGCGCGGTCGGTTATTCGGCCGTCGCCAAGCAGAAAGGAAGCCCGTACACCATCGCCACGGTGAGCGTGTCCTTCTTCACCACGCCGCTGCAGGGCGGCTCGCCGGTGAGCTATCGCGACTTCACCCCGCTCGCGGCGATCGCGCAATCGCCCTACATCCTCGTCGTGCCGGCGAGCTCCGAATACAAGACGCTCGACGACCTGAAGAAGGCCAAGCGCCTCACCACCGGCACGGTCGGCGTGGTGTCGGACGCGGCGCTGCTGGCGCGCATGACCTCGAAGGCGCTGGGCGTGCAGATCGACGCCATCCCCTTCGACGGCGAAGGCGAGGTGATGTCGGCGCTGCTCGGCGGCCATGTCAACATCGCCTATTTCAACCCGAGCGAGGTGCTGCCGCAGATCCAGGCCGGCACACTGCGTCCCCTGGCGGTGTCCTCCTCCCAACGCGTCCCGGCGCTGAAGGATGTGCCGACCTTCACCGAGCTCGGCGCGCCCATCGTCCACACCCAGATCCGCGGGCTGGTCATGCCCAAGGACGTGCCGGCCGAGGCCGTCACCTATTGGGAAGGCGTGCTGAAGAAGGTAGCCGAGAGCGACGCCTGGAAGAAGCAGTATGTCGACCGCTTCCACGACGTCCCGCAATTCCTCGATTCCAAGGCGTTCGGCGCCGCGATCGTGGAGACGAGCAACCGCTACGAGACGCTGATGAAGGAGCTCGGCATCATCAAGTGATGCCGGAATTCCGTACATCCCGGCGGGTCGCGAGGCGCGCCGGGATGTATCGTCGGCTTCGCCATCGGGGATGATGCGATGATCATGCAACGTCTCGACCAGGCGGTCGCGCTCGCGCTCGGCCTGTTCGGCGTCTATCTCGTCTGGGCCGGTTTCGGCTACGGCTTCATGCAGGGCACGACTCCGGGCGCCGGCTTCTTCCCGGTGCTGATCGGCGGCGCCCTCACCGTGCTCAGCCTGGTCAATCTGGTGCGCAGCCTCGTCGGCGCCGAGGTGCTGGAAGACGCCATGACCACCGGCGACGTGATCCGCTTCGCCGCGGTCGCCGCCGCGCTCTTCCTCTATGTCTGGCTGGCGCCGCTGCTCGGCCTCGCCCTGTCCACCATGGCGCTGATGGCCGTGACCGGCCTGATCATCCGTCCCTCGCTGGAACCCCGCTTCCTCGTCCGGCTCGCGCTGGTCTCGATCATCTTCTCGCTGGTCTGCGTGTGGGTATTCGGCAACCTGCTCGGCGTGCCGATGCTGGTCGGTCCCTTCGGCTTCTGACGCGGCGGCCCTGCGGCACCGGTCCGGGATGTAATCGCAATGGAAATCTTTGGCCTTCTCTGGGACGGCATCGTGCAGGCGGCGGCGCCGAGCATCCTGGCCGGAACCTTCCTCGGCATCATCATCGGCCTCTTGATCGGCGCGCTGCCCGGCCTCGGCCCGAGCGCCGGCGTGGCCATCATGCTGCCCGTGGCGGTGGGCCTCGGCGGCACGGCTGCCATCGCCTGCCTCGCCGGCGTCTATTACGGCTCGATGTTCGGCGGCGCCATCACCTCGATCCTGCTCGGCATTCCCGGCGACGCGCCCTCGGTGATGACGGTGCTCGACGGATATCCCATGGCACAGAAGGGCGAGGCCGGGCGGGCGCTCGGCATGAGCGTGTTCGCCTCCTTCGTCGGCGGCATCGTCGGCCTTATCGGCCTCGTCGCCCTCTCCGTCCCGATCTCCCGCGCCGCCCTCGCCTTCGGTCCGACCGAGATGACGGCGCTTATGTGTTTCGCGCTCTCGTTGGTGAGCGTGCTCGGCGGGCGCAATGTCATCAAGGCGTTCGTGGCGCTCGCCATCGGCTTCTGGCTCGGCATGATAGGCATAGATCCGATCGCCGGCCCCGCGCGCTTCACTTTCGGTCAGATGGACCTGTTCGAGGGTCTCGACTTCTCCGTCGTCGCCGTCGGGCTGTTCGGCCTTGCCGCGATGTTCACCACGCTGACCGTCTCCATCGATAAGAAGCTCGCCTCCTTCTCGCTCCGGTCGCTGTTCCCGCAGGTCCGCGACGCCATCTCCTCGCGCTGGGAGCTGTTCTCCGGCTCGCTGGTCGGCTTCATTGTCGGCGTGCTGCCCGGTGTCGGCGCCACCGCGGCGACCATGCTGTCCTACGCGGTGGCCAAGCGCTTCTCGCGCGAGCCGGAGAAGTTCGGCACCGGCATCGTGCAGGGCATCGCGGCGCCGGAGGCAGCCAACAACTCGGCCTCCTACGCCTCGATGATCCCACTCTTCACCCTGGGTATCCCCGGATCGGCGACGACGGCGGTGATGATGGGCGGGCTGCTGATGATCGGCCTGCAACCGGGACCGCTGCTCTTCGTGAACAACCCCGATTTCGTCTGGACGGTATTCGGCAGCTTCTGGGTCGGCAACCTCGCGCTCGTCTTCCTGACGCTGCTGCTGACCCCGGCGCTCGCGGCGATCCTCTTCGTGCCGACCGCCCTGCTCTATCCGATGGTGCTGGCCGTGGTGGCCTTCGGCGTCTACGCCATCGAATATTCCACCGCCTCCATCTTCATCGCCGTGCTCGCCGGCGTCGTCGGCGTGGTCCTCACCAAGCTCGACTACCCGGCGGTGCCGCTGATCCTCGGGCTGGTGCTCGGCCCGATGCTGGAGCGCAACATCCGCCGCACCCTGATCCAGAGCCAGGGCGACGTGCTGATCTTCGTCGAGCACCCGATCGCGCTGATCCTGTTCCTGCTCACCATCGCCGCGCTCCTGATCCCGGTGATGCTGAAGCTGCTCAACAAGAAGAAAATTCCCGCCGACGAGGCGGACATCTAGGGCCGCGCGACGTCCAAGACTTTCAGCCATGTCATCGTCGGCGGCGGCATCGTCGGCCTCGCCACGGCGCGCGAGCTCATCGCGCGCGATCGGGCGGCGAGGATCGTCCTGATCGAGAAGGAGGCCGATGTCGGCCTCCATCAGACCGGGCACAATAGCGGCGTCATCCACGCCGGCGTCTACTACCAGCCCGGCTCGCTGAAGGCGAAGCTCTGCCGCAAGGGCGCGGAAGCCACCAAGCAGTTCTGCCGCGAGACGCAGATTCCCTTCGAGACCTGCGGCAAGCTGATCGTCGCCACCAGCCCGCTGGAGGTCGAGCGCATGCACGCGCTCGCCGGCCGGGCGGCACAGAACGGCATCGAGATCCGTCCTGTCGGCGGCGAGGAACTCGCCCGCATCGAGCCGAATGTACGCGGCCTGGAGGCGCTGCTGGTGCCGGCAACCGGCATCGTCGACTATCGCCGCATCTGCGTTGCGATGGCCGACAGGCTGCGCGAGGCCGGCACAGAGCTGCGCCTGTCGACGCGCGTTACCGCCATCCGCGAGGACGAGACCGGCGTCACCGTCACCACCGATGCGGGCGACACTCTGCGGGCGGAGAAGCTCATCGCCTGCGCCGGCCTGCAGTCGGACCGCCTTGCCCTTCTCGCCGGCCTGCCGGTGCGCCACCGCATCGTGCCGTTCCGTGGCGAGTACTACACGCTGCCGGCGGCGAAATCGGCCATCGTGCGACATCTCATCTATCCGGTGCCCGATCCGGAACTGCCCTTCCTCGGTATCCACCTCACCCGCATGATCGACGGGCGCGTCACCGTCGGCCCAAACGCGGTGCTGGGCTTTTCGCGTGAGGGCTATCCGCGCGGCAGCGTCGACCTGGCCGACATCGGCTCCATGCTGGGCTTCTGGACCATGGCCCGGCGGAATCTGCGCTCCGGCCTCACCGAGTTCCGCAACTCGCTGCTGCGCCGGCGCTATCTCGAGGAATGCCGCAAATACTGCCCGAGCCTCACGCTCGACGACCTTGGCACGCCCGGTGCCGGCATCCGCGCCCAGGCGGTGCTCGACGACGGCACGCTGGTGCAGGATTTCCTGTTCCTGGGCTCGCCGCGCAGCTTGCACGTCTGCAACGCGCCCTCCCCGGCCGCGACCTCGGCCATGCCGATCGCGAAGATGATCGTCGACCGGATGGAAGAGGCCGCGTGATCTACGTCAGAGGGCGGCGCGCGGGTCCTTGCGCGCCAGATCTTTGAGGAGATGGCCCGTCCGGTGCGAACGGCGTGGTCGCAATCGCGAACAGGCCGCTCGCATCGGCGCGAAGCGTCACTTCAGGCTGGCCTTGTAGGCCTCGTAGCGCGCCTTGGTGTCGGCGTTCATCGGGTAGAGGCCCGGCAGCGCCACGCCGCTCTCGACCTCCGACATGATCCACGCCTCCATGCGCTCCTGCTCCGGCGCCTCGGCCAGCACCACGTCGAGATAGGCGGCGGGGATCACCACGGCGCCGTCGTCGTCGACGACGATGATGTCGTCCGGGAACACCGCGACGCCACCGCAGGCGATCGGCTCCTGCCAGTTGACGAAGGTCAGGCCGGCGACGGAAGGCGGGGCGGCGACGCCGTCGCACCAGATCGGCAGGCCGGTGCCGAGGCAGCCCTCGCCGTCGCGCATCACCCCGTCGGTGACGAGGCCGGCGACGCCGCGCTTCTTCATGCGGGCGCAGAGGATGTCGCCGAAGATGCCGGCATCGGTGACGCCCATGGCGTCGGCGACGACGATGACGCCCTCCGGCATCGCCTCGATGGCGCCGCGGGTGGAGATCGGCTTCGACCAGCTCTCCGGCGTGGCGAGGTCCTCGCGCGCGGGCACGAAGCGCAGGGTGAAGGCCTTGCCCACCAGGCGCCCCTGCCCTTCGCGCAACGGCCGCGTGCCGCGCAGCCAGATGTTCCGCAGCCCCTTCTTGAGCATGATGGTGGTGATGGTGGCGGTCGACACCTTCTTGAGGGTGTCTATGGCGGCGGGATCGAGGCTCATGGGTTCGGTTCCTGGCTGGAAGACTGGTTTTCAGATGCTTGGTCAGATGCTCGGGATGAGGCCGCCGTCGACGCGGATCACCGAGCCGGTGATGTAGGAGGCGCGCGCGCTGGCGAGAAAGGCGACGGTGTCGCCATATTCCTGCGGGTCGCCATAGCGGCCGACCGGGATGGAGCCGGTGCTCTCCGCCGTCACCTCGGCGACCGGGCGGTTCTCGCGCTTGGCCTTCTGCTCGTCGAGGAAGACGATGCGGCCGGTGGCGATGCGGCCGGGCACGATGACGTTGGCGGTGACGCCGTCGCGGCCGATCTCGCGCGCCAGCGTCTTCGACCAGCCGACGAGAGCGAGCCGCAGCGCGTTCGACATGCCGAGATTGGGGATCGGCGAGATCACGCCCGAGGAGGCGGAGGTGATGATGCGACCCCATTTGCGCGCGCGCATGCCGGGCAGGACGAGGTCGGTGACGGCGATCACCGAGCGCACCATTTCCTCGAAATAGCGCGACCAGACTTCAGGCCCCTGCCCGCTCGCCGGGGTGGGCGGCGGGCCGCCGGTATTGTTGACGAGGATGTCGACCTCGCCGAAGTGCGCGCGGATCGCCGCCAGATGCGCCTTGGCGGCGGCGAGGTCGGCGATGTTCCAGGTCAGCGCCAGCGCCTGCCCGCCGGCCTCGGTGATCGCCGCCGCGGTCTTCTCCGCCGCCGGCCCGTCTATGTCGGCGACGACGGTGCGCGCGCCCTCCTTGGCGAGCGAGCGGGCGATGGCGCCGCCCAACCCGCCGCCGGCGCCGAACACCAGCGCCGTCCTGTTCTGCAATCCGAAATCCACGCGGTCTCCTCCCTTTTCCGGAGGATTATCCCGTATGGCTAGAATAGAGAAACTGGCGTTTCCTTGTTTCAGGCAGTAGTTTTTCTTTCGATGGAAACCCGCTTCCTCGAGACCTTCCTGACCGTGATCGAGCATGGCTCGCTGGCCGAGGCCTCGCGCCGGCTCGGCATCACGCCGGCCGCCGTCGCCCAGCGCATCCAGGCGCTGGAGGACGAGATCGGCGTGGCGCTGCTGGCGCGTGCCGGACGGCGGGTGCAGGCGACGTCGGCGGGCCTCGCCATCGCCGAGCGCAGCCGGCAGATCCTCACCGATGTCCGGCACCTGCGCATCCTTGCCACCCAGGACGCGCCCTCGGGCGAGCTGCGCCTCGGCGCGGTCTCGACGGCGCTGACCGGCCTGCTCGCCCCGGCGCTCAGCCGGCTGCGCGAGAGCGTGCCCAATGTGGAAGTGTTCCTGCTGCCCGGCACCTCGACGGCGCTCTACCAGCAGCTCGTCGATGGCGGCATCGACGCCGCGCTGCTGGTGGAGCCGCCCTTCCCCATCCTCAAGACCTTCGACTGGCGGCTGCTGCGCTCGGAGGCGACGACGCTGCTGGCGCCGCGCGCCTGGGCGCATGAGGACGTGCACGAGCTGCTCGCGACGCGCCCCTTCATCCGCTACGACCGCAACAATTGGGGCGGGCGCGTCGTCGACCGCTATCTGCAGGACGCCGGCATCGCCCCGCGCGAATGGCTGGAGCTGGATTCGTTGGAGGCCATCGCGGTGATGGTCGCCAACGGGCTCGGCATCGCGCTGGTGCCGGAATGGGCGCGCACGACCCCGGATTCCGCCGAGATCGTCCGCCTCAGCCTGCCGCTGCCCGCCGAGCCGCGCCGCATCGGCATGCTCTGGCCGCGGAACTCCGCCACCAGCCGCCTCGTCGAGGTGCTGATCGAGGTGCTCGGCCGGAAGGCCGCGTAGCGCGCGCTCACGCCACGAGCGCGCGCCGCCTCTCTCAGGCCTTGAACTTCTTCGCGATCGCCTCGGTGCTGCGTGCCAGCGTGCCGGTGTCGATGCCCACGGCGGTGAAGGTGCTGCCGGCCGCCATGTAGCGGCGCGCCAGCGCCTCGTCGCCGGTGAGGATGCCCGCCGGCTTGCCGGTGGCGACGATGCGGTGCAGCGTCCGCTCGATCAGCTCGACGATGTAGGGATTGCCCTGGTCGCCGAGATAGCCGAGGTCGGAAGAGAGGTCGCCCGGCCCGACGAAGAGCCCGTCTATGCCCTCCACCGCGGCGATCGCCTCGATGTTGTCGAGCGCCTGCTGGGTCTCGATCTGCACGAGGATGCAGAGCTCCTCGTGCGCGCGGGAATGGTAGTTCGCCACGCGGCCATAGCGCGAGGCGCGCGCGGCGCCGGCAAAGCCGCGTATGCCGTGCGGGGGAAAGCGCGTCGCCGCCACCGCCGCCTGCGCCTGCTCGACGGTCTCGACCATCGGCACGAGGAAGGTCTGCGTGCCGATGTCGAGGAAGCGCTTGAAGACGATGGGGTCGTTGACGGGGATGCGCACGATCGGGTGCGTCGTGTTCTCCATCATGGCGTGGATCTGCGACAGCACGCCCGGAACGTCGTTCGGCGCGTGCTCGCCGTCGATGATCAGCCAGTCGAAGCCGGAGCCGGCGAGGATCTCGGTGGCGGTCGGGCTCGTCATGCTGTTCCAGAAGCCGATCTGCTGACGGCCGGCCACCAGGGCGCGCTTGAAGCTGTTAACGGGCAGGTCCACGGGCAGGGTCCTTGTAATGGGCAGTGACGACAGGGTGGGAGGCGGGCGTCGCTATTCGGCCAGGGCCCGCTCGCGGGTCTTCAGCACGGCGGGCGAGAGCATGGCGAGCAGCATGACCGCGACGACGAGGAGCAGCAGCGCGCTGATCGGCCGAGTGACGAACACCGACGGGTCGCCGTCGGAGAGCTGCATGGCGCGGCGGAAGTTCTCCTCCAACTGCGGCCCGAGCACGAGCCCAAGCAGCAGCGGCGCCGGCTCGACGCCGACCTTGATGAAGAAGTAGCCGACCACGGCGCAGCCCAGCATCAGCCAGACATTAAAGGCGCTGTTGGAGATGCCGTAGGTGCCGATGCAGCAGAACAGCACGATGGCGGGGAAGAGCAGCCGGTAGGGAATCTTCAGCATCGACACCCACAGGCCCACCAGCGGCAGGTTGATGACGAGCAGCATCAGGTTGCCGGTCCACATGGAGGCGATGACACCCCAGACCAGCTCGGGCTGCTCGGTCATCACCTGCGGGCCGGGCTGGATGCCCTGCATCATCAGCGCGCCGATCATCAGCGCCATCAGGGCGTTGGCGGGAATGCCGAGCGTGAGCAGCGGAATGAAGCTGGTCTGCGCGCCGGCATTGTTGGCCGCCTCCGGCCCGGCGACGCCCTCGATGGCGCCCTTGCCGAAGCGCGAGGGGTCCTTGGCGACCTTCTTCTCCAGCGCATAGGCGGTGAAGGGCGGCAGCGCCGCACCGCCGCCCGGCAGCACGCCGAGAGCCGAGCCGATGACGGTGCCGCGGAGCATGGCCGGGAAGGCCGCCCGGAGGTCGGCGCGTGAGGGAATGAGGTCGCGCAGCTTCTGGCTCACCACCTGCCGGACCGCCGGTCGTTCGAGATTGGCGATGATCTCGGCGAGGCCGAACATGCCCATGGCGACGGGCACGAAATCCAGCCCGTCCGACAGCGCCGGAATGCCGAAGGTCATCCGGGCGACGCCGGAATTCACGTCGATGCCGACCGTGCCGATCAGCAGCCCGAGGAAGACCATGGCGAGCGACTTCGCCACCGAACCGTGGGCGAGGATGACGGCGGCGAACAGGCCGAGCACCAGCAGGCTGAAATATTCGACCGCGGTGAATTTCAGCGCCAGCGCCGCCAGCGGCAGGCTGAGCACCGCGATCACCACCGTGGCGACCGTGCCCGCGAAGAAGGAGGAGATCGCCGCGATGGCGAGCGCCGGGCCGGCGCGGCCGCGCTTGGCCATTTCGTGCCCGTCGAGGCAGGTGACGACCGAGGAGGTCTCGCCGGGCACGTTGACCAGGATGGCCGTGGTCGAGCCGCCATACTGCGCGCCGTAGAAGATGCCGGCGAGCATGATCAGCGCCGAGGCCGGCGCGAGCCCGAAGGTGAAGGGCAGCAGCAGCGCCACGGTCGGGATCGGCCCGATGCCCGGCAGCACGCCGATCGCCGTGCCGATGACCACGCCGATCAGGCAGTAGATCAGGTTGTTCAGCTGCAGGGCCGTCGAAAGGCCGAGGAGAAGATTGTCGAAGAGTTCCATGGCGCGCCTGCGATGCTCACCAGGGCCAGATGGACACGGGCAGCGCCAGTGCCTTGACGAAGAGCAGCACCGCTGCGGCGGTGACGCCGAGCCCGAAGAGGATCACCTCGAAGAAGCGGCTCTCGCGGCTGGCCACGGCGGCGATGAGGATGGCGGCGAAGGAGGCGAGCGCCAGGCCACCGCTCTCGATCAGCAGGGCGAAGACCCCCACCGCGGCGCCGACCCCGAGGATCGGCCGCAACTGCACCGTCTCGATGCCGACGGGACCGCGCAGCACACCACGGACAGCGAAGAAGACGCCGAAGGCGAGCAGCATCAGCGCGATGGCCCGCGGCATGTAGCCGGGCCCCATGTCGGCGGCCGTGCCGCCGACGAGGTTACGAGTGGCGACGAGAGTGCCCGCCGCCACCACGATCAGGAAACCGCCGAACAGCAGGTCCGGCCAGCCGAAGCGACGGCGGGTCACGATGCGCACCGGCGGTCAGTTGGTCTTGATGTCGGCTGCGCGCACGATGTCGCCCCAGCTCTTGATGTTGGTGGTGAGCCAGGTCTTCACCGCGTCCGGCGTGCCGGGGCGCACCGAGCCGCCCTGCTCGGCGATCTTGGACTGGATCTCCGGCATGGCGAGGATCTTGTTCAGTTCCGCATTCAGCTTGGCGACGACCTCCGGAGGCGTCTTGCCGCTGGTGAGCAGGCCCTGCCAGGTGCCCGCGTCGTCCAGCGGCAGCTTCGCCTCCTTGAACGTCTCGACGTTCGGCAGCGCTTTCAGCCGCTCGTCGCCGGTGACGGCGATGCCGACCAACTGGCCGTTGGTGACGAAGGGCAGCGTCGCGGTCGCGCCGTTGATGATCACGGTGCTCTCGCCGGAGACGACGGCGCGCGAGGCGGCCGAGCCGCCCTTATACGGGACGTTCTTCCAGTCGATGCCGAGATCGCGCGCCAGCGCCACGGCGGTGATGTGGTTGAGCGCGCCGACGCCGGAGTTCGCGACTGCCAGCTTGCCCGGATTGGCCTTGGCGTAGGCAACGAGCTCGGACACGTTCTTGGCCGGCACCGAGGGGTTCACCGCCAGCACATAGGGGCCGAACATGACCATGCCGACCGGGGCGAGGTCGGTCTCGACATTATAGGAGAGGTCGGAGAACAGGCTGGGCGCGATGGCGAGCGAGCCGATATCCATCAGCAGCAGCGTGTGCCCGTCCGGGCGGGCCTTGGCGACCGCGTCGGCGCCGATATTGCCGGCGGCGCCGGGCTTGTTCTCGACGACCACCGGCTGGCCGACGGCCTCGGAGAGCTTCGGCGCGATGAGGCGGGCGAGAATGTCGGACGTGCCGCCGGGCGCGAAGGGCACCACGATGCGCACCGGGCGATCGAAGCTCTGCGCGGCGGCGGGGCCGGGAGCCATGGCGGGCGCGAAGGCGCAAAGGGTGAGAGCGGCCGCGGCCGCCTTGAGAAGGCGAAGGCTCATTGGCGTTACCTCCAGATAATGGCGATGGCGACGTTGCGCCTCTTTTCGCGATTGTGAGGCGTCGCTGCCTCCTTCGCCAATCTAGGTGCTATTCTATGCTCCAATGAGTTGTTCTTAGCATCGATCAATGCCACTTTTGGATCGATGTTCGAGCTCAGCCATCTCCGCTGCTTCGTTGCCGTCGCCGAAGAGCTGCATTTCGGCCGGGCGGCCGCGCGCCTGAACCTGACCCAGCCCCCTCTCAGCCGGCAGATCCAGCTTCTGGAACATACGCTCGACGTTCGGCTGCTGGAGCGTACCAGCCGCTCGGTGAGCCTGACCCGCGCGGGCCACAGCTTCCTGCCGGAAGCGCGGCGGCTGCTGCGGCTGGCAGAAGGCGCGGCGCTGGCCGCAAGGCGGACGGCGAGCGGCGACGTCGGCTCCATCACGCTCGGTTTCACCGCCGCATCCGGCTACGATTTCCTGCCGCGCCTCATCACCCATTTCCGATCCGCGGCGCCGGGCATCGATTTGGTGCTCAAGGAAATGGTGTCGACGGACCAGTTCGAGTCGCTGACATCCGGGCTCATCGATGTCGGCCTAGTAAGGCCGACCTTCAACCGGCGCGAGGTCGTCTCGCTCTGCGTAGTCCGCGAGCCGCTGCTGCTGGCGGCCCCAAGCGGTCATCCGCTGACCAACGCGCCGGAGGTGCAACTCGCGGACCTCGACCGGCAGCCGATGGTCACCTATTCGCCCTACGAGGCCCGCTATTTCTACGACCTTCTGGCGACGCTTTTCGCCACGGCGGGAATAACGCCGCGCTATGTCCAGCATATCAGCCAGGTGCATTCCATCCTGGGCCTGGTGAAGGCCGGCATCGGGCTGGCGCTGGTGCCGCGCGCCGCCCGCAATCTGGGCTTCGAGGGCGTGGTGCTGCGCCCTCTGGCGCTAGGGACCTCGCCGACCGTCGAGTTGCACGCGATCTGGCGGCCGGCCAATGCCAATCCGGCCATTCCGACGCTGCACAGCACGCTGCAGCGCCTGGTGTCGAAATCCGAACAGGATGACTGACGGGCGCAGCCTGGACTGGCGCGGATCGTTGGGTCGCTACCGGCCCTGCTGCCGTGCCGCGAATATCGCCTTGTCGATCCGGGCGTGGACGCCCCAATTGCCGTCCGCCACCTGCGTGACGCCGAAATCCACCGCCACCGATATCAGCGAGATGGCTTCGTCCTCGTCGAGCCCGTAGCGCTCCATCAGGAACTTGCGCGTGGCGCGAAACGCGCTGCGCAGAGCCTTGCTGAGCGAGGAGCGCTTGAACACCTCGGACTGCGCGTTGCGGCCGAGTTCGCGCAAATAGTTGGTGTAGCTGAAACCGTGCAGCAGCCAGGCATCCGGCGTCTCGATGAGCGGCGCCCCGAGGCCGTTGAGGAAGCTCTTGTCAGTTTCGCCGCGCTTGTGCAGGACAAGCCGGATCTCGCCCGTGAGCGAGCATTCCAGCGCCGTGCCGCTGATCTCCCCGTCACCCTGCGCCAGATGCGGGTCGCCGACGGAGAGCAGCGCTCCCGGAACGGCGACGGGCAGATAGACCGAGGCGCCCTTGCCGGCGCGCCAATTGTCGATGTTGCCGCCGAAATAGCCCGGTGGCACCGAATCCACGATGTCCGTCTCGCGTGGCGCCACGGCGATGAAGCCGAAATGCGGGCGCACGGGGATGCGCGCGCCGGCGAGCACCGCTTCGCGTTTCTCGATCCGCGCGTGGTCGACGGGAACGCCGGGATAGTCGATGGTTTCGTGGACGACGCCGAACGGGTCGGTCTGCGGCGCCCAGCGGAAGGAGTAGACCGCTTCCGCATAGCCGCTCTCGCCGGCGGCGTCGGTGCGGTAGACGGTGATGACCTCGCGCTTGTGCGGCTCGTCGAGAATGTCGTCGTGGTGGAAGCCCCAGGCCGCCGCCGCGTTGGAGCCGAAGGCAGAGCCGGCATGGGCCGGGTTGGCGCTGGGGCGCGGCTTGAGAGCGAGGATCTCGACCTCCAGCACATCGCCCGGCTCGGCGCCGTGAACGAAGATCGGCCCCGTGCAGATGTGGACGCCGAAGCCCTCCCCCGCGCCGCGCCCGAAGATGGAGGCGTTGACCGGGCCAGCCCCGCGCCGGTCCACGGCCTTGTAGTCGCCCGTCCAGCGGAACACGCTCTCCGCGCCGGGATCGCCCGCGATCATGCGCTCATGATCGTCATAGGCGTGCTGGGTCAGGGTCTCGACGGTGACGCGGGCACCGGAGCGCACGCGAAGCACCGGCGGAATGGTGCGGGAGAGATAGCCCCAATGCACGGTGTCGCGCGACACCGGCAGATGATGGTGGCCGGGCTCCCCCACCTCCCGCGGCACCGGAGCGGGCAGGCCGCCGCTCTCCGAAGCCGGCACCAATGCCGGCGCGGGACCTGGACGCACGGGCCGCGAGCCCGAATGCATGGGGCGGCCGCGGGTCCAGCGTGTTTCGACGGTGGCGCCGGAGGACTTGCGATAGTCGCGCGGCGAGATGCCGTAGGCGGCGCTGAATACGCGGCTGAAATGCGCCTGGTCGGCGAAGCCCCAGCGAAAGCCGATTTCGGCGATGGAGCGGTCGGCGTGCTGGGGATTGACGAGGTCGAGCCGGCAACGCTCCAGCCGGCGGTGGCGTACATAGTCGGAGAAGGAGCGATCCTGCCCCTCGAACAGGCGCTGGATGTAGCGGGCCGACAGTCCCTCAGCGCCGGCGACGTCGCCGACCGAGAGTTCCGGCTCGCGCAGCCGCGCCTCGATCTGCGCGCAGACACGGGCGAAGTGCGCTGCCTGGACCTGCGTGGCGTTGTCCTCTTCCGGGCGGGCCTCGGCGAGGAGCGCGGAGAGCACCAGCTCGGTGATCGCCGGCTCGGCGGCCATCACGTCGCCGTCCTCCATCTCGGCGAAATGCGCCGCCAGAGCCCGCATCAGCGGGCGAGCGGCAGCCGCTGAGACGGTCTCTCCCACCACCAGCGTCGGCACGGTGGCGGCGCGACCGAGCCGCCCCACCAGCCGCTCGCGTGGAAGGCGCAGCAGCAGGAGCTCGAAATCGTTGCGGAACTGCACCGAGAAAGGGGTCGCCGGATCGCACACCCAGACGTCGCCATCGGCGAACTCGGCCGCTCGCCGCCCGGAATCGGTGAGGTGACCGCGGCCATAGGTGACGAAGCCGACGAGGACCTGCGGCTCGCTCTTCGGCAGGGCGGCGAGGTTCTGCGCGCTGGAGCGCAGCAGGGCGAAGGTCGCCTGCGTCGGCGAACGCTTGATGGAGACCTCGCCGAAGTGGAAGGTGCCCGCGCTCGCGAGCTGCGCGGCGAGCCCGAGGGAGGCCAGCGTCTCGCGCCACGCCGCCTCCTGCTTGCTGGCGGGAAAGGCATTGATGGAAATGGGGACGGCTCGATTCATGGCGGCCATGTCATCGCGCGGCAGGGGCTCGGCCGCCAGTGAAGCACTTTGACGAACGGCGCACAAAAACTTGTCGCGCCGTCTCGGTCGGGATGTGCACAAATCCTCGCCATTCATACATAAATAGCTGTAAATAAATCATATTTTCTGAGATTGGCCTCTATCTCCGTACCCCTACCGATATCGACTTGCCCTTTTTGGGGCATTGCCCAGGCCGCGCTGCACCGGCTTAGTAGCCCCATGCAGAGAGCGGCGTCGCGCGTGGCGCCATTCGGACAAGGGGAACAGCAATGGATCGCCGTGGATTCCTGGGCGCCGGTCTGGCGGGAACCGCCGCCGTCGCCACCGTCGCCGCGCCGCATGTCGCGCGCGCCCAGCAGAGCTTCAGCTGGAAGATGACCAATGCCTATGGGCCGGGTGCGCCGTTCTACGTCGCCGGTCCGGGCAGCCCGACCTATTTCTGCGAGCTGGTCGACAAGATGTCCGGCGGTCGCCTCAAGATCCAGCACTTCGCCGCCGGCGAGCTGATCCCGGCGCTGGAAGGCTTCGACGCGGTGTCCTCCGGCACGGTCGAGATGAACGCCGCAAACTCCTATTTCTGGGCCGGCAAGGTGCCGGCCGCGCAGTTCTTCACCTGCGTGCCCTTCGGCTTGAACTTCCAGGGCCAGAACGCCTGGATCTATCACGGTGGCGGCCTCAAGCTCTGGGAAGAGCTCTACGAGCCCTTCAACCTGGTGCCCATGCCGCTCGGCAATACCGGCGTGCAGATGTCCGGCTGGTTCCGCAAGCCGATCGAGAAGGTCGAGGACTTCAAGGGCCTGAAGATGCGCATCCCCGGCCTCGCCGGAAAGGTCTATGCGCAGCTCGGCGTCGACGTGAAGCTGCTGCCCGGCGGCGAGATTTTCCCGGCGCTGGAACGCGGCGTGATCGACGCCGCCGAGTTCGTCGGCCCCTATCAGGATCGCCGCCTGGGCCTGCAGAAGGCGGCCAAATACTACTACACGACCGGCTGGCACGAGCCGAACAACGTCACCGAGCTGGTCATCAACAAGACCGCCTGGGAGAGCCTGCCGGACGACCTCAAGGAGATCGTGCGCGCCGCCGCCATGGCCTGCAACGTGCTCAGCCATACCTGGTGCGAGGCGACCAATGGCGAGGCGATGACCGACCTTGTCAAGAACCAGGGCGTCGTCGCCGGGCCCTATCCCGCGGCGGTGGTCGACAAGCTGCGCGAGGTTACCGCGACGACGCTGCAGCAACTCGCGGACTCCGACCCCAAGATCAAGAAGGTCTACGAGTCCTTCACGAAGTTCGCGGCCGAGCACAGCCAGTGGGCGGGCCTATCGGAGGCCGTGTACCAGACCCAGATCCGCAGGGGCGCATGACCTCAGTTCTCGAAAGATGTGCCCGCGGCCTCGACGCGATCGTCGAGGCCTGCGGCTGGGTCGCGGCGTGGACGGGTCTCGCGCTCGTCCTCGTCATGGCGGGCAACGTACTGATGCGCTACGCCTTCAATACCGGCTCGGTGGCGATGCAGGAGCTCGAATGGCACCTGATGTCTCCGCTCACCCTGCTGTGCATCGCCTACACCATCAAGCATGAAGGCCATGTACGGGTAGACATACTCTACGCACATCTGCCGAAGCGCATGCAGCAGTCGATCGACCTGTTCTCCGCCGTCAGCGTGGTGGCGTTGTCGATCATCGTGATCCTGCTGTCCTGGCCCTATGTGATGCAGTCCTATCGCATCAGCGAAGGTTCGCCCGACCCGGGCGGCCTGCCCTACCGCTTCATCCTCAAGGCGTTGATTCCGGCCGGCTTCGCGCTGCTGCTGCTGCAGAGCCTCGCGGCGACGCTGCGCGCGCTCATTCCTTTCCTTGGCGGCGCGGCCGAGCCCCCCGCCCGAGTGCCCCTCGATGCCCCTCAATGAAATTCTGGCGATCGCCTGTATCGCCTCCTTCTTCGTCATGCTGTTCGTCGGCGTGCCGGTCGCGCTCACCCTGGCGATCAGCGGCTTCTTCTTTGGCTGGCTTGGCTTCGGCACGACGCTGTTCGGCTTGCTTCCGGCGCGCATCTACGGCGTCACCGCCAATTACACGCTGATCGCCATCCCGCTCTTCGTCTTCATGGGCGTGATGCTGGAGAAGTCGCGCCTCGCCGACGAACTGATGGAAGTGATCGGCCATCTGTCCGGCGGCCTGCGCGGCGGCATGGGGCTTGGCATCATCCTGGTGGGGATGATGATGGGAGCGACCACCGGCATCGTCGGCGCCACCATCGTCACGCTCGGCCTTCTCACCCTGCCGACGCTGCTGCGGCGAGGCTACGACAAGAGCCTGTCCTGCGGAGCGATCTGCGCCTCCGGCACGCTCGGGCAGCTCATCCCGCCCAGCACCATCCTCATCCTGCTGGCCGACATCCTCGGCGAGTCCGTCGGCACGCTGTTCGCCGCCGCGCTGATGCCCGGACTGCTGCTGACCGGCATCTTCTGCATCTACATGATCCTCGTCGGCATCATCTGGCCGGAGAAGGTCCCCGCTATTCCGCTGGAAGAGCGCCGCGCCATGCCGCGCAAGGAGTTGTGGCTCAAGGCGCTCAAGGTCGGCCTGCCGCCCATCGGGCTGGTTCTCGCCGTGCTCGGCTCCATCATCGGCGGCATCGCCGCGCCCACCGAGGCCGCCAGCATGGGCGCGCTTGGCTCCATCCTCGTTGCGGCGGTCGCCGGCCGCTTCACCCTGAAGACGCTGGTCGACACGGTGCAGTCGACGGCCCGCATCACGGCGATGATGTTCTTCGTGCTGATCTGCTCGCAGGTCTTCGCGCTGGCCTTCCGCGGGCTCGGCGGCGAGCGGCTGGTGCATGACGCCTTTGCGCTGGTGCCGGGTGGCACGGACGGCATCCTCATCTTCATGCTGCTGATCATCTTCGTGCTCGGCTTCTTCATCGAGTGGATCGAGATCAGCTACATCGTGGTGCCGATGTTCCTGCCGCTGATGCAGAACGCCGGGGTCGACCTGGTGTGGGCAGCGGCGCTGATCGCCACGGTGCTGCAGACCTCCTTCCTCACGCCGCCTTTCGGCTGGGCGCTGTTCTATCTGCGCGGCGTCGCGCCGCCGGAGGTGAAAACCGCCGACATCTATCGGGGCGTCATTCCCTTCATCGCGCTGCAACTGATTGCTGTCGCTTTCGTGTTCGCCTTCCCCGAGGTGGCGACCTGGCTTCCCAAGGCCATCGGCTGGTAGGAGCGCACCTGACATGCTGAACACGGTTCGTGCCCGCCGGGGCATGGTGACCTCGCCGCATCATCTGGCGAGCGAGGCGGGGCTGCGCGTGCTGCGCGAGGGCGGCAATGCCGTGGAGGCTACCGTCGCCATGGCCGCTGCGCTGGCGGTGGTGTACCCGCACATGACGGCGATCGGCGGCGACGGCTTCTGGCTCGTCGGCGCGCCGGGCGAAATGCCCGTCGGCATCGACGCCTGCAGCCGCGCCGCGGCGGCCGCTACGCCCGAACTCTATGCGCGGGCGGGACTGGACGCCATTCCCCGCCGGGGGGGGCTGGCGGCCAACACCACGGCCGGCACGGTCGCCGGTTGGGGCGAGGCGCTGGCGCTCAGCACCGAGCGCGGTGGACGGCTGCCATTGTCGCGGCTGCTCGAGGATGCGGTCTGGCATGCCCGCAACGGCTTTGCCGTCACCGCCAGCCAGAACGACCTCACCGCCCAGAAGCTGCCGGAACTCGCCGACATCTCCGGCTTCGCCGACGCTTTCCTCGTGAATGGCGCGGCGCCGGCGACTGGGTCGACGATGGCGCTGCCCGCGCTGGGCGACACGCTCGAGCGGATCGGGCGGGAAGGCACGGAGAGCTTCTACCGCGGACCGCTGGCGCGCGAGATCGCCCATGATCTCGCCGCCGCCGGCACGCCGGTGACGGCGGGCGATCTTGCCGCCTGCCGCGCCACGCGCGTCACCCCGCTCCATGTTGATCTTCCCGGCGTGCGGCTCTTCAACTTCCCGCCGCCGACGCAGGGGCTGGCGTCGTTGATGATCCTCGCTTTGTTCAGCCGCCTGGGTGTCGTGCAAGCGGAGGGCTTCGAGCATCTGCACGGGCTCATCGAGGCGACCAAGCAGGCGTTCCTGGTGCGCGACCGCGTGGTCGGCGATGCGGATGCCATGCGCGAGGACCCGCGCGACTTCCTGACCGCGGAGGTGCTCGACCGCCTCGCCGCCCGAATCGATCCCGCGCTGGCCCTGCCCTGGCCGGCCCCGCCTTCGGCGGGCGACACGGTCTGGCTCGGCGCCATCGACGGCAACGGGCTGGCGGCGAGCTTCATCCAGAGCATCTATTTCGAGTTCGGCTCCGGTGTCGTGCTGCCGCAGACCGGCATCGTCTGGCAGAACCGGGGATCGAGCTTCGAGCTCGCCGGCGACGGCCCGCGCGTGCTGGCTCCGGGCCGCAAGCCGTTCCATACGCTCAATCCGGCCATGGCGAGCTTCGCGGATGGCCGGCACATGGTCTATGGCACCATGGGCGGAGAGGGCCAGCCGCAGACGCAGGCGGCCTTGTTCTCACGGTACGGGCTGTTCGGCCAGGAACTGCAGGCGGCGATCACCGCCCCGCGCTGGCTGCTCGGCCGCACCTGGGGCGCCGAGACCGTCACGCTCAAGCTCGAGGACCGCTTCCCGCCGGACCTCGTCGCCGCGTTGCGGGCAGCCGGACACGATGTGGAAATCGTGCCGCCCTTCGACGCGATGATGGGGCACGCCGGCGCCATTGCGCGTCATGGCGACGGCCGGCTGGAAGGCGCCGGCGATCCGCGCAGCGATGGCTGTGCGATGGGATTCTAGATCAGTTGGAGCGAGTGACCGCACGCCGGCGCGGTCATTCCTCGGTCGTGGCGGTGCGTATCAGCGAACCGAGCATGCCCTTGCGCTTGGCCTCGTAGTAATAGCCTCTGGCATAGAGCATCACCGCCCGCTTCTCATCGCGGCCGGCGACCCGGTAGGCGTTGGCGAGATAGGCCACCGCGTAGGACATGTTGACATCGGCGTCGAGGAGATCGCGCGGCTCGCCACGGAAGCCGAGGGCCCGCGCGGTGTCGACGCGGATCTGCATCAACCCCCAATAGGGGCCGTGGCGCCTGCTCGGGTCGAATTTGCTCTCCCGCCAGGCGACGCGGCGGACAAGCCGCGCTGGCACATCGAAGCGCTTGGCATGCCGCTCGATCAGCACTTCGATATGCGGCGGTGCCCGATCGGATGTGAGCCTGCCCGCGACAGGCGCGGGAGTGTCGTCGATGGCCCGCGCGGCATCCTCCGCGGCGTCCTCCTGGGGTGCGGCCTGGTCCTCGCCGAGCGTATCGTCGGGCGGCGGAGCAGCCGCGTCCGACGGGGGCTCCTCGAGGTAGGCCGTCGCCTGCGGAACGCTCGGCATCGGCGCGTTGGGGCGCCTGGGCGGTAGCGGCGCCAGCGATGCCAGGACGATCCCGCGCTGCTCGACGAGTCGCTTTGGCGGCAGGGGAACGGGGGAAGGGATCGTGGCGGATGGGACCGATGTGCCGGATGGTGGAGCCGCATTCTCCTGCCGAAGGAGCTCGACCTCGGAGATGGCCTTCCCGCGGGCGACGAACCTTCCGCCGAGCGGCGCCCCGTGCGGCGGGTCGGTCAACCATCCGGCGTAGGAAGGCGCGACAAAACCTGCGGAATTTTGAGCGGGCGAAGGAAGCATAACCGCCATGGCGCCGTCGAAGGATGGCCAGACGAACTGGCGAGCCGACGCGGATGGCTTCACAGCACTGGTTGGCGGCGCCGGCTTGGGCTCAGCCGCAGCCCAAGCCGCCGATGTGCCGGGAAACAGGGCGCAGACGATTAGCGATCTCAGCGCGAGCACCGCGACCGCACGAGGCCTTCCGCCGATCCATCGCTGTGTTGCTCGCCATTCCACGCCGCTGTCTAGCACAGTTCCTTAACGGTCGAAACGCTGCGCCCGCCTCGGGTCACGCTGACCTGCCCGGTCGCCGACTTGTGGAGCAGAAGAGGAATTGGCGGAAGGGGTGGGATTCGAACCCACGGTGGAGTTGCCCCCACGGCGGTTTTCAAGACCGCTGCCTTAAACCACTCGGCCACCCTTCCCGGCGCGTGCCGAGCGCCCTTGTTTCGAAACTCCGCGGCTTTGGCAAGTGTCGGTCGGGCGGGCGGGGCTTATCCGCCGTTGCGCGCCGTGCCCGGCTGGGATGCCCCCGGCACGGTCCAGCTCGGGGCGGGCCACATCTGCGGCCAGCTATAGGCGCGCGCGGGCGAGGCCGTCTGCGGCGGGCTGGCGGCTGGCTTTCCGGTCGGCTTCTCTGCCGGCTTGGGCGCGGCGGCGACGCGGGCCAGCTTCGCCCGTCGCGCGGCCATCCAGGCGCCCGTCTCCTGCAGGATGAGCCGCTGCACGGCCGGATGGGTCGGCAGCTGGGCATGACCGACGAAGCGTGCGCCGGATGCCCAGGCGCTGATGTTCACCGCCCCTGGCACCTTGAAGAAGCCGGGCCCGGCGATGTTCACGCAGCGCGGCACGGCGCAGGCGGGCTGGGTTGGTGCGGCATCGATGGTGATGACGAGCGGCGCCGGGTAGCCGGACTTCACCAGCTGGCGCGCATAGCGCAATGCGGCCTCTCCGCCCATCGAGTGGCCAATGATGACGTCGGGGACCAGCCCGCGCGTGCCGTACATCAGATGGGAGTCGGTGCGGGTCTGGAACCCCTGCTGCTGCAGCGGGCGGGCCAGTCGGGAGACGCCGATATAGGGGCTTTCGACATAGACCCCGAGCCCGTCGAGCAGCAGCACCAGCGGCGGCTTGGGCGCCGGCGCCTCGGCGGCGGGAGGGCTGGCGGGCGGCACAGCCGGCGTCTGCGCCCATACGGACGCCGAACCCAAGAGCAACGCGGCAGGCAGCGCGGCAAGGGCGATCTTAACAAGCTTCAACGCGGTCGCTCGCTCGGCAAGTTTCCTGGCCCCCGCCAAGAGACTTATCCGATCGCCCGCGCGACGGCTAGCTGTGAGAAGATGTTAGCGTTACCGGACAGGCAGGGCGCCCGGCCCCGCCTCCCTTGTGGCGTGCTCAGGCAGCCTGGTCCCAGCGGCTGTCGGCACGCAAATGGCAGGCATCGGTCCAGGTCGCGAAGGCGACCCAGGCATCGTTCTGCTGCTCGGGCAGGCGGGCGGCTTCCATTTGCGTCAACAGCATCTCGGCGTAACGGCCGAGATGGTCATGACGCAGCGAGCGGATGAAATGGATCGCGCTGTCCAGCGATGCGATCTCGAGATCCTCCCGCCCCACACGCACATGGAGCGGTTGGGGCAGAAAGGCGGCGCGGTCAATCGCGTTCGTCATCTTGAAACCTCCCTGTGCTCGGCTTTTTGGAAAGTCCGGTGGACGGAGCCGATTCCGCCGCCGCTCATTCTTTGACATACCAATTTGGCGCCGAAATGACGCAGTCAAGAAAGATCGACCAAGCTATCGCTCAAATCACCCGGTTTCACTTCTTATTAGAAACACCTTTCAGTGATCGGTGATGTCCGACATGAAGAATATGGCACATCGTACATGGAATTTGGCATTCCAGGCGGTTGCCAATGTTTACCGTCTTCCCCTTCCTGCTATGCGAATGCTTAGTTTGTCGTTGCCCGCGTCAAGGCGACGCTGCGTCAGCAAGAATGACGTTCGCCGCGCATCAGACGTCGTTTTGTTGGTTCAGATGGTTTGATAAAAACATAGAGTCCAGACATTTAAGTTGATGAAATACTAGTTATCTAATGAATATTTCGCTCGTGCGAATTGAATGCATTGTTTGTGCTGCTATGCAGCATCAAATACCTCTTGCGGACGGGTCGTTACATCATGCTACGCTGCCTCTTGGCGGCTCAAAGACCGCCCTGAAGGAGGAAACGCCAATGAACATCCGTTATGGGATCGCCGCGCTCGCCACGGTGGCCGGAATTCTCGTCGCCGCTCCGGCCTTCGCGCAGGAGGAAGCCCCGCATGTGAAGCCGGCGACGGCCTATGTGCAGAAGAACATCCTGCCCTGGCTGGACGACAAGGTGATCATCGTCGCCGTCAAGGATTCCAACAAGGCGCACGCCAAGCTGATGCAGGACGAGATCATCAAAATGGACAAGGCGTGGATCGCCAAGGACCAGGCGCTGATCGACAGCATCCGCAAGAACAAGCTCTCCGAATTCCTCATCGCGAAGAAGGAAGCGTCGGGCGGCGTCATCACCGAAGCCTTCGTCATGGACAATCGCGGCCTCAATGTCGGCCAGACCGACGGCACCTCCGACTTGTGGCAGGCGGACGAGGCCAAGTGGCAGAAGTCCTACGGCGCGGGCCCGGGCGCCATCTTCGTCGACAAGGTCGAGGAGGACGGCGGCAAGAAGATCACCCAGGTCAGCGTGACCATCGTCGACAAGGACGTCGCCATCGGCGCGGTCACCTTCGGCATCGACGTCGACAAGCTCAAGTAAGCCCGATACCGGACGTCTCTCCCGGGTATCGGCGGGGGCGGCGCGCGCCGCCCCCTTTTTTGTCCCCGGTCTTTGAACGCCTGCGCGCACGTCGCGCATCGACCATCGCGGCAGCTTGCGTTAAGCCTTGCCGGCCGGGCAGCTTCAGGAGACCGCCATGTTCCTCGCCATGAACCGCTTCAAGGTGAAGCTCGGATCGGAAGCCGATTTCGAGACCGTCTGGCGCGAGCGCGATAGCTACCTGTCGAGCGTGCCGGGCTTCGTCTCGTTCAGCCTGCTGCGCGGTGCCTCGAAGGACGACCACACGCTCTACGCCTCGCATTCGATCTGGCGCTCGCGTGAGGATTTCGAGGCGTGGACGCGCTCGGAAGCGTTCCGCAACGCCCATCGCAGCGCCGGCGGCAACAAGCCGCTCTATCTTGGACATCCCGAGCTCGAGCTGTTCGACAGCGTCATCGCCCAGAAGGCCGGCGACGCCGCGGCGTAGCCCCCCGCGCAAATCGGCCTCATCCTGAGGTGCCCGGCCATCGGCCGGGCCTCGAAGGATGCCCGTACGGTGCACCTTCACGATCATCCTTCGAGGCTCGCTGCGCTCGCATCTCAGGATGAGGGTTGCTTTGCTGAGCTGCGCCTGACCAACGCGGCCTTCACATACGGGTCATGCAAGACCGGGCAGCGGGTGCCGGAGTTGACGTACGCATCGACGTGGCTTAACCGCTCGCGATCCTTGAAATCCGGGTGCCGCACCGATCATGGCCGATATCGCGTCGACCGACGCCCTTTCTTCCGTGCGCGCGGACGCGCCGCGCATCTCCTTCGTCTCGCTGGGTTGCCCGAAGGCGCTGGTGGACAGTGAGCGCATCATCACCAGCCTGCGTTCGGAAGGCTACGAGCTGTCCCGCCGCCATGAGGGCGCCGACCTTGTCATCGTCAACACCTGCGGCTTCCTCGACAGCGCCAAGGCGGAGAGTCTGGCGGCCATCGGCGACGCGCTGAAGGAGAACGGCAAGGTCATCGTCACCGGCTGCATGGGCGCCGAGCCCGAGCATATCCGCGACGTGCATCCCGGCGTGCTCGCCGTCACCGGGCCGCAGCAATATGAAAGCGTGCTGGCGGCGGTGCATCAGGCGGTGCCGCCGAGCCATGATCCCTTCGTCGACCTCGTTCCGCCGCAAGGCATCAAGCTCACCCCGCGCCACTACGCTTATCTAAAGATTTCAGAAGGTTGCAATAATCGGTGCACCTTCTGCATCATCCCCAAGCTGCGCGGCGACCTGGTCAGCCGTCCCGCCGCCGACGTGCTCCGCGAGGCCGAGCGGCTGGTCGCGGCGGGGGTGAAGGAGCTGCTGGTCATCTCGCAGGACACCTCCGCCTATGGCATCGACGTGAAATATGCGGCGAGCAAGTGGAAGGACCGCGAGGTGCGCGCACGCTTCCTCGACCTTGCCCGCGAGCTCGGCACGCTCGGGGCCTGGGTGCGCATGCACTATGTCTACCCCTACCCCCATGTCGACGAGGTCATCGGCCTGATGTCGGACGGGGTGATCCTTCCCTATCTCGACATCCCCTTCCAGCACGCCTCCCCGACCGTGCTGAAGCGCATGAAGCGCCCGGCCGCGCAGGAGAAGACGCTGGCGCGAATCCAGAAGTGGCGGCAGGACTGCCCGGACCTCACCCTGCGTTCGACCTTCATCGTCGGCTTCCCCGGCGAGACCGAGGCCGAATTCGAAGAGCTGATCGACTTCCTCGACGAGGCCGAACTCGACCGCGTCGGCTGCTTCAAATACGAGCCGGTCGCCGGCGCGCCGGCCAACGATCTCGGTGCGGCGATCCCCGACGAGGTGAAGGAGGAGCGCTGGAAGCGCTTCATGGAGGTGCAGCAGCGCGTCTCCGCCCGCCGCCTCAAGCGCAAGGTGGGTACCCGCCAGCAGGTGATCATCGACAGCGTCGGCCCGACGGTCGCCGTCGGCCGCTCCAAGGCCGATGCGCCGGAGATCGACGGCAGCGTCCACGTCGCCTCGCGCCGCCCGCTGCGCGTCGGCGAGATCGTCACGGTGAAGATCGAGCGCGCCGACGCCTATGACCTGCACGGCATGGCGGTGGGGTTCTGAGGCCTGCGACCGGCATGCAAGGCTGCATCAGCCGTCTGCGTCCTTCGAGGCCCGGGCCATGCCCGGGCACCTCAGGATGAGGTTGTCCGCTCTCTTGCAGAAACGATCCTCATGCTGAGGTGCGAGCGCCAGCGAGCCTCGAAGCACGCAGGCGCGAGCTGCTATTCCGCCCTCAGCAGATCCCGCAGCGTCGCCTCGATCACCTGCGTCGCCGCCTTGAGGTCACGGATCTGCACATGCTCGTCGGCGGCGTGGGCATTGGCTTCCAGAATGGAACGCGGGCCGGCGCCGTAGAGCACGGTGGGCACGCCGGCCGCCGTGTAGTGGCGGGCATCGGTGTAGAGCGGCACGGCGGTCGCCGGCGGCGTCTCGCCCAGCACTTCCGAGGCGTGCTTCTGTATGGTCTCGACCAGCTTTTCCGTGCCCGGCAGGGTGCGCAGCGGCTCGGCGAGGATGATGCGGCGGCACTCGATGTCGATCCCGGGCATTCCGCCGACGGCCGCCTCGACCAGCGCGTTCAGCCCGGCCTCGACGCTGGTGCCGTCCTCCTCCGGGGTGAGCCGGCGGTCGACGCGCATGACGATGCGGTCGGGCACGACATTGGTGTTGATGCCACCGGAGATGAGGCCCACCGTGATCTTCGGCGAGCCGATGCCCGGCGTGGCGCTGACGATGCCGGTGAGCCGCCGGCGCTCCCCATAGATGGCGGAGAGGATGGCCGTCGCCGCCTCCAACGCATCGGCGCCGGTCTCCGGCATGGCGGCGTGCGCCTGCTTGCCGCGCACGACGATCTCGAGATGCAGCGCGCCGTTATGCGCCACCACCACGGCATAGGAGAAGCCGGCGGAGATGGCGTAGTCCGGCTTGGTCAGGTCGTGCTCGATCAGCCATTTCGGCCCGACGAAGCCGCCCGCCTCCTCGTCATAGGTGAAGTGCAGCTCGACCGTGCCGTCGAGGCCCTCGGGCCGCTGCTTCAGGCCGAGCAGGGCGAAGGCATAGGTGGCGAAGTCGGACTTCGACACCGCCGCGCCGCGGCCATAGATCGCCCCGCCCTTTTCCTCGGCACCATAGGGGTCGAAGGTCCAGCCCTCGCCGGGCGGTACCACGTCGCCATGGGCGTTGAGCGCGATCACCGGCCCCTTGCCGGTTCCAAAGCGTTCGCGCACCACGAGATTGACCACGGACTTCATGCCGTAGGTCTTCACGAAGGGCTCGGGTACCGGGTGGCGCTCCACCGTGAATCCCAGTTCCTCCAAGAGCCGGGCGGCGACCTCGGCATGCGGCGCGCAATCGCCCGGCGGATTGTCGCTCGGCACGCGCACCAGCGCCTTCAGGAACTCGACCTGCAACGCCTGTGTGGCGTCCAGCCTCTCGCTGTCGTCGCCGGGAATGCTCAATTCTGTGCTCCGTCTGTGGCGCCGTCGAGCTGGGGCAGCTGGAAGCGCTCGATGAACCTTATCAGCGCCGCGGCCGCCAATCCCATATCTTCCGGCGAGGCATATTCGGCCGGGTTGTGGCTGATGCCGCCCTTGCAGCGCACGAACAGCATGCCGACCGGGCAGAGATTCACCATCGCCTGGCCGTCATGGCCGGCGCCGGAAGGCAGCAACGGCGCGCGGTGGCCGAGGTCGGCGACGGCGTTGCGCAGGCGCAGCTGCAGGTCGCGATAGCACGGCACCGTTGTCACCTCGTGGAAGGCGGAAATCACCACCCCGAGATGGCGCTGATCGGCGATGCGATGCGCCTCGCGTTCGAAGCGTTCCAACGCTTCGCGCCGCGACATGTCCGAGCCGGAGCGCAGGTCCACGGTGAAGGTGACACGCGCAGGGATGACATTGATCGACCCCGGATCGATGTGCATGCGCCCCACCGTCGCCACCATGCCGTGACGGTCCGCCTTGGCGATCCTCTCCACCGCGAGGGCCATCTCCGCGGCTCCCGGCAAGGCGTCGCGGCGCATGCGCATCGGCACGGTGCCGGCGTGGCCGGCCTCGCCTGTCACCGTCACGGAGAGGCGTGAGGCACCGGCAATGGCGGTGACAACCCCCAGGGGCTCGCCTTCCGCCTCAAGTACCGGCCCCTGCTCGATATGCGCCTCCACATAGGCGATGACGCCACCGGTGGCATAGGCGGCCTTGGGGATGTCATCGGTGGCATTGCCATAGGCCAAAATGGCCTCCCGCAGTGTCACACCCTGCGCATCTGTGGCATTCAGGCTCGCGGTCTGGAACACCCCCGCGCAGGCGGCGGAGGAGGACAGCGTGGTGGGGAAGCGCGTGCCCTCCTCGTCGCCGAAGGCGAGCACGTCGATGCCGTAGGGCCGGCTCAGCCCCGCGCGGACGATCTCCTGCAGCGCGAGGATGCCGAGCACGACGCCCATCGCGCCGTCATACTTGCCGGCGTCGGCGACGGTGTCGATGTGCGAGCCGATCAGCAGCCGCGGCGCGTCGGGGCCGGCCGGGTGCCAGTGCCCGCGCACCGTGCCGAGCGCGTCCTCGCTCACCTCCAGCCCGGCCTCGCGCATCCATCTGCCGACGAGGTCGGCGGCGCGGCGGTGCTCCGGCGTGAGGAAGAAGCGGGTGAGGTGATCGGGGCTGGCGGAAATGGCGCCGAGCTCCTCGATCATCGCTTGCGCGCGCGCACCCAGCGCGGCGATGTCCAGCGCGACGCTCATGATCCCAACCCGACGCCTCCGGCCCTGCGCAGGCCGGTGATCCCTTGCCCCGCCTGCCCTGCGCCATCGCACAGGATGGCGGCTTTGGCAATTATGCGCGCGGCCGGGACCGCTTCCGCCCTACCCGCCAAGCACGCGCCGCAGCGATTTCTCGATCTGCCCGCCGCAATAGGACTGCCCGTACTGCCGGAACGAGGCCTCCCTCAAGGCGACGAGGGCGGGCGTCGCCTGCAGGCGCCGCGTCAGGGCGGCAGTGAGCGGCGCGGTCTCGTCCAGCAGCGCCTGGAGCGGCGGGAAGCGGTCGCCCATCGTCGACCACAGCGTGCTGGTCACGATATCCGCCACGCCCGCCTGCGCCGTGCCGAGCAGGTGTCCGCCCTCAGCCGTCACGCCATGGCGCGCGGCCAGCGCCTCCCATATGCCCATCCAGCGCTTGAGCCGCGGGACGAACTCCTGCCACTTGGCCTCGGTCCACATCTCCCGGCCGCCGTCGAGCGTGATCTCGTCGATCACGTCATTGGCGTCGTTCACCACCTTGGCGGTCAGCGCCCGCTGCGCCGGCTCATCGGGGATAAGGCCGAGGCTGTCGCCGAGATAGAGCGCGATCGCCGGCATCTGCGACAGGGCGAAGCCGGAGCGCGTGTCGATCAGCACCGGCGGGCCCATGAAGCCGATCGGCTGGTCGGCGGGGTCGAGGTCCATCAGCTCGCCGATCTCGCCGGAATCGTGCTCGTCCCAGCTCTTGCCGGCATAAGCCAGGATGGCGCGGATGAACTGCCCGCGGAACGGCACCGGCCAGTAGGTGAGGTCGTAATCGGCCATGGGGTGTCCTTTGGGTGCGCGACAGCGTGGTTGGCGTCAGGGAAATGCGCAAAGGGCAGATGGGTTCGAGGACGTTATCGATTGACCCATAGCTGCCCCCACAACTGCCTTATAGGGACCTCCGCTTTGGGGGTGGAAAGCGGAACGGCAGCTTTCGGTGGGTCTGATGCTTAAAACTGCCGCTGACTAGCTGTACTTGGTAGTCGTGAAAACAATCATTCAGCTATTAATATGGTTTATCGATTCTCGAAGGAGTTTGCATTGCCACTTCCTATTGATCTCCGGTTAACCGGCGCGAGCGTACCCGTCCAATTGCGTGCCGGTATGTCGACGATCATCGTTGGAGCGAACGGCAGCGGGAAGACACGTCTCGCAATGGAATGTGAACGGCAGGCTGGTGCAACCGCTCACCGGATTTCAGCGCAACGGATGCTCGCGCTTGACCCCTCTATCGAGAAAATCAGCGAGCAAACGGCTCGCAATCAATTGCGATACGGATACAACGATCCACAGCAATACGGCGGAGTCCAACACTCGCGTGACGTACATCGATGGGGTCAAGCGCAGCCTCGTTTCATTCTCAATGACGCTGGATCATTGCTTCAAGTGCTTTTCGCGGAGCAAGCAAACGTCGGAGTAGCAGTGAACGATGCGGCCGAAGCAGGAATGCCCGTGCTAGGCCGCGAAACCGTACTACGCAAATTGAAGGCAATTTTTCACCGAGTGCTACCGACCCGCAGCCTAGCAACTACAGCAGACGATATCAATGTAATAGCCCATAATCCTGAAGGCACTATGAGTGACCCGTACAACATCACGCAGATGAGCGACGGAGAGAAGGCCGTTTTCTACATTATTGGACAGGTGTTAGTCGCAGATTTTGACTCTGCCTTCATTATGGACGAACCTGAGATTCACGTTCATCGTTCAATTCTAGGTCGATTGTGGGACGAGTTGGAGGCAGCTCGACCTGACTGTGCGTTTCTCCTTATCACGCACGACCTAGAATTTGCTGCTGCAAGAGCAGGTCGAAAGTACGTTGTACGGAGCTATGCGCCTACGACTGGTTGGATGATTGAGGACGTGCCGGAGGCGGAAGGATTCAGCGAGGAACTGGTCACGCTAATTCTCGGCAGCCGGAAGCCAGTGCTATTCGTTGAGGGCGAACAGGGTAGTCTCGACATCGCCTTCTACCGTGCCTGCTATCCAGATTGGACAGTGATCCCGCGAGGCGGATGCGAGAGTGTCATTCACTCAGTCGCTACGATGCGGCGCAATGCGGCCTTCACCCGCATTACCTGCGCCGGTCTGGTCGACGCGGATGGACGCGACGCGGACGACCGGGCGCATCTCGCCGGCATCGGCGTGTCGGTGTTACCTGTCGCTGAGATCGAGAATCTGTTGTTGTTGCCCGCGGTGTCGCAAGTCATTCTGGCGAAGAACGATTTCAGCGGCGCTGAGTTGGAGACCAAGCTAGCCGAGGTGAAGGCGGCAGTATTCGCTGACGCAACGGTGCCGGACAACGTTAATGAGGTGGTGCTCGGCTATTGCCGCCGGCGGATCGATCAGATGCTGAAGCGGATCGACTTCTCGGCCGACAAGTCAGTCGTCGACCTCGCTACCAGCTACGTCACCCAAACGGGTGCGCTCGACGTCGCCGCGATCGCCGCCGGGATCCAAAAGATGATAACCGACGCAGTAGCCGGCGACGACCTACCTGCACTTCTTGCGATCTACGACCGCAAGAAGCCGCTGCTGGCGCTCGCCGCGCGGCTGCGTGCTGGCAGCGTCAACGAATTCACTGCCTGGGTCACGCGGGCCATTCAGAGCAAGGAAGATGACAGGCTGCGAGTGGCAATCGAGGCTGTGCTACCGAAGCCTTATGCGGCATAGGTTGTAGAATCCTCGTCCGATCAAATGTCCGCTTCGAGGTCCTAAGCCGTCGTCGAGATCAAGCCGCCTTCAATGGAAGCTATTCGACCCTCGGCACCCAAGACCGGACCGTCTAGATACGCTCCCGAAGCGACCATTCATCGTCGCCGCAGCGAACTTCTGCATCTGGCGCCTAGCTATATCTTCACTTATTGGGCGGCGGCCCCACTCGGGAGCCGCCATGTCGCTCTGAGCGCCAGCCCCTACTGCCCCGGCACCTTGTCGTCGATGCCCTTGACGTACCAGTTCATCGACAGGATGTCCTTGTCGGCCAGCACCTCGCCCTCCTTCACCACCAGCTCGCCCTTCTGGTTATAGATCGGGCCCTTGAAGGGGTTCAGCTCGCCGGACGTGATCTTGGCCTGCGTCGCCTGCGCCATCGCCTTCACGTCGTCGGGCATGTTGGTGTAGGGCGCCATCACCACCTCGCCGTCCTTCATGCCGGCCCAGGTGTCGGTCGGCTTCCAGGTGCCGTCCATCGCCGCCTTCACGCGCTCGACATAGTAGGGCCCCCAATTGTCGACGATGGAGGTGAGCTGCGCCTTCGGGCCGAAGGTGATCATGTCGGAGGCCTGGCCGAAGGCCTTCACGCCGCGCGCCTCGGCGGCCTGCATGGCGGCGGGGCTGTCGGTGTGCTGGGAGATCACGTCGGCGCCCTGGTCGATCAGCGCCTTGCCGGCGTCGGCTTCCTTGGCCGGGTCGAACCAGGAGTTCACCCAGACCACCTTGATCTTCATGTCCGGGTTCACCGACTGCGCGCCGAGCATCAGCGAATTGATGCCGGAGATGACCTCGGGGATCGGGAAGGAGGCGATGTAGCCGATGGTGCCGGTCTTCGACATCTTCGCGGCGATCTGGCCGAGGACGTAGCGGCCCTCGTGGAACTTCGCGTTGTAGGTGGCGAGGTTCTTGTCGCGCTTGTAGCCGGTGGCGTGCTCGAAGAACACCTTGGGGTGGCGCTTGGCCACCTTCAGCGTCGGCTCCATGTAGCCGAAGGAGGTGGTGAAGATGATCTTGTTGCCGGCGCGGGCGAGCTGCTCGATCACGCGCTCGGCGTCGGGGCCTTCCGGCACGCTCTCGACATAGGTGGTCTCGACCTTGTCGCCGAAGGCCGCCTCCACCGCCTTGCGGCCCTGGTCGTGCTGATAGGTCCAGCCGAAATCGCCGACCGGGCCGATATAGACCCAGGCGGCCTTGAGCTTCTCCTGCGCGCTGGCCTGTCCGATGCCGGCGAGCGCGAGGCCGGCGGTGACGGCGACCGCCAGTGACAGAATCTTGCGCATGAACGTCTCCGCTCCCATAGCGCGGCCGGATCGTCACCATCCTGCGCGGCCGCGGCGCAGGCGGGAGGTCGCCTTCGCGACCGGAAGCTTAAGGCGTCAGCGGTCGGGCACGAAGGGCACGCCCAGCGAGGCCGGCGCGCCCTGCCCGCGCTTCAGCGCCGAGATCACCACGAGCGCGGCGATGGTCGCAAGATAGGGTAGCGACGACAGCAGCTGCGAGGGGATGCCGAGGCCGAAGCCCTGCACGTGAAGCTGCAAGATCGATACCGCGCCGAACAGATACGCGCCGGCCAATAGCCAGAGCGGTCGCCAGGCCGAGAACACGACGAGCGCCAGCGCGATCCAGCCGCGCCCGGCGGTCATGTCGCTGGCCCAGAACGGGGTGTAGGCGAGCGAGAGATGCGCCCCCGCGAGCCCGGCGCAGGCGCCGCCGAACATCACCGCCAGCGTGCGGATGCGGCGCACCGGATGGCCGAGCGCATGCGCCGCCGCATGGTTCTCGCCGACCGCGCGCAGCACAAGCCCGGCGCGGGTGCGGGCGAGGCCGTAGGCGACGGCGATCAGCAGGAGGATCGAGGCATAGACGAAGGCGTCCTGCCCGAACAGCACCGGGCCGACCACCGGCAGATCGGTGAGGCCAGGCACGCGCAGTGCCGGCGCGGCGTCGATGCGGGTGCCGACGAAGCCGGAGCCGATCAGCCCGGCGAGGCCGAGGCCGAGGATCGTCGTGGCGAGGCCCGAGGCGACCTGGTTGGTGGCGAGCCACACGGCCAGCCCCGCGAAGACCAGCGACAGTGCGACGCCGGCGAGGATGGCGGCGAGCGTGCCGAGCAGCAGGCTACCCGTGGAATAGGCGGTGGCGTAGCCGACCGCCGCGCCGACGATCATCATGCCCTCGACGCCGAGATTGAGCGTGCCGGCGCGCTCGGCCACCAGTTCGCCGAGCGAGGCGAGCAGCAGCGTGGTCGCCGCCGCGACGACGCTGGCGAGCACCGCGCCGAGTATCGCCGCATCAAGCATGGCTCGTCCCCTCCACCCGGCGGATGCGGTAGCGCACCAGCACGTCGGCCGCCAGGATGGCGATGAGCAGCGTCCCCTGGAACACGCGGGTGACGTCGAAGGGCAGGCGCATGGAGATCTGCGCCGCCTCGCCGCCGATATAGGTCAGCGCCAGCACCAGGCTGGCGACGAGGATGCCCACCGGGTGCAGCCGGCCGAGCATGGCGGCGATGATGGCGGTGAAGCCATAGCCGGGCGAGATGGAGGGCTGCAAATTGCCGATCGGCCCGGCCACCTCGATGATGCCGGCGAGCCCCGCCAGCGCGCCGGAGACGGCGAAGACGCCGTAGGTGACGCGCTTCTCGTCGAAGCCGGCGAAGGCCGCCGCGCGGGGAGCCGTCCCTGCAAGCTCGATGGAGAAGCCGGTCAGCGTGCGCCCCAGCACGAAGGTCGCCACCGCCACGGCGACCAGCGCGATGATGATGCCGGCATGCAGGCGGCCCTCCTCCATCAAGAGCGGCATCACCGCCACAGGGTCGAAGGTCACGCTCTGCGGGAAGTTGAAGCCGGCCGGGTCGCGCCACGGGCCGCGCACGAGATAGTCGAGGCCGAGCTGGGCGACATAGACCAGCATCAGGCTGGTGAGGATCTCGCTGGCGCCGAAGCGCACGCGCAGGAAGGCCGGGATCAGCCCCCACAGCGCGCCGCCTAGGGCGCCGAGCACCAGCATGGCCGGCAGCACCCAGGGGCCGGCCTCGGTGCCCTGGGTGGCGAGCGCCAGCCCGGAGCCGAGCACGGCGCCGGCGACATACTGCCCCTCGGCGCCGATGTTCCAGCGATTGGCGCGGTAGCAGAAGGCGAGGCCGACGCCGATGATCAGCAGCGGGCAGGCCTTCACCACCAGCTCCTGCAGCGTGTAGACGTCGCCGAGCGGCTCGATGAAATAGATCGAGAAGGCGCGGATGGGGTCGTGGCCCAGCGCCACGAACATGATCGCGCCGACGACCAGCGTGAAGACGAGCGCCAGCAGCGGCGCGGCGGCGAGCCGCAGCGCGGAGACGTTCTCCTGCCGCTCGAACTTAAGCGGCATGGCTGCCCCCCTCCGTGCCGTCGCCGTCATGCATGCCGCCCATGGCGAGGCCGATCGCCTCGCGCGAGGTCTCGGCGACCGGCACGGGCGGGGTGAGGCGGCCCTCGCTCATCACCGCGATGCGGTCGGTGAATTCCAAGAGCTCGTCGAGGTCCTGGCTGATGACGAGCACGGCGCAGCCCTGCGCCGCCCGCTCGCGCAGCGTGGTGCGGATGAAGGCGGCGGCCGCCGCATCGACGCCCCAGGTCGGCTGGTCGACGACGATGAGCACGGGGTCGCGCAGCACCTCGCGGCCGATGACGAATTTCTGCAGATTGCCGCCGGAGAGACGCCGCGCCTTCGGGTCCTTGCCGCCGAAGCGCACGTCGAAGCCCTTCACGATGCCCTGGAAGTAGCGCTTCAGCGGCGAGTGGCGCACCACGCCGTGGCTGACGATGCCGCCATCGCCATGGGTGGTGAGCAGCACATTGTCGGAGAGCGGCATGTCGGGCGCCGCGGCGTGGCCGAGCCGTTCTTCCGGCACGAAGCCGGCGCGCAGCGCCCGCCGCTCGGTCGGGCCGAGGCCGCCGGCCGGCACGGTGTCGATGACGATGCTCTCGGGATCGCCCGGCGCCTCCCCGGACAGCGCCTCGAACAAGGCGGTCTGGCCGTTGCCGGCGACGCCGGCGATACCGACGATCTCGCCGGCCCGTATTTCGAGGTTGATGTCGTGCAGCGCCGAGCCGCGGGAACCGTCGCCGGCGACGTTGAGGTTGCGCACCAGAAGGCGCGGCGCGCCGATCTCGTGGGTGACGAGGCGCGGCGTGCGCGGCACCTCGGCGCCGACCATAAGCCGGGCGAGGCTGGCGGCGGTCTCCTGCTTCGGGTCGACCTCGGCGACGAACCGGCCAGCCCGCAGCACGGTGGCGCGGTGGCAGAGCCGGCGCACCTCATCGAGCTTGTGGCTGATGAACAGCACCGCCCTGCCCTCGCCGGTCAGCAGATCGACGGTGCGGAACAGGCTCTCGGACTCGTCCGGGGTGAGCACCGAGGTCGGCTCGTCGAGGATGAGCACGCGAGGATCGCCGAGCAGGCAGCGCACGATCTCCACCCGCTGGCGCTCGCCGACCGAGAGCTCGCCCACACGCCGCCAGGGCTCGACGGTGAGACCGTAGCGGTCGACGCAGTCGTCAATGCGGGCCGCGAGCGAAGAGAGCGGCTCATGGCCCGGCAGGCCGAGCGCGACGTTCTCCACCACGGTCATCGCGTCGAACAGGGCGAAATGCTGGAACACGACACCGATGCCCCTGGCGCGCGAACTCGCCGGGTCAGGGAAGACGATCGGCGCGCCCTCATAGAGCAGCTCGCCCGAATCGGGCTGCAGCAGCCCGCACATCATCTTCACCAGCGTCGACTTGCCGGCGCCGTTCTCGCCCAGCAGCGCGTGCGTCTCGCCGGCGCGGATGGCGAGGCTGACATGGTCGTTGGCGACCAGCGCGCCGAAGCGCTTGGTCAGCTCGACCGCCTCCAGGAGCGATGCCGGCGCGGCGGCCCCTTCGGCGCTAGACACCATGGCGCCGGCCTTTCAGCCGCCGGATGGCGCAGACGCGCACGGCGCATGGCGGGAGAGGCTGTTGCTGCGGCTCGCGGATCATGCGCTTCTGCGTGGAGGACATTTGCGGCCAGCATGGCATGGCCGGTCGGGGGAGCAAGCCTAAAGTCTGGTCCAGCCGGTCCGGACTCTGGCGCGTTTTACGTCAGATTTCGGAGCACGCTCGGGGGCTGGGTTGTAATTGCCGAGAGAGCGGCAAGCTCCCTATCCCCGACGGGGAGAGGGTTGGGGTGAGGGGTCTTCACCACTCCGCAGCCGCGTCTCCCCTCACCGACCCGCTTCGCGGGCCACCTCTCCCCAACGGGGAGAGGAATTACGGGAGTGGCCCGGCGCTCAATCAGGATCACGGCAGCAGCACGGTGGAGCCGGTGGTACGCCGCGCCTCGAGGTCGCGATGTGCCTGCGCCGCGTCGGGGAGCCTGTAGCGCTGCTCGACAGCGATCTTCACCACGCCGGAGCCGACCACGTCGAACAGGTCGTTCGCGGTCGCCAGCAGCGTCTCGCGGGTGGCGATGTGGGTGTTGAGCGTCGGGCGCGTGGCGTAGAGCGACCCCTTCTGCGACAGGCTCAGCAGGTTGAAATTGGTGATCGGGCCCGAGGCGTTGCCGAAGCTGACGAACAGCCCGCGCGGCCTGATGCAGTCGAGCGAGCCCGGATAGGTCGCCTGCCCCACCCCGTCATAGACCACGTCGCACAGCGCGCCGTCGGTGATCTCCTTCACCTGCGCGACGAAATCGTCCTTCGAGTAGTCGATGACGTAGGCGGCGCCGTTGGCCTTGGCGAGCGCGACCTTCTCGGGCGAGCCGGCGGTGCCGATGACGGTGGCGCCGATATGCGAGGCCCACTGGCACAGGATCAGCCCGACTCCGCCGGCTGCGGCGTGGACGAGGATGGTGTCGCCCGGCTTCACCTTGTGGGTCTGGCGCAGCAGATAGCGCGCGGTCATGCCCTTGAGCATCATCGCCGCCGCCGTCTCGTCCGGGATCGTGTTCGGCAGCTTGACCAGCGCCGCCGCCGGTATGCGCCGCTCCGTGCAGTAGGAGCCGGTGGAGGCGCCATAGGCGACGCGGTCGCCGGGGCGGAGGTCGCTCACGCCCTCGCCGACCTCGACCACGACGCCTGCCGCCTCGTTGCCGGGGATGAAGGGCAGTCCGCCGGCGGGCTGGTAGAGGCCGGTACGGAAATAGGTGTCGATGAAGTTGAGGCCGATGGCGGTGTGGCGGATCTTCGCCTCGCCGGGTCCGGGCGGGCCGACGGTGACTTCCTCGTACTTAAGTACCTCCGGGCCGCCGAACTCGTGGACGCGAATCGCGAACGCCATCGTCACTCTCCCGCCGGGAGTTCAGCCGGGCCGTCCGGCCGACGTCGCCCGGCGCGACGGGATGAGGCCGAACAACAAGAAATAGACCGCGCAGACGATGAGGCCGACCGTGACCCACAGGTCGGGCCGCAGGTCGTTCAGCACGGCGACCACCGCCAGCACCGCCCACAGCGCCAGCAGCGCGATGGTCAGGAGGCGCAGCCGCACCACCCGGAACGGGTGCACGAACTTGATCGGCAGGAAGGTGGCGGCCGAGAGCCCCGCGATCACCGCCGCGACCACCCAGGCGTTCAGCGGCAACAGGAAGAAGTAGAACACGACGAGGTTCCACACCGCCGGGAAGCCCTGGAAATACAGGTCCTCGGTCTTCATCGAGGTGTCGGCGAAATAGAGCGCGCTGGTGAGCAGGATCGCCGCGCTGGCCGGGATCGCCAGCCAGAACGGCATCAGCCCGCCGCTCGCCACGGCAAAGGCGGGGACCAGCACATAGGTGAGGTAGTCGACCACGAGGTCCAGCGTCTCGCCCGACCAGCGCGGCAGGACCTCGCCGACATGGGCGCGCCGCGCCATGGTGCCGTCGATGCCGTCGACGAACAGCGCCACGCCGAGCCAGGCGAACATGATCGCCCAATGGCCTTCGACCGCCGCCATCAGCGCCAGCAGGCCGCAGACCGCGCCGGACGCCGTGAAGAGATGGACGGCGAAGGCGAGCGTGCGCCGGCGCGCCGGGCGCTCATCGAGCGACTTGGACGTGATCGCCACCGGACCTCCTCCCGCAACGGCATCGGATCGCTTGCCGCCGGCTTCTTCGACGTTACGCATATAGCATGCCCGCGCTTATCCCAATTGCCAGACCGCGCGCTCCTCGCTTATCCCACACTCGCGCGCCGGCTTACAGCCCCGGTGATGCCGAAGGACACACGCATGTCACCTCGATCGGATAAGGCGCAGGCCGTCACCGTGGTCGGCGGCGGGCCGAGCGGGCTCATCGCCGCGCTGGCCCTCGCCTCGGGCGGCCTCCCCGTCACCCTCGTCGCCCCTCCCCGCGCGCCGGATCCGCGCACGACCGCGCTTATGGACGGCTCGGTGCGGGCGCTGGAGGCGCTCGGCCTGTGGGAGCGGCTGCGCAAGGACGCCTCGCCGCTGCGCGTCATGCGCCTCGTCGACGGCACGCAGCGCCTGCTGCGGGCGCCGGAGGTGGAGTTCCGCGCCGGCGAGCTGGGGCTGGAAGGCTTCGCCTGGAACCTCGAGAACGAGGTGCTGCTGGCGGCGCTGGACGATGCGGTGGCGGAGGCGGCCGGCATCGAGCGCGTGAGCGGCGCGGTGCGCAGCGTGGCGGACGGCACGGAGCAGGTCGTGGTCGAGCTCGACGACGGCCGCACCATCGCGGCCGCGCTCGTCGCGGCGGCGGACGGGCGCAACTCGCCCTGCCGGCGCGCCGCCGGCATCGGCGTGAAGGTGCGCGACTATCCGCAGGTGGCGGTCACCGCGACGCTGGCGCATAGCCGCCCGCACCACGACGTTTCCACCGAATTCCACACCGAGACCGGCCCGTTCACCCTGGTGCCGCTGCCGGGGGATCGCTCGAGCGTCGTCTGCGTGGTCTCGGCGCGTGAGGCGGAGGAATTGCTGGCGCTCAGTGAAGACGCGTTCGCCCGTGTCATGGAGCGCAAGGCGCGCTCCATCCTCGGGCGCATGAGCCTTGTCTCGCCGCGCGGCAGCTTCCCCTTGAGCCAGCGCACCGCCGAGCGTTTCGCCAAGGGGCGCATCGCGCTGATCGGCGAAGCCGCGCACATCATCCCGCCCATCGGCGCGCAGGGGCTGAACCTCGGCCTGCGCGACGCGGCGACGCTGGCGGAGCTGGTGGTCGACGCGGTGCAGGCCGGCGAGGACATCGGCGGCGCGGGCGTCACCGACGCCTATGAGCGCCGCCGCCGGGCGGATGTGGCGAGCCGCGGCTTCGCGGTCGACCTATTCAATCGCTCGCTGCTGTCGGACCTCGTGCCCGTCGCCGGTCTGCGCGGGCTCGGCCTCTGGCTGATGGGCCGCTCGCCCATGCTGCGCAAGGCGGTGATGCGCGAGGGTGTCGGACCGACGCGCGACGTGCCGCGCCTGCTCGCCGGGACGCCGCTCTAGGCCCTACTGCAGCAGGCCGTGCGGCAGCATGTCGTGCTGCACGGCGTAGAGCATGGCGGTGACGGTGGCGACCGAGACCACCGTGCCGACGAGGATGCCGCCCGAGGCACCGGCGACATAGGTGTCGTACTGCTTGGCCATGATGAAGGCGTTCAGCGCCGGCGGCAGGCTCGCCATCAGCACGGCGGTGGCGATCCACACCGGCTCGAAGCCGCCCACCATGGTCAGCACCAGCCAGACCAGCGCCGGGTGGACGACCAGCTTGATGGCGAGCAGCCAGGGCACCTCGCTCTGCATGCGCTCCATCGGCCGCAGCGCCACCGAGACGCCAAGGGTGAACAGCGCGCAGGGCGCGGCGGCATTGCGCAGGAATTCCAGCGTCTTCTCGATCGCTGCCGGCGGGTGGAACTCGACATAGGCGGCGAGCACGCCGAGGAAGGTCGCGACGTTGAACGGGTGCGTCACCACCCGCTGCACGACGAGGAGCAGCGTCGCACTGAGGCTGTGCTTGTCCCGCCCGCTCACCGCCATCAGCACCGGCACGATGGTGAAGAAGAACAGGCTGTCGAAGACGAAGATCAGTGCCGTCGGCACCGAGGCGGCCGCCCCCAGCGCGCCCAGCGTCAGGCCCGGGCCCATATAGCCGACATTGGAATAGGAGCCGACGATGGCGGCAATCGTCGCCTCGGGAAGGTTGCCGTGCCGCCGCCACAGCCCCACCAGCAGCGACAGCGCGAAGCAGGTCGCGGTCGTCAGCGTGGTGGCGAGGATGAAGCTGCCATTGGTCAATTCGTGGAAGGGCGTGCGCGCCACCAGCGAGAAGAACAGCGCCGGCAGCGCCACATAGATGATGAAGAAGCTGAGCCAGGCGAGGCCGCTCTCCGGGATGCGCGCCAGCCGGCCGCATCCCAGCCCCAGGAAGATCACACCGAAAAAGGGAAGCGCCAGCGCCAGGACTTCGGCCATGGCGGCTGGCTATCGGCTCGCCCTGTGCCGGTCAATCAGACTTTCCGCCGCCATGCGCGCATCGGGCACGCTCGTTGCATTGCGGATGAGTTGACAGGAAGCGGCCGCGCCCGTAACGGGTCGCCCGCAGGAAGGCCGTCGGCATCATGATCAAAGAGCGGAACGCAAAATACCGCATCGGGCAGATCGTCCGGCACCGCCACTATCCCTTCCGTGGCGTGGTCTTCGACGTCGACCCGGAATTCGCCAATACCGACGAATGGTGGGAGTCGATCCCGGAGCACATCCGGCCGACCAAGGACCAGCCCTTCTACCACCTGCTCGCCGAGAACGCGGAGACGGAATACGTCGCCTATGTCTCGGAGCAGAATCTGGAGCCCGACACCTCGGGCGAGCCGGTGCGCCATCCCCAGGTCGAGGAGATGCTGACGGCGGACGGCGACGGCGGCTGGCGGATGCGCGGCGAGCGGCTGCAATAGGCAGCACTGCGGGCTGCATGGCAGCCGATAATGGCGACCTCGAAATGAAAACGCCCGGCTTTTGGCCGGGCGTTTCGTTTTCGGCTTATCGCGCGCTCACTGCGCGGGCGCGGGCTGCGCGTTCTTCAGCTTCTCGGCGCCGAGCTTCTCGAGACCGGCCTTGGTCTGCTGCTCGCGCTCGGCGGCCTCGGCCTTGAGCGCCTCCTGGCGGGCCTTGACCTGCTCCTGGATCTTCTTGAGCTGCTCGTCGAACGCCTTCGGATCGGTCGGCTTGCCGTCATAGACCTTGGCGAAGTCGCCAAGGCCGATCGGGTAGGAGATCAGCCGGCCGACGGCATTGGCGACCTGCAGCGTCAGGCCGGGGGCCTTCTTCATGCGGTCGACGAAGCCCTGATCGACCTGGAGATCGCCGCGGCAGACGCGCTCGTCGCACATGACGAAGGTGCCGAGCATGGGCTGCTCGTTGGCAAGCGCGATGCGGAAACCGTTGCGCAGCAGCAGGCCGGTCGGGAAGGCGACGGTGAAGGCCTTCTTCGGGTCGTCCTTCACCTCGAACACACCGAAGCGGACGAGGAACTGCCCGGTGTCGGTGATGATGGTCTGCTCCATCTCGCAGACCTCCTTGCCGATCGACGCCTCCTGGCGGCAGTGCTTGACCCACGGGATCGGGATCGCCGGGATCTGCTGCGGCGCGTTGGCCTGCTGGCCGTTCGCGGCAGGCTGCTGGCCATTCGCGGCAGGCTTGGCAGCAGGCTTGGCCTGCGCGTTCGCCGCCGGTTTGGCCGGCTGCGACTGGGCCATCGCGGCGGATCCGGCCATGGCGAGCGCCAGAGCGGCTGCGGCGAAGCTGCGCGCGAGAGTGGAGCGTATGATCATATCGAGTTCCTGTCGTGCGAACCGCAACGTAAGCGAGCTAGCGGACGCCTCGGCGCCATATCGGGAATGAGGGGCTGTCTCCCGTTCAAATGAGGCGACAGAGTGACCCTCAGGAATTTCGGTGTCCTGTTCATGCTACATACACTGGCGTGTGCGCGAGCCGAATCTTTGACCAGGGGGCCGAGGCGTGACCGATATCACCCGGCGCGCTTTCGCGCGCAATGTCTTAATCGCGGGCGGCGGCGCCATGTGCGGGGCGGCACTTGGCTACCCGCTTGTACCGGCGGCAAGAGCGCAGGGCAACCTGGCACAGGGCAACCCGGCGCCGGATGGCGTGCCCGTGCACGGCATCGCCATGCATGGCGACCCGCTCTACCCGGCGGATTTCACCCATTACAGGAGCGTCAATCCCAATGCTCCCAGGGGCGGTCGGCTGGTGCAGGGGGCGGTCGGCGCCTTCGACAGCCTCAACCCCTTCATCGTGCGCGGCACCGCCCCGCCCTTCGTGCGCTGGAACATCGTCGAGAGCCTGATGGCGCGCTCGCCCGACGAGGCCTTCACCTGCTACGCGCTGCTCGCCCGCAGCGTCGCGACGGACGATGCGCGCTCTTATGTCGCCTTCGAGATCGACGAGCGCGCCCGCTTCTCCGACGGACGCCCGGTGACGGCGGAAGACGTGCTGTTCTCCTATGAGCTGCTGCGCCTGAAGGGCAGGCCGAATCACCGCACCTATTACGGCAAGGTGGCGAAGGCGGAGGTGACCGGGCCGCTGTCGATCCGCTTCACCTTCGGCGTGGTCGACCGCGAACTGCCGCTGATCCTGGCGCTGATGCCGGTGCTGGCGCGCCATGCGATCAATCCGAAGACCTTCGAGGAGACCACCTTCACCGCCCCGCTCGGCAGCGGACCCTATGTGCAGGCGGAGGTGAAGCCGGGCGAGAGCGTGGTCCTCACGCGCAACGCCGACTATTGGGGCCGCGACCTGCCGGTCAATCGCGGGAATTTCAATTTCGATAGCCTTCGCTACGACTTCTACCGGGATATTAATGCGCAGTTCGAAGCCTTCAAGCGCGGACTCTACGACATACGCTTCGAGACCGACCCCGGCCGCTGGAAGACTGGCTACGACTTCCCCGCCGTGCGCGACGGGCGCATCGTCACCGAGGAGATCGAGACCGGCATGCCGAAGCCCTATTCGGCGCTGATCTTCAACATGCGCCGCGACCTGTTCGCCGATGTGCGGGTGCGCCAGGCCATGGTCGAGCTGTTCGACTTCGAATGGGCCAATGACAACCTCTATTTCGGCCTCTACCGGCGCAATGGCAGCTTCTATGACGGCTCCGAGCTCTCCGCGCTCGGCCGGCCGGCGGAGGCGCGCGAGCAGGAGCTGCTCAAGCCCTTCCCCGACGACGTGCTGCCGGCGGTGATGGACGGCACCTGGCGTCCGCCGCGCTCGGACGGCTCGGGCCGCGACCGCGAGCGGCTGCGCAAGGCGCTCGACCTGTTCGCGCAGGCGGGCTGGGAATTGAAGGGCGGCGCGCTGGTCTCCAAGGCCACCGGCAAGCCCTTCGCGCCGGAGCTGATCGTCGGCAGCAAGGACCAGGAGCGCCTCTCCCTCGCCTATCAGAACATGCTGCGGCGGGCCGGGGTGACGCTGAACATCCGGCTCGTCGACAACGTCCAGTTCGAGGCGCGCAAGCAGACCTACGACTACGACATGGTGCCCTATATCTGGGACCAGTCGCTCTCGCCCGGCAACGAGCAGGCCTTCTATTTCGGCTCGGGCGCGGCCGACACGCCGGGCACGCGCAACTTCATGGGGCTGAAGAGCAAGGCGGCGGACGCGATGATCGAGGCGCTGCTCGCGGCGCGCGAGCGGAGCGACTTCGTCTCGGCCGTGCGGGCGCTCGACCGGGTGCTGATGTCCGCGCGCTTCTCGGTGCCGCTGTTCTACACGCCCGGCCAGTGGGTGGCGCGCTGGCGCAAGGTCGAGCGGCCGGAACAGGTGTCGCTATCCGGCACACTGGCGGAGAGTTGGTGGCAGGCGCCGGGCGCGCCCTGACGGTTTACCGGCATGCCCGGCGGCCACAGCGGGCGGAATCTGCCGCGCGGATCAAGGAAGCTCTGGACAGCGCCGCCGGAACACGGTCCTTAGGGGAAGGCGCCGCATGGTCGAGATAGCGGCGCCGCCGTCGATGTGCTGGAGCCGGGTCATGCGTTACGCCGCCGTTCTTTCCGCCGCCGTCCTGATGCTCGGGGCGTTCCCTGCCGCCGCACAGCAGTCGATCACGGTGCGTCCGCAGCCGCGGGCCGGCGCGAATGGCGGGCTGGAGATCACCATCCCGCCGATCAATAACCCGAACTATCTCGACTACGGCCCGCTGCGCGACCATCCCGGCGCCGACCACAGCCAGGACTACATGAACCAGGCCGGCGGCGACTCGATGGGCGATTCCGGTCCCGGTTCGGACAACTATGCCGACCTGCTGCCCGACAGCGACGGCGCCTATGACGGCCCGATCCCCGGCACGCCGTTCTGAGGTGACGGGCGGGCGGCCTATGCCGCCTTCGCCCCCTGCTCGGCGATCTTCGCCAGCTGGCGCAGGATGCCGGCGCTGCCCTTGAGCCGGGCATTGGCGTTCGGCCAATCCTCGGAGAACACCACCTTGCCGTCCGGGCGCATCTTCGCCACCACATGCGGCTTGCCGACATAGGCGATAAAGCCGGCGGGGTTGGGGAAGCGCCCGTCGCGGAAGGTGAGCACCGCGCCGCGCGGGCCGGCATCGACCTTCTCGACATTGGCGCGGCGGCACAGCGCCTTGATGGCGACGAGCTTCAACAACTGCTCGACTTCCTCGGGGAGCGGGCCGAAGCGGTCGACGAGCTCGGCGCCGATGGCCTCGATCTCGGCATCGGTCTCAAGGTCCGCGAGGCGGCGATAGAGCGTCAGCCGCACATGCAGGTCGGCGACGTAATCCTCGGGGATCAGCACCGGCATGCCGATGGAAATCTGCGGCGACCACTTGTCGGCGACCGGCGCGGTGATGCCGGCCTTGAGGTTGGCGATCGCCTCCTCCAGCATCTCCTGATAGAGCTCGTAGCCGACTTCCTTGATGTGGCCGGACTGCTCGTCGCCCAGCAGATTGCCGGCGCCGCGTATGTCGAGGTCGTGGCTGGCGAGCTGGAAGCCGGCGCCGAGCGTGTCGAGCGATTGCAGAACCTTCAGCCGGCGCTCGGCCTGCGCCGTCACCTGCTTCTCCGCCGGCAAAGTGAAGATCGCATAGGCGCGGGTCTTCGACCGGCCGACGCGCCCGCGCAGCTGGTAGAGCTGGGCGAGGCCGAACATGTCGGCGCGGTGGATGATCAGCGTGTTGGCGGTCGGGATGTCGAGCCCGGATTCGACGATGGTGGTCGACAGCAGCACGTCGAACTGCCCGTCATAGAAGGCGGACATGATCTCTTCGAGCTGCGTCGCCGCCATCTGGCCATGCGCCACCGCGACCTTCACCTCCGGCACCTGCCGGTCGAGGAAGTCCTTCACCTCGGCGAGGTCCTCGATGCGCGGGCAGACATAGAAGCTCTGCCCGCCGCGGTAGCGCTCGCGCAGCAGCGCCTCGCGCACGATCAGCGGATCGAACGGCGTCACGAAGCTGCGCACCGCCAGGCGATCCACCGGCGGCGACGCGATGATGGAGAGCTCGCGCACGCCGGTCATTGCGAGCTGCAAGGTGCGGGGAATGGGCGTGGCCGTCAGCGTCAGCACATGCACGTCGGCCCGGAGCTGCTTCAGCTTCTCCTTGTGGGCGACGCCGAAATGCTGCTCCTCGTCGACGATGACGAGGCCGAGATCCTTGAAGGAGATGGTCTTGCCGAGCAGTGCATGGGTGCCGACGACGATGTCGACCGTGCCGTCGGCGAGGCCCTTCCTGGTCTCGGACATATCCTTGGACGAGACGAGGCGCGAGGCCTGCCGCACCACGACCGGCAGCCCCTTGAAGCGCTCGGAGAAGGTCTTGAAGTGCTGGCGTGCCAGCAGCGTGGTCGGCACCACCACCGCCACCTGCTTGCCGTCGAGCGCCACGGCGAAGGCGGCGCGCAGCGCCACCTCGGTCTTGCCGAAGCCGACGTCGCCGCACACCAGCCGGTCCATCGGGTGGCCGGAGCCGAGATCGTCGAACACCGACTCGATGGCGGCGTCCTGGTCCTCGGTCTCCTCATAGGGGAAGCGGGCGCGGAACTCGTCATAAAGGCCCGCCGCGGGCACAAGGCGCGGCGCCTCGTGCAGCTGGCGCTGCGCCGCCACCTTGATCAGCTCGGCCGCCATCTCGCGGATGCGGCTCTTCATCCGCGCCTTGCGCGCCTGCCAGCCGCCACCGCCCAGCCGGTCGAGCTGCGCCTCGGTGTCTTCCGAGCCGTAGCGCGAGAGCAGTTCGAGGTTCTCCACCGGCAGGAAGAGCTTGGAGCCTTCCGCGTAATGGATTTCGAGGCAGTCGTGCGGCGCACCCATCGCCTCGATGGTCTTCAGGCCGATGAAGCGGCCGATGCCGTGGTCGACATGCACCACAAGGTCGCCGGCGGTGAGCGAGGTGAGTTCGGCGATGACGTCCTGCGGCCGGCGCGCCTTGCGTTTGGGGCGCACGAGGCGGTCGCCGAGGATGTCCTGCTCGCCGATGAGGGCGAGGGCGTCGGTCTCGAAGCCGCTTTCGATACCAAGCACGGCGAGGCCGATGGTGCCCTTCGGGAGAGCCTCCGCCGCATCGCGCGAGCCGATGGTCTGCGTGCCCTTCAGCCCATGATCGGACAGCACCGTGGCAAGGCGGTCGCGCGAGCCATCGGACCACGCGGCCAGGATCGTGCGCTTCTTCTTGGCGAGGTCGCGCAGATATTCGGCGGCGATGTCGAACAGCGGTGCCTCTGGATCGGCGCGCTCCGGCGCGAAGGACCGCGCCGCGTGGCCGTCGAGGTCGATGACGTCCTTCGATTCCGGCAGGGCGAAGCCGGACAGCGCGATGTTCGCCGCCTCGCCGCGCCGGCGCTCCCATTCCTCGGCGGTGAGGTACAGCCTCTCGGGCGGCAGCGGCTTGTAGGGCGCGCCGCCGCCATGCTCCATGCCGTGCTTGCGGGCGTCGTAATAGTCGGCGATCTGGTCGAGCCGCGAAGCCGCCGCCTCCCCGCCCTGCGCTTCCATGAAGATGGGCGAGCCGGGGGCGTAGTCGAACAGCGTGTCGAGCCCGTCATGGAACAGCGGCAGCCAGTGCTCCATGCCGGGATAGCGCCGCCCCTCGCTCACCGCCTCATAGAGCAGGTCGCCACGCTGGGCGGCGCCGAAGGCGGCGACATAGGCCATGCGGAAGCGGCGCATGGTCTCGGTGGTGAGCTGGAACTCGCTCATCGGCACGAGGTCGAGCGAGCGCATCTGCATCGCCGTGCGCTGCGTCTCGGGATCGAAGGAGCGGATCGATTCCAACGTGTCGCCGAAGAAGTCGAGCCGCACCGGCGCCGGCAGGCCCGGCGGGAACAGGTCGACGATGCCGCCGCGCACCGCATATTCGCCGGTGTCGCGCACGGTGGAGGTGCGCAGATAGCCGTTGATCTCCGCCCAGGCCACCACCTCGTCGAGCGAGAGCGCGTTGCCCGGCGCGGCCGAGAAGGACTGCGTCGCCACGAGGTCGCGCCGCGGCACGCGCTGAAGCGCGGCGTTCACCGTGGTCAGCACGATGGAGCCGCCCTCGCGGCCCTTCACCCGCGCGAGGCGGGCGAGCGTCGTCATGCGGCGGGCGACGATGTCGCCATGCGGCGAGGCGCGGTCATAGGGCAGGCAGTCCCACGCCGGGAAGGACAGCACCTCGACGCCGGGCGCGAAGAAAGGCAGCGCGCGCTCCAGCTCCGCCATGCGCTCGGCGTCGCGGCAGATGACGAACAGCGTCGGCCATGCCGCGTCGTCCTGCGCCGCGAGGGCGCGCGCGAGGTCGGCGATGACCAGCCCCTCCATGCCGCCGGGGACATTGGCGAGGGTCAGCGTGCGGCCCGGCGCGAGGCGCGAGGTGATGGGGATAAGCGGGGTCTTCATAGATCGGGAACGCCCTCGCCCGACATCTGGAACTGCCGGAAGCGGTGAAAGATCGGTGTGTCGTATTCCGGCGCCGGAATGCCGCTGGCGAGCCAGCCGAACAGATCCGGGTCCTCCACCTCGATGAGCTGCTCGAAATCGGCCACGTCCTCGTCCGACATGTCGGCGATCAGCTTGTCGGCGAAACGGCCCATCAACAGGTCCATCTCGCGCGTGCCGCGATGCCAGGAGCGGTAGAGGATGCGGCGGCGACGGGCATCGAGGCCGGCGCTCGAACGGGTGGTTCCGGTCATATGGGTCCTGTGCGCCGATGGCTCAAGGCGTGGAAGGCGGTGTGTTTAGCGCGGCAAGCGGCCGATGTCAGGTAGGCGAAGGTCGGCGTCTCGGAAAGAGCTGCGCCGTCATGGCTACATTGCGCGCGGCCCCGCCTTCGTCCACCTTCGCGCCATCATGCTGCGGCCCGACCTGCTCAATCCCTATTTCGCCTCGATCACCGGCCTTCCGGGCATCGGCCCGAAGCTGGCGAAGCCGTTCAACCGGCTGCTCGGCCGAGAGGGCGAGGCGCGGGTGCTCGACCTGCTGATGCACCTGCCCGCCTCCACCATCGACCGGCGGGCGCGCCCGACCTTGTCGCAGGTGGTGCCCGACACGGTAGTGACGCTGGAGATCGTCGTCGACCGGCATGTGCCGACGCCGCGCGGCTCGCGCGCGCCCTACCGCGTCTATGCGCATGACGAGACCGGCGACATCATGCTCGCTTATTTCAAGGCCGATCGCAGCTGGATGGAGCGCCTGCTGCCCGTCGGCGAGACGCGGTGGATATCCGGCACCGTCACGCTCTATGACGGCATGGCGCAGATGACGCATCCCGACCGCGTGGTCGATGCGGCCGGGCTCGCAAAGTTGCCGCCGATCGAGCCCGTCTATCCGCTGGTGGAGGGCCTCGGCCACGGCCATGTGCGGCGCGCCGTCGAGGCGGCCCTCGCCCAGACCGCCGAGCTGCCGGAATGGCAAGGCGAGGCGCCCGGCATCGGCTTCCACGCCGCTTTGCGCAAGGTGCACCAGCCGCAGGATACGCTCGACGCCAGCCCCGCCGGCCCGGCATGGCGGCGGCTCGCCTATGACGAATTGCTGGCCGGCCAGCTGGCGCTCGCTCTGGTGCGGGCGCGCACGACCAAGCAGGTCGGGCGGCCGAGCGTGGGCGACGGGTCGCTGTCGCGCCGCATCGAGGCCGCCCTGCCCTTTTCGCTCACCGGCTCGCAGGTGGAGGCGCTGAAGGCGATCCGTGCGGATATCGCCTCGCAGGACCGCATGCTGCGGCTGCTGCAGGGCGATGTCGGCTCCGGCAAGACGGTGGTCGCCCTGCTGGCGGCGGCGAGCGTGATCGAGACCGGGCGGCAGGCGGCGCTGATGGCGCCGACCGAGATCCTCGCCCGCCAGCACATGAAGACCATCGAGCCGCTGGCGCAGGCCGCCGGATTGCGGCTGGCTCTGCTCACCGGCCGCGAGAAGGGGCGCGCCCGCGAGGCCCTTCTGACCGCCCTCGCCAATGGCGAGATCGACCTCGTCATCGGCACCCACGCGCTGTTCCAGGAAGGTGTCGCCTTCCGCGACCTTGCGCTCGCCATCGTCGACGAGCAGCACCGCTTCGGCGTGCACCAGCGCCTCGCGCTCGCCGCCAAGGGCGAGGCGGTCGACGTGCTGGTGATGACCGCGACGCCCATTCCCCGCACGCTGGTGCTGACCTATTTCGGCGACATGGACTCCAGCGAGCTGCGCGAGAAGCCGGCCGGCCGCAAGCCGATCGACACCCGCGCCATCCCCCTCGACCGCATCGACGAGGTGGTGGCGAGCCTTGGCCGCGCACTGGCCGAGGGACGGCGCGCCTACTGGATCTGCCCGCTGGTCGAGGAATCGGAGAATTCCGACCTCGCCGCCGCCGAGGCCCGCGCGGGCGAATTGCGGGCCTGGTTCGGCAACCGCGTCGGCCTCGTCCACGGCAAGATGAAGGGCGCGGAGAAGGACGCCGCCATGGCCGCCTTCGCCGCCGGCGAGACGCAGATATTGGTGGCGACCACGGTGGTGGAGGTCGGCGTCGACGTGCCGGAGGCGAGCATCATCGTCATCGAGCACGCCGAGCGCTTCGGCCTCGCCCAGCTGCACCAGCTGCGCGGGCGCGTCGGGCGGGGCGATGCCGCCTCGACCTGCCTGCTGCTCTACCGCCGCCCGCTCGGCGAGATCGCCCGCCAGCGGATCGAGGCCTTGCGGGAGTCGGAGGACGGCTTCTTCCTCGCCGAGCAGGATCTGAAGCTGCGCGGCGAGGGCGACGTGCTGGGCACGCGGCAGAGCGGCTTTCCCGGCTTTCGCCTTGCACGGCTTGAGGTTCATGGCGATCTTCTGGAACGTGCGCGGCGGGAGGCGACAGCAACAGTTAAGAACGATTCTGATCTCATCGGGCCAAACGGCCCTTCCCTGCGTCTGCTCTTGCACATTTTTGAACGCGATGTCGCAGTGAAGCTCCTAAACGCCGGATGAATATTATATGAGTATGGTCGAACGACTTGACCGAGCGATCCTGCTGGCCGCGATGACCGAACGACCGTCGAAGCTATATTCCGTTACGGCACCGGGGCGCTGGCTGATGTTTGCGCTGGCCTGGGTGTGCGTGGCGCTCGGCGTCGTCGGCATCGTCACCCCGGTGATGCCGGGAACGGTGTTCCTCATCCTCGCCGCCTGGCTGTTCGCCCGCTCCTCGCCGCGCTTCGAGAACTGGCTGCTGACCCATCCGCGGCTCGGCCCGTCGGTGGTAGCGTGGCGCGAGAACGGCGCCATCCCGCGCTGGGCGCAGCTGGTCGCCACGGGCAGCATGGCCGGCAGCTTCGTGCTGCTGGTCGTCATCGGCCTCTCGACGCCGGTGCTGGCGATCATCGGCACGATCTTCGTCGGCGTCTCCGCCTATATGCTCACCCGGCCGACCGAGTGATGGACAAGCCGGTCGGGCTCATCCTCGCCGGCGGCCTGTCGCGGCGCATGGGCGGCGGCGACAAGGCACTGCGCGCCCTCGGCGGCGAGGCCATCCTCGCGCGCATCGTGCGGCGGATCGGGCCGCAGGTGAGCATGCTGCTGCTCAACGCCAACGGCCCGGCGGAACGCTTCGGCGTGGAGTTGCCGGTGGTGCCGGACAGCCTGCCCGACACGCCGGGGCCGCTGGCCGGCATCCTCGCCGGGCTCGACCATGTGGCGGCGGCTTTCCCCGGCGCTCGATACCTGCTCACCGTGCCGGCCGACTGCCCCTTCCTGCCGGCCGACCTCGCCACCCGCCTCGGCGAAGCTGCGGAGAGGGCGGGCGCCGCCTATGCCGCCTCCGGAGGGCGGACGCATCCGGTGGTCGGGCTGTGGCCGGTGGCAGCACGCGACGAGCTGCGCCGGCTGCTGGCGGACGGTGAGCGCCGCGTCGACCGCTGGACCGAACGTGTCGGCGCCGTCGCGGTCGAATGGCCGGCCGAGCCCTTCGATCCGTTCTTCAACGTCAACACGCCGGACGACCTCGCCGAGGCCGAGCGCCTCCTCGCGGCCTATCCGGCGCTCTGATCCGCACTGGGCCGCCAGCCGATGCCGTCGATCGGCGCCGCGTGCTGGTCGACGAAATCGGCGACCGCCTCGACATCGTCGAGATCCAGCACCGGCAGCGGCGCATCGGCCAGCGGCGCATCCGAGGCGATGGCGACGATGTAGGGGTCCTCCGGGTGCAGGAAGGGCTTGCCCACCTCGGCGCGATGGATCTCGATCTTGGGATGGTGGTCGCGCTTGAAGCCCTCGACCAGCACCAGGTCCACCGGCGCCAGATGCGCGAGCAATTCCGGCAGGTCCGGCTCCGGCGCGCCGCGCAATTCGTGCATCAGCGCCCAGCGATTGGCGGAGGAAACCAGGACCTCGGTGGCGCCGACCACGCGGTGCGTGTGCGAATCCTTGCCCGGCTGGTCGACATCGAAATTGTGATGCGCGTGCTTGATGGTGGAGACGCGATGGCCGCGCCCGACCAGTACCGGGATCAGCCGCGCCAGCAGCGTGGTCTTGCCCGCACCGCTCCATCCCGCAAAGCCGATCAGCCGCATCTTCGTCTCCCTCTGTTCACGCCCGGCACTTCGCCCTTCGGCGCTGCGCCGCCGGCTGTCAAGGCAGCCGAAGCGGCTTTGCGCTTGCCCGCCGGCCGGCTTCATCCTACGCGAAGGCGAGGAGTTGTCCGATGGATGAACGCACCGTGCCGCTGCGGCTCGACCTGAGGGGGCTGAAATGCCCCCTGCCGGCGCTGCATGCCCGCCGGGCGCTGGAGCGCGCCGCGCCGGGCGCGGCCATCATCGTCGAGTGCACCGACCCGATGGCGGTGATCGACATCCCCCACATGGTGCGGCAGGACGGTCATCTGCTCGACGGGCAGGAGACGGAGGGCGACGTGCTGGTCTTCCGCCTGCGCAAGGCGGGCTAGTGAGGATACCAGCCTAGCTGGCGGGCAACGCGCATCCCTTGATAAGCTTGGCTATTGCCGCTTTCGAGCCGCGCACATTGAATTTCGTCTCGTGGTAGTTCTTTCCTAAGCTGGTGAGAACAACGGATACGGACGATTTCGCATCCCTCACCGACTCGTAAAAATCAACATCCACATCCGCGATGACGGCGAGCTTTCCATCAGCATCGTCGATGCTGGCATCAAAGGAACGTATCTCACCTTTGTCTATTCGCACACGAAGTTTCGGTTCGAGAGCGTTCATCGGCTCGACAATGTTGTCATCGGAAATTCGCTCGGGAGTCAGAAACACGATTTCTGTCGAATCCTTACGGCACCGAAGACCGAATGCGTATTTTCCCGCTGCTGTGACTGCGAGATGCAGCGGATCATCGTCAAATTCACCACCGTCGCTTTGGTAGACCCATTGCGCCGCCGCCGGAGCCGATAACGCAAGTAGCAAGACAACAGCGAAAACCGACCTCAGCATTCAAGCCTCCCCGCAAGCTGTGCCACAATACCACCAGCCGGGGGAGGTTTGTAGGACGTCCCTCAAACATCCTTCCAGTCGAAGGGGAGCGGCGCCTCGCGGAAGGCGAAGCGGTCGAGATGGCGTGCCACCACGTCCTTCATCCGCTCCAACGTCTCGGCATCGCTCGCTTGGATGCACACGTCGAGCGCCTCCGGCCCGGCGTCCATGGTCGCCATCGCGCCGTCCGGCAGCTTCACGGTGCCATGCTCGGGCGTGAAGGATACCTCGAGCTTGTGCGCCCAATGCTTGCAGAGCTGCTGCAGATAGCGGCTGGCATGGGCGGTCGGGACAAGGGCGCTGGTGGCGGGCATGAATATCCTCACAGATCGAGGCGCGGCGGCGCGACGCCGGCGTCTTGATACCGGCATGTCGGCCATGGATAAAGCGGACGCGCCGCAACTGGCGGCTTTGTTACGTCTCGGGGGAAGGGAATGAAACTGCCGCGCCGCCTGATCGTGCTGTCGCCTCTTCTTCTCCCGGCGGGTCTGGCCCTCGCCAACACGGCACACCAGCCGCTGCATGGCCGGCCAGCGCCCGCCCTGCCCTCGCGCGCGGACACCCATGTCTATCTGATCCGCGGCCTGTTCGGCGTGTTCTCGCTCGGCCTCGACGATCTGATGAAGGAGCTGGTCGCGCAGGGCTACCATTCGGAGATCTATGGCTGGGACGAGGCGCAGAAGGTGATCGACCTGATCAACCAGCGCGCCGAGGGCGGCCACACCGGCCCGGTGGTGCTTATCGGCCATTCGCTCGGCGCCAATGCCGTGATCTCGGTGGCGACGAGCATTCAACAGCAGAACATTCCGGTCGATCTCGGCGTCACCTTCGACGCCACCGACCCCGGGCAGGTGCCCGCGAACGTCGCCGTGTTCATCAATTTCTGGGCGCAGGACGGCTTCGGCGTGCCGGTAAGCGCGGTGCCCGGCTATGCCGGCGACCTCCAGAATGTCGATCTCTCCGACCAGCCCGGCATCGACCACACCACCATCGATGCGATGGAGCCGTTCCACCAGGAAGTGATCACGCGGCTGGAAAGCATGACCAGCAAGTGAGGCGGCGACCGCCGGTGGTCACACCGTCAGACGACGCGAAAGACGAAGAGCACGAGGAAGGCGACGAAGACGAGCAGCGCCGCCTTGAACAGAAGCGATCCTTCCCCCATTGCGAGATCTCCCGGTTCGACCTCCCGCAGCCTTGATTCTAGTGGAGATGCCGCAAGGGTCAACCTCGCCATTATTGGTCGGCATTATAATACGGAAGACATCACAAGCGAGTGGGAAGTATATAGCACGAATTTAATCAAGAAATCGTACGGTATGGGACTTCGAACATCGAGGCTGCGTCGCCGGGCGCAATCCGGTTCCGATACCGGCGTACCGGCTCGCCGTTCCCGCGCCTTCGTTAGCCGGCCGCGGCAAATTGAGACTCGACACGTTCAGGCGCGGACGTGAATATAATTAAAATAGAATTATCGCGGAGATGAGTCGTGTTGGAGCTGAAAGGCGCCTTCATCGCCATCGTGCTGGGTCTGATGGCCAGGTTTGAAGGTCAGAATCGTTTTTCCCCGTCGAGAGGGACGGAAGACGATTATCTTCATGCGGCGGCGGAGAGCGCCTTGGAGACCTTGCGTAAGGGACATGTGCGCCTCGCCGAGGGCATCTTGTCGAACGCCTTGCGCGAATACCGCGCCCGGCGCGGCTAGACCTGCGCGGCATCTGCGGCGCCTCCCGCAACCACGGGGCAAGCCGAAGATCACTGCTGTTCGGGAAGTGGTGAGCCCGCTGGGACTCGAACCCAGGACCCCATGATTAAAAGTCACGTGCTCTACCGGCTGAGCTACGGGCTCCCACGGTGAGGGGGCTTAAGGGTTTCGCCCGCCGAAGGCAAGCCGCCCGTCCCGATCGCCCACGACCTTGCGAAGATGGCAACTTGGCAGCGGTGAGTGTTTTCTGATTGCATTCCCGCAAGACCGCCCTGTCGATCATACCGCTTCCGATGCAGCGGCGACGACCCTAACTTTGCGCCATCCCATTTGGCGGGGCCGAGGACCGGCCCGGCGAACCGATCCAGGAGTTGGTGACATGGCCAAAGTTCTTGTTCTCTACTACTCGTCCTACGGCCACATCGAGGCCATGGCCGAGGCCGTCGCCGAGGGCGCCCGCGAGGCAGGGGCCGAGGTGACGATCAAGCGCGTGCCGGAGACCGCGCCGCTCGAAGTGGCGCAGAAGGCCGGCTTCAAGCTCGACCAGAAGGCGCCGGTGGCGACCGTCGACGAGTTGAAGGACTATGACGCAATCATCTTCGGCTCGGGCACCCGCTTCGGCAACGTGACCTCGCAGCTCCGCAGCTTCATGGACCAGACCGGCGGCCTCTGGTTCACCGGCGCGCTGGTCGGCAAGGTCGGCTCGGTGTTCACCTCGTCGGCCACCCAGCATGGCGGGCAGGAATCGACTATCCTCAGCTTCATCCCGACCCTGCTGCATCACGGCATGGTGGTGGTCGGCCTGCCCTATGCCTTCCAGGGCCAGACCGGCCTCGACGAGATCAAGGGGGGCTCGCCCTATGGCGCCTCGACGATCACCGGCGGCGACGGTGCCCGCTTCCCCTCGGCGGTGGAGCTTGAGGGCGCCCGTTACCAGGGCCGCCACGTGGCCGGCATCGCCGCCAAGCTGCACGGGTGAGTGCATCCCGTTCCTGTGCAACGTCATCCTGAGGTGCCCGGCGCAAGCCGGGCCTCGAAGGATGTTATCCGGGCGCGCGAGGCGAGCATCCTTCGAGGCTCGCTTCGCTCGCACCTCAGGATGACGGTCTGCTCTTCGTGAGGGTAGTCACCGAGCCGGAATGTCCCCGCGCGCCCAGCCTTCCTTCACCTCGGCCTTGAACGCCTTGAACCGGCCCTCGGCGATGGCGGCGCGGATGCCGGCCATCAGGTGCTGGTAATAGGCGAGGTTCACCCAGGTCAGCAGCATCGAGCCGAGCATCTCGTCGCAGCGGACGAGGTGGTGGAGATAGGCGCGGCTGTAGTCGCGCGCCGCCGGGCAGTCGCTCTCCTCGTCCAGCGGGCGCGGGTCGTCGGCGTGGCGGGCATTCTTCAGATTGATGCGGCCGAAGCGGGTGAAGGCCAGCGCGTGCCGGCCGGAGCGGGTCGGCATCACGCAGTCGAACATGTCGACGCCGCGCGCCACGCTTTCGATAATGTCGTCGGGCGTGCCGACGCCCATCAGGTAGCGCGGCCGGTCCGTCGGCAGGATCGGGTTCACCACCTCCAGCATCCGCAGCATCACCTCCTGCGGCTCGCCGACCGCGAGGCCGCCGATGGAGTAGCCGGGAAAGCCGATGTCGACGAGCCCGCGGGCGGATTCCTCGCGCAGCTCCGGGGCGTCGCCGCCCTGCACGATGCCGAACAGCGCCCTGCCCTTCGGCTGTAATTCAAACGCCTTCTTGGAGCGCTCGGCCCAGCGCAGCGACAGGCGCAGCGCGCGGGCGATCTCCTCGCCGCTCGCCGGTAGGCGCACGCATTCGTCGAGCTGCATCTGGATGTCGGAGCCGAGCAGGCCCTGTATCTCCACCGAGCGCTCGGGGGTGAGCTCGTAATAGGTGCCGTCGATATGCGAGCGGAAGGTGACGCCCTTCTCGGTCATCTTGCGCAGCGCCGCCAGCGACATGACCTGGAAGCCGCCGGAATCGGTGAGGATCGGGTGCGGCCAGCGCATGAACTCGTGCAGCCCGCCGAGCGCGGCGACGCGCTCCGCGCCGGGGCGCAGCATCAAATGATAGGTGTTGCCAAGCAGGATGTCGGCGCCGAGCGCGCGCACCTGTTCCGGGTACATGCCCTTCACCGTCGCGGCGGTGCCGACCGGCATGAAGGCCGGCGTGCGGATGACGCCGCGCGGGGTGACGACCTCGCCGAGGCGGGCGGCGCCGTCGGTAGCGTGCAGGCGGTAGCGGAATTCGTCGGCGAGCGGCTGGTGCATCATGCGCTGGCTTTTGGCAGCAAAAGGCAGGCGTCGCCATAGGAATAGAAGCGGTAGCCGCTCGCGATCGCATGGGCATAGGCGCGCTTCTGCACCTCGTGGCCGATGAAGGCCGCCACCAGCATCACCAGCGTCGAGCGCGGCAGATGGAAGTTGGTGAGCATGCCGTCGATGAAGCGGAAGCGGTAGCCGGGCGTGATGAAGATGTCGGTCTCGCCGCGCCAGGCGTCGAGCCGGCCGCCTTCCGAGGCGGCGCTCTCGATGAGGCGCGTCGCCGTGGTGCCGATGGTGATCACCCGCCCCCCGCGCGCCTTCACTGCGTTGAGTGCAACCGCGGTCTCGGCGGAGACCTCGCCCCATTCGGCGTGCATGCGGTGGCCGGTGGTGTCGTCCGCCTTCACCGGCAGGAAGGTGCCGGCGCCGACATGCAGGGTGACGCGATGGGTCTCGACGCCGCGCTCTTCCAGCCGGGCGATCAGCTCCGGCGTGAAGTGCAGCCCGGCGGTTGGCGCGGCGACCGAGCCCTCATGGGCGGCGAACATGGTCTGGTAGTCGGCGCGGTCCTGCGCATCGTCCGGCCGCTTGGCGGCGATGTAGGGCGGCAGCGGGATATGGCCGACGGCGGCGATGGCCTCGTCCAGCGCGGCGCCGGCGAGATCGAAGCGCAGCTCGATCTCGCCGGCCTCGCCCTTGCCCTCCACCGTGGCGTCGAGCGTGCCGAGCAGGCAGGCATTGCCCTCGCCACCGAAGGCGATGCGGTCGCCCGGCGCGAGGCGCTTGGCGGGGCGCGCCAGCGCCAGCCAGCGGTCGGGCGCGACGCGCTTGTGCAGCATGGCCTCGACCCGCACGCCTTCGCCCTGCGAAGTCTCGCGGCGGCGGATGCCGTCGAGCCGCGCCGGCACGACGCGGGTGTCGTTCACCACCAGCGCGTCACCGGGCTGGAGAAGGTTCGCCAGGTCATGGACATGCGCGTCCGCCAGCTCCGGCGTCGCACCGGGCCGCACGACGAGCATGCGCGCGGCATCGCGCGGCGAGACGGGACGCAGCGCGATCCGCTCGGGCGGCAGATCGAAATCGAACAGGTCGACACGCATGGGCTTCGAAACGTCGTCCTAGAAACAGCGATCCCGGCTCGCGCGGGCGCGGCCGGGATGACGCCTTGTCTTATATGGGCGCGATCAGGCGGAGACGGACGCCTTGACGATCTTGTCCGGGTTCATCACCGGCTCGCCGCGCTTGATCTTGTCGACGTTCTCCATGCCCTCGATGACCTCGCCCCAGACGGTGTACTGGCCGTCGAGGAAGGAGGCGTCGGCAAAGCAGATGAAGAACTGGCTGTCGCCCGAATCCGGGTGCTGGGCACGGGCCATGGAGACCGTGCCGCGCACATGCCGGCCCTTGTTGAACTCGGCCTTCAGCTTCTGGCCGGAGCCGCCGCGGCCGGTGCCGGTCGGATCGCCGGTCTGGGCCATGAAGCCCTCGATGACGCGGTGGAACGGCACGCCGTCATAGAAGCCTTCCTTGGCGAGCTCGCTGATGCGGGCGACATGGCCCGGCGCGAGGTCGGGGCGCAGGCGGATCTTGACCGGCCCCTGCGTGGTCTCGAGCAGCAGCGTGGTCTCGGCGGTGTCGGTCATTTCACTCTCCTTGAAAAATGCTTCTAGCGCGCCGCGCCATCACTTCACGTCGGCGGCGACCTTCATCGAAACGATCTTGTCCGGGTTCGCCACCGGCTCGCCGCGCTTGATCTTGTCGACGTTCTCCATGCCGGAGACGACCTGGCCGATCACCGTGTACTGGCCGTTCAGGAACGAGGCGTCGCCGAAGGTGATGAAGAACTGCGAATTGGCGCTGTTCGGGCTGGAGGCGCGGGCCATGCCCACCGTGCCGCGCGTAAAGGGCACGTTGGAGAACTCGGCCGGCAGGTTGGGGTAGCGCGAGCCGCCGGTGCCGTTGCCGTACTGGCCGTCGCCGGTCTGCGCCATGAAGCCTTCGATCACGCGGTGGAACGGCACGTTGTCGTAATAGCCTTCGCGCGCCAGGGTCTTGATGCGCTCGGCGTGCTGGGGCGCGAGGTCGGCGCGCAGCACGAACACCACCGGACCCTTGGTGGTCTGCATGATGATGGTGTTCTGCCGGTCGACATTCGGCGGCAGCTTCACGCTCTGCGCCGCGGCGGGCAGCACGAGCGCGCAGACGATGGCGAAGGCGGCGGTTAGGCTGCGGATCATGGATGGGAACTCCGTTGAGCGAGGCGGAACGGGCGCGAATTCTAGCCGGTGCGGCCGAACCGGGCCTTGAGCCGGACCAGCACGGCCGGCGGCACGAAGGCGGACACGTCACCGCCCATGGCGGCGATTTGCCTGACCAGAGTGGCGGTGATGGGGCGGGCGATGGGGGAGGCCGGCAGGAAAACCGTCTGCACGCGCGGCTTCAGCACCGCGTTCATGCCGGCCATCTGCATCTCGTAGTCGAGATCGGTGCCGTCGCGCAGGCCGCGGATCAGCAGCTGCGCGCCTTCCGCCTCGGCGGCGTCCACCACGAGATTGTCGAAGGTGATGCAGTCGAGGCTCGCGCCCTCGGCGGCGACGATCGGCTCGAACACCTCATGCAGCATCTCCAGCCGCTCGCTCGCGGTGAACAGCGGCGACTTGCCGGGATGGATGCCGACGCCGACGATCAGCTTGTCCACCAGCCGCGCCGCCGCGCGGGCGACCTCGGCATGGCCGTTGGTCGGCGGATCGAACGAGCCGGGATAGAAGGCGATGCGCTTGGCGCTCATGCAGGGCCTCTCGGTGCGGGGCAAGCGTTAGCTGTCTCCCGCCTGCGACGCAAGCGAGACGGGCGGCAGGCTCACCGCTCGCCGCGGCCGATCCATTTGGTGACGGAAGGCGGCCGGTAGCCGCGCAGCAGCGCCAGCAGTTTTTCCGGGTCGTCGGCGACGAGCAGCATGTCGCGATGCGCCGGTCGCATGAAGCCCTCCTCCACCACATGGTCGACGAAGGCGAGGAGGCGCTCGTAATAGCCGTCGATGTCGAAGAGGGCGCAGGGCTTCTCGTGGCTGCCGAGCTGCGCCCAGGTCCACACCTCGAACAGTTCCTCCAGCGTGCCGATGCCGCCCGGCAGCGCGACGAAGCCGTCGGCGAGCTCGGCCATCAGCGCCTTGCGCTCATGCATGGAGCCGACGATGCGCAGGTCTCCCAGCCCCTTATGCGCCACCTCGCGCTCGAGGATGCCGCGCGGGATGACGCCGATGACCTCGCCGCCGGCGGCGAGCGCGGCATCGGCCAGCGCGCCCATCAGGCCGACCGAGGCGCCGCCATAGACGAGGCCGATCCCCTCGCGCGCCAGCCGGGTGCCGAAGGCGACCGCGGCTTCCCTGTATTCGGGCCGGTTGCCGGCATTGGAGCCGAGAAACACGCAGATGCGGCGCATGGCTTTCCTCCCTGGCGGGTCTCAGAGACGGAAACGGCGCCATGCGGCGCCGCTCCCTCGATGATGGACCTTACGGAACGGCGGCGGCTCAGTCCGCCGCTTCCTCGCCGAGCCCTTCCTCGCCTTCTTCCTCGCTGACGCGCTCGACCGAGACCACCTTCTCGTCCTCGGCGGTGTTGAAGACGATGACGCCCTGGCTGCCGCGCCCGACGATGCGGATGCCGTTGACCGGGCAGCGGATGAGCTGGCCGCCATCGGTCACCAGCATGATCTGGTCGGCTTCCTCGACGGGGAAGGAGGCGATCAGCGGGCCGTTGCGCTCGTTCACCGCCATGGCGACGATGCCCTTACCGCCGCGCCGCGTGGTGCGGTACTCGAAAGACGATGTGCGCTTGCCGAAGCCGTTCTCCGACAGGGTGAGGATGAACTGCTCGTTGGCGCTCATCTCCACATAGCGCGCCTGGTCGATGTCGGCGGGGGCGGCGACCGCCTCCTCCGCATCGGCGTCGGCCACCGTCTCCGGCTCCTCGGCGCCGTTCTCCAGCCCGGCCTGCGAGCGGCGCACGGCATTGGCGAGCTTGATATAGGCAGCGCGCTCCTCGGCGGTGGCGTCGACATGGCGGATGATCGCCATCGAGATCAGCCGGTCGCCCTCCTCCAGCTGGATGCCGCGCACGCCCATCGAGTCGCGGCCCTTGAACACCCGCACCTCGGGGACGGGGAAGCGGATGCACTGGCCCTTGGCACTGGTGAGCAGGACGTCGTCCTGCTCGGTGCAGAGGTCGACGTCGGCGATCGCCTCGCCTTCCTCCAGCTTCATGGCGATCTTGCCGTTGCGGTTCACATTGGTGAAGTCCGACAGCTCGTTGCGCCGCACCGTGCCGCCGGTGGTGGAGAACATGATCTGTAGCCGGCTCCACGTCTCCTCGTCGGGCAGCGCCATAATCGAGGTGATGCGCTCGCCCTCGGTCAGCGGCAGGATGTTCACCAGCGCCTTGCCGCGGGCCTGGGGCGCGGATAGCGGCAGGCGCCAGACCTTCAGCTTGTAGACCTGGCCCTTGGAGGAGAAGAACAGCACCGGCGCATGCGTCGAGGCGACGAAGATGCGGGTGACGAAATCCTCGTCGCGCGTCTGCATGGCCGAGCGGCCCTTGCCGCCGCGCCGCTGCGACCGGTAGGTCGAGAGCGGCACGCGTTTGATGTAGCCGGCATGCGAGACGGTGACGACCATGTCCTCGCGGGCGATGAGGTCCTCGTCCTCGAAATCACCTTCCGCGTCGGTGATCTCGGTCTTCCGCGGCGTTCCGAATTCCGCTTTCACGGCAAGGAGTTCGTCCTTGACGATGGTGCGGATGCGCTCACGGCTGGCGAGGATGTCGAGATAGTCGCGGATCTCCACCGCGATCTTGTCGAGCTCGTCGGCGACCTCGTCGCGGCCGAGTGCCGTGAGGCGCTGCAGGCGCAGGTCGAGGATGGCGCGGGCCTGCTCGGCCGAGAGCCGGTAGGTGCCGTCCTCCGCCAGCTTGTGGCGGGGGTCGTCGATCAGCGCGATAAGCGGCGCCACGTCCATCGCCGGCCAGTCGCGCGTCATCAGCGCCTCGCGGGCGGTGGCCGGATCGGGCGAGCGGCGGATGGTGGCGATAACCTCGTCGATATTGGCGACGGCGATGGCGAGGCCGACCAACACATGCGCGCGGTCGCGCGCCTTGCGCAGCAGGAATTTGGTGCGCCGGCTAACTACCTCCTCGCGGAAGGCGACGAAGGCGGTGAGCAGGTCGTGCAGCGTCATCAGCGCCGGCTTGCCGCCGTTCAGCGCCACCATGTTGGCGCCGAAGGATGTCTGCAGCGCGCTCATGCGGTAGAGGTTGTTCAGGACGACGTCGGCCTGGGCGTCGCGCTTGATCTCGAACACCACGCGCAGGCCTTCGCGCGAAGATTCGTCGCGGATCTCGGCGATGCCTTCCAGCCGCTTGTCGCGCACCAGTTCGGCGATGCGCTCGATCATCGTCGCCTTGTTCACCTGATAGGGGATCTCGGTGACGATGATGGCGTCGCGGTCCTTGCGCAGCTCTTCGATGGTGGCGCGCGAGCGCATCACGATGGAGCCGCGCCCGGTCAGGTAGGCCTGGCGGATGCCGCTGCGCCCGAGGATGAGCGCGCCGGTGGGGAAGTCCGGGCCATGGATATAGTCGAGCAGCTTCTCGATATCGAGGTCGGGTTCGTCGATCAGCGCGACGCAGGCATCCACCACTTCGCCGAGATTGTGCGGCGGGATGTTGGTCGCCATGCCCACGGCGATGCCGCCGGCGCCGTTGACCAGCAGGTTCGGGAAGCGCGCGGGGAGCACGGTCGGCTCCTGCTCGCGGCCGTCGTAATTGTCCTGGAAGTCGACCGTGTCCTTGTCGAGGTCGTCGAGCAGGTTCATCGCCGGCTTGGCGAGGCGCACCTCGGTGTAGCGCTCGGCCGCCGGCGGGTCGCCGTCGATGGAGCCGAAATTGCCCTGCCCGTCGATCAGCGGCAGGCGCATGGAGAAGTCCTGCGCCAGGCGCACCAGCGCGTCATAGATCGCCTGGTTGCCGTGCGGATGGTACTTGCCCATCGTGTCGCCGGTGACGCGGGCGGACTTGTTGTAGGGCCGCTCGGGAACGTAGTTGTTCTCGCGCATCGAGAACAGGATGCGGCGATGCACCGGCTTCAGGCCGTCGCGCACGTCGGGAAGCGCACGCGAGACGATGACGCTCATCGCGTAATCGAGATAGGAACGCGACAATTCGTCGGTGATCGAGACGGGCCGGATATCCGAAGGACCACCGTCCTCCGGCTTCAACGTATCGGAATCGGACAAGGAAGCGTCTTTCCGTGGTTGCGGAACAGGTGTCCCTGTGTAGCCGATTCCGGCGGCGGGCGCCAGCCGAGAGGCGTTTTTGACGACCTTAAAACGCCTTTGAATTCAATGCGTTATAAGGGGATTTCCACAGCGTCGGCGGAACATGGCGGAAGCATGGCGACGGGGCCTCCCGCGACGGTCGGAACCCCCTCGCCCGCCGGCCTTGCGAGAGGCCTGCGGCGATGCCGGCGAGCGGCCGCCGCGCGTGCTACGTTTGGTCGTCGAAGGTAGGCGGCGGCAGGGGGGAAGTGGGCGTGCTGGACTATGTCTTCTCCGCCGTGGTCACCATGGGCGTGGTGATCGACCCGATCGGCCTCGCACCGCTCTTCCTCGCCGTCACCTCCGACCTCACCGCGGCCGAGCGTCGGCTGGTGGCGTGGCGCTCCTCCGCCATCGCCCTGGCCATACTGGTCGTGTTCGGCGTGATCGGCGCGCCGCTGCTGCACGCGCTCGGCATCACCCTGCCCGCCTTCCGCATCGCCGGCGGGCTGCTCTTGTTCACCATCTCCTTCGAGATGGTGTTCGGCCGCCGCACCGAGCGCAAGTTCGACGCTTCCGAAGTGGCGCAGCGCGAGCATCTGCTGCGCACGCTGGCGGTGTTCCCGCTCGCCATCCCGCTCATGGCCGGACCAGGCGCCATCACCGCCATGCTGCTGCTCGCCGGCGAAGCAAAGGGCGATCCGGCGCGGCTTGCGGCGCTGTTCGCCATCACCGTGCTGGTGGTCGCCAGCTGCCTCTTGGTCTTCCTCGCCGCCCGGCGCATGGACAAGCTGCTAGGCGTGACCGGCAACGCTATCCTGTCGCGCCTGCTGGGCGTGGTGCTGGCGGCACTCGCCGTTCAGTTCGTCATCGACGGCGTGCGCGCCTCGTTCCTCGCCTGACCGGCGGGACGGCTACGACCAGCCCGGACGATTGCCGGCCCCAGTCTCTGGCTAGCCATCTCTCGCTCGTTGTCCCTGGCCCGGCCGCGCTCAGAACGGGATCTCGTCGTCGAGGTCCCCGCCCCCGCCGAACTTGCCGCCGCCGCCACCGCCGACCGCGGCCGGCTTGCGGTCGCCGCCGCCGAAGGAGCGGCCGCCGCCCGAACCACCGCCCGAGCCACCACCAAAACCGCCGCCCGAGCCGAAATCGCTGCTGCCGGAGCTATATTCCTCGCCGCTCTCGGAGGAACCACCGCCGCGGCTGTCGAGGATGGTCAGCTCGCCGCGGAACGGGCGCAGCACGACCTCGGTGAAATAGCGCTCGCCGCCGGACTGGTCGGTCGCCTTGCGGGTCTCCAGCTGGCCCTCGATATAGACCTTGGTGCCCTTGCGCAGATACTGCTCGGCCACGCGCAGCAGGTTCTCGTTGAAGATCACCACACTGTGCCACTCGGTGCGCTCCTTGCGCTCGCCGGTGGCCTTGTCGCGCCAGGTCTCGGAGGTGGCGATGCGCAGATTGCACACGCGTCCGCCGTTCTGGAACGTGCGCACCTCCGGATCGCGGCCGAGATTGCCGATCAGGATCACCTTGTTGACGCTGCCCGCCATCTTGTCCTCCGAAAAAGCCGGACGCCCGCCGCGGCGGCGCGCTCGCCAAAGAAACGCATCCTAGACCAGCCAGCGGGGAGACGCGCCCCTCGCCGGCACCCTGTCCACATCTTGCGGGTGCAGCCGGGCACGCCGATCGCTTCCGCGCTGCCCAACATTAACCATAAATATGTTCTTGTTATGTTCCTAGCATTGCGGCTAGTCTTGCGCAAGAGCAGCGTTGTGAGCGAGTCGCTCATTGCACCGCGGCGGAGCGCGACTATGTTAACCATGCGATTATCAGGGAGCTTCGTCCCATCATGACCCAACTGCGCCACCGCCCGCGCGCCCGCGCCATCGCCCTGCGTGCCGAGGATGCCCGCCAGGCATTCCTTCGCCGTACGTTTCTCGCCATCACCGGCGGGATCATCGCGGCGGCCGGCCTTGCGGTAGCGCTTCACGGCGTCGGGATGTAATCCCCTCGCCGGGCGGACGTTGCCTGGGATTGTGCCGCCCCGGAATTGAAGCAACTGGCGTAGCCGCCCGCAGACGAAAGACCGGCGAGAAGACACGGAATGAAGGACCGCGTGGACCTGCCGCGCCGCGATGCCCGTTCGATCACGATACGGGGCGCGCGCGAGCACAATCTGAAGAATGTCGACCTCGAGATCCCGCGCGACAGCCTCGTCGTGTTCACCGGGCTTTCCGGCTCGGGAAAGTCGTCGCTCGCCTTCGACACCATCTATGCCGAGGGCCAGCGGCGCTATGTCGAGAGCCTCTCGGCCTATGCCCGCCAGTTCCTGGAGATGATGCAGAAGCCGGACGTCGACCAGATCGACGGCCTGTCGCCGGCCATCTCCATCGAGCAGAAGACCACCTCGAAGAACCCGCGCTCCACGGTCGGCACCGTCACCGAGATCTACGACTATATGCGCCTCTTATGGGCGCGCGTCGGCATTCCCTACTCGCCGGCCACCGGCCTGCCGATCGAGAGCCAGACGGTCAGCCAGATGGTCGACCGCGTGCTGGCGCTGCCGGAGAAGACCCGGCTTTATCTGCTCGCCCCCGTGGTGCGCGGGCGCAAGGGCGAATACCGCAAGGAGCTGGCCGACTTCCAGAAGAAGGGCTTCCAGCGCGTCAAGGTGAATGGCGAGTTCTACGAGATCGCCGACGCCCCCGCGCTCGACAAGAAGTTCAAGCACGACATCGACGTGGTGGTGGACCGCCTCGTCGTGCGGCCGGACATCGCCAGCCGGCTGGCCGACAGTTTCGAGACCGCGCTCGGCCTCGCCGACGGTATCGCGGTGATCGAGTTCGCCGACGAGAAGGAAGAGAATGGCGAGCCGCGCCGCATCGTCTTCTCGGAAAAATTCGCCTGCCCGGTCTCCGGCTTCACCATTCCCGAAATCGAGCCGCGGCTGTTCTCCTTCAACAACCCGTTCGGCGCCTGCCCGGTCTGCGACGGGCTCGGCCATGAGAGCAAGATCGACCCGGACCTCGTGGTGCCGGAGAAGTCGCGCACGTTGAAGCAGGGCGCCATCGCCCCCTGGGCGAAATCCACCTCGCCCTATTACGGCCAGACGCTCGACGCCCTCGCCCGCCATTACGGCTTCAAGCTCACCGTGCCGTGGGCCGACCTGCCGGAAAAGGTGCAGGACGTGATCCTCAACGGCTCTGGGGCTGAGACCATCCGCTTCGTCTATGACGACGGCATGCGCGCCTACGAAACCTCGAAGACCTTCGAGGGCATCGTCACCAATCTGGAGCGGCGCTGGCGCGAGACCGAGAGCGACTGGGCGCGCGAGGAGATCGGCAAGTATTTCTCCGCCGTGCCCTGCGCCGCCTGCCACGGCTATCGGCTCAAGCCCGAGGCGCTGGCGGTAAAGATCGCCGGCCGCCACATCGGCGAGGCGGCGCAGCTTTCCGTGCGCGGGGCGCTGGACTGGTTCGCCGACCTGCCCGGCCAGCTCACCGACAAGCAGAACGAGATCGCGGTGCGGATCCTCAAGGAGATCCGCGAGCGCCTCGCCTTCCTGCTCGACGTCGGCCTCGACTATCTCACCCTGGCGCGCGCCTCCGGCACGCTGTCGGGCGGCGAGAGCCAGCGCATCCGCCTCGCCTCGCAGATCGGCTCGGGGCTGACCGGCGTGCTCTACGTGCTGGACGAGCCCTCCATCGGCCTGCACCAGCGCGACAATGAGCGCCTGCTCGGCACGCTCAGGCGGCTGCGCGACCTCGGCAACACCGTCATCGTCGTCGAGCATGACGAGGACGCCATCCTCTCCGCCGATTACGTGGTCGATGTGGGCCCCGGTGCCGGCGTGCATGGCGGACGCATCGTCGCCCAGGGCACGCCGCCGGAGATCCTGGCCAACCCGAACTCGATCACCGGCAAGTACCTAACCGGCGAGATGACCGTGCCGGTGCCCAAGCGCCGCAAGCCGGACCGCAAGCGGCTGCTGCGCGTGGTCAATGCGCGCGCCAACAATCTGAAGAACGTGACGGCGGAGATCCCGCTCGGCCTGTTCACCGCGGTCACCGGCGTGTCGGGCGGCGGCAAGTCGACCCTGCTTGTCGACACGCTCTACAAGGCTGTGGCGCGCCGGCTCAACGGCGCTTCCGAGCCGCCGCTGGCGCATGACGGGCTCGAGGGGCTGGAGCACCTCGACAAGGTGATCGACATCGACCAGTCGCCGATCGGCCGCACGCCGCGCTCCAACCCGGCGACCTATACCGGCGCCTTCACGCCGATCCGCGAATGGTTCTCCGGCCTGCCGGAAGCGAAGGCGCGCGGCTACGGGCCGGGGCGCTTCTCCTTCAACGTCAAGGGCGGGCGCTGCGAGGCGTGCCAGGGCGACGGTGTCATCAAGATCGAGATGCACTTCCTGCCCGACGTCTACGTCACCTGCGACGTCTGCAAGGGCAAGCGCTACAATCGCGAGACGCTGGAGGTCACCTTCAAGAACAAGTCCATCGCCGACGTGCTCGACATGACCGTCGACGAGGGGGCTGAGTTCTTCAAGGCGGTGCCGGCGGTGCGCGAGAAGCTGGAGACGCTCTCGCGCGTCGGGCTCGGCTACATCCATGTCGGCCAGCAGGCGAACACTCTGTCGGGCGGCGAGGCGCAGCGTGTGAAGCTCTCCAAGGAGCTGTCGCGCCGCGCCACCGGGCGCACGCTCTACATCCTCGACGAGCCGACCACCGGCCTGCACTTCCACGACGTCGCCAAGCTGCTCGAAGTGCTGCACGAGCTGGTCGAGCAGGGCAACACGGTGGTGGTGATCGAGCACAATCTCGAGGTCATCAAGACCGCCGACTGGGTGATCGACCTCGGTCCCGAGGGTGGCGACGGCGGCGGCGAGATCGTCGCAGCCGGCCCGCCTGAGGCGATCGCCAAGGAGACACGCAGCCACACCGGCCGCTTCCTCGCCGAAGTCCTGGCCCGCCGCCCCCTGAAGCCGCGCAGCGCGGCGGAGTAGGCGAACAGCCCCACTCTGCCCAACGGGCATCCCAACGGGAATAGTGAGGCGTCATCCCGGACGGCCGAAGGCCGATCCGGGATCGCGTGCGGAATGGAGAGCGATCCCGGCTCTGCGGCTTCGCCTTCGGCCGGGATGACGATGCGAGACAGGCAACGCAACCTCATCCTGAGGTGCGAGCGCAGCGAGCTTCGAAGGATGGTCGTTACAGCGCGCCCGGACGAGCATCCTTCGAGGCCCGGCTAACGCCGGGCACCTCAGGATGAGGTCGATCTGGAGGGAACCGGGTTTCGCGAGGCCCTCACGCTCCCTGCCGCAGCCGCACCAGATGCACCGTCGCGGCAATCAGCACGAGGGTCGCGCCGAACTGGTGCGCGAGCGCGATGTCGATCGGCACCTGATGGATCAGCGTCATGATGCCGAGGAAGGCCTGCGCCACCACAAGCGCGAGGATCAGCAGCGCCCGCCGTCTCGGCGCCCCGCCGACGCGCCGCGCGCTCAGATAGTGCCCGAGCGCCAGCGCCAGCAGCACATAGGCGACGAGACGGTGATTGAACTGCACGGTGAGAACGTTCTCGAAGAAATTCCGCCAAACCGGCTGCTGGACAAGCAGATTCTCCACCGGCGGCACCAGATGTCCGTCCATCAGCGGCCAGGTCGTGTAGGTCAGTCCGGCGTCGAGCCCGGCGACCAGCCCGCCGAGGAAGATCTGGATCAGCACGACGGCGAACAGCAGCCGCGCATAGCCGCGCAGCCAGTCGGGCGCCGGCCGCGCTGCCCGCACGGGCTTCAGCGAGACCGCGACCGCCATCGTCGCCGCGAGGATGATGCAGGCGAGCGTGAGGTGGGTGGCGAGCCGGTACTGGCTCACATCCACCCGGTTGACGAGGCCGGAGGCCACCATCCACCAGCCGACAGCCCCCTGCATGCCGCCGAGCACGAACAGGCCGCCGAGCTTCCAGCCGAGCGCGCGGTCGACCAGCCCGCGCCAGAGGAAGAACAGGAAGGGCAGCAGGAAGACGAAGCCGATCAGCCGGCCGAGCAGCCGGTGGCCCCACTCCCACCAGAAGATGTACTTGAACTCGGCGAGGCTCATGCCCCGGTTGATCTGCTGGTATTGCGGGATCTGCCGGTACTTGTCGAACTCGGCCTGCCAGGCCTGCTCGCTCAGCGGCGGCAACGTGCCGGTCACTGGTTTCCATTCGGTGATGGAAAGACCGGATTCGGTCAGCCGCGTCGCGCCGCCGACCACCACCATCAGCACGATCAGCGCCGCGACAGCATAGAGCCAGATCCGCACCGGCTTCAGCCGGTCGGTGGTCGCCTGCGCGACACCCGCGCCGGCCGCGGGCACGGCAAGATGATCGAGGGCCATTCACGCGCTCCCTGCAATGACGAATGCCAGCCCCTCAGCGTCCGTCCCGCGCCGGCGGCTTCCGCCCCGGCGCCGCGAGCGATATAGAGGCGGGCGCCGGCGCGCAACGGGACTCTTTGTCCCGCGCCGCGCCCATGTCCAGCGGAGCTGGTCCCAGTGGAGCTTGCCCATGACCGACCCACGCCCCGGCCTGTCCCCGCGCGTGCGCAAATTCATCGGCACGGTGCTGATGGTGGTGCTGGTGGTGGTATGGGCGCTCGGCGCCATGGCGCTGGCGCAGGGGCGCGTCACCACCCTGCCCGGCATCTGGCAGTTCTTCGCCTATGTGGTGCTGGGCATCGGCTGGGTCTTCCCGGCCGGCATCATCATCCGCTGGATGCAGAAGCACGACCGGCGGACCGACACGCTCTGAACTTCAGGCGGCGTGCGGCAGGGCGCCGGCCACTTCCGGCGCGAAGGTCACCATGGCGATGTCGCCGAAGCCCTGCGCCGCCAGCGCATCGAAGGCCTGCACGGCGTCGGTGGCGAGCCCGCCCGGCTGGGTGACGAGAATGGTCGTCGGGCCGAGCGCGGCGATGCGGCCGGCGCCTTCCGTGGCCCCCAGCGGCGGTGCGGCGACCACGACATGGTCGTAGGTCTGCTTCAGCGCGGTGAGGATCAGCGGCAGCCGGTCGGCGGCGACGAGCCCGTCCGCCTCGCGCGCGCCACGCCCCGGCGGGATGACATGGCAGCGCGACGAAATCTCGCGATGGATGGCGTCGGAGAAGCTGGCGACGCCGAACAGCAAGTCGGTCAGGCCCGGCGCGCGCGGGTCGGCGGTCAGTCCGTCCAGCGCCGGTGCGGCGACGTCGAGGCAGACGATCACCGCCCGGCGTTCGGCATGGGCCGCCAGCGAGCGCCCGAGCGCGACGGCGCAACGGCCGATGCCCTCATCGGCCGAGGGGCCGGTGACCACGACCAGCCGGGCATCGGTGCCGCGCAATTCGATCAGCCGCGACAGATCGGCGAGGTCACGCTCGCGCGAGGCGCGGCGGAACAGCGCCACGCCCTGTTCGTCGACATGCTCCTCGCTGGTGGCGCCGATCCACGGGAGGTGCTGCGCACCTGCGCGCGCCATCTCCGGCAGCGGCACGGCGCCGCTCTCGCTGCCGGCCGCGCGGGCGCGGCGGCGCGCCAGCGTCTGGAAGCCGAGCGCCAGCAGGAAGGTGCCGATGCCCGCGGCGAGCGAGGAGATGATCGGAGTCGGCCAGCGCGGCGCGGCCGCCGGCGCGGCGGAAGCGACGATGCGCGCGGTCGGCTCAGCGGCCGGCGGCGCCTTCGGTTCCATGCTGAAGGGGCGGCTCTGGCGCAGCTCGAGATAGTTCTGCGCGAAGGCGTTGGCGACGTCGGCCGAGAGCTTCGGGTCCGGCGAGGCGAAGTCGATGGCGATCTGCCCGCCGCCCGCCTCGCGCACCGACAGGCCGCGCTCGACACTGCGCAGGGCGAGCGTGTCGCGCGACCCGAGCGAGAGTTCGGCCGCCGCGCCGGCGAATCCGGCGACGCGCAGGGCCGCGCCCGACACGGCATTGGCGAATCCGCCGAGCGGCGCGGAAAGCCGGGCGGCAAGGTTGCGCGTCTCGACGACCTGGCGTGCGAAGTCGCGCGAGGTGAGCACCTGCACGCTGTCGCGGCCGGCGAAGGAGCGGCTGTCGGCCCATAGCCGCGCCTGCGCCTGGTAGCGCGGCTCGGCGATCTGGCTCATCACGCCGCCAGCGACGAGGCCGGCCAGGGCGGGCACCAGCAGATGCCGGCGCAGCGCGTGAGCGAGCGGACGCGAGGCCTCGGCCACCGCCTCCGCGCCGTGCTCTTGCGTGCTCTGCTCGTCAGTGCCGCTCGGGTCCATCATGGTGCCCATTAGGCACCTTCATGGTTTCCACGGTGTTAAGACGGAAGTGCAAGGGCCGGCGGCGGAATGGTCGGAGCGGCGGGATTCGAACCCACGACCCCTAGTCCCCCAGACTAGTGCGCTAACCGGACTGCGCTACGCTCCGACGCCGCGAGGCTCGCCTGTCTAGCCATTTGCCGGTCGCGATGCAAGGCCACGCGCGGCGTCTGTCCCGCCCTCCCCGGCTTCCGGTGTCTCGGGCTCGGGACCGACCTCCTTCTCCACCGAGGCGCTGAGGCGCTGGAACAGGCCGAGCGACACCAGCGTGAGGCAGCCGGCGACCACCAGCAGCGCGGCATAGACGACGTCCGATACCTGATCGCGCGCGGTCTCGAACACCAGCACCAGCGCCTCCAGGAAGATCGCGATGATGATGGTGGAGATGAATTTGGTGAGCCCGCGCCGCGCATCGGCGGCGGTGCGTTTCTCGCGCCCGGCGGGTACTTCCTCCTCGAAGAAGTACTTCGCCACGTCGAACAGGGCGATGGCGACGATGAGATAGCCGACCACGCCGAGCAGCGATTCGAGCAGCGCTTCCCCCGCCAGACTGTCGCGGATCACCACATAGGGCGCATAGACCAGCAGCACGGCGGCGACCGCCATCAGGGCGCAGGCAGCGACGGCGAAGACGATGCGGATGAAGAGGCTCATGGGGCATTCCACAGCGGGGCGTCGCGATAGGTAGCGCGGGCGGACGTTGCGGCAAGGCTGGGCTGATTGCAGTCCCTCCCCCCGGATGAACCTCATCCTGAGGTGCCCGGCCCGCAGTTCGCAACCGGGACGCTTGGAGCCTCGTCATGGCCGGGCTTGGCCCGGCCATCCACGCCTTCGACACGGCTCGGCCGATCCGGCAAGTCGTGGATCCCCGGGCCAAGTCCGGGGATGACGTTCTGATGGCTGCATCGGCCGATCCCCGACAACCATCCTTCAAGGTTCGCTCCGCTCACACCTCAGGATGAGGGCGACAAAGGGTGCCGAACACCCGCGTTTGCGTCCTATGATGGCTCATGTCCCCGGACCGATGCGGAACGCCGCCATGAACCACCACGCCCATAACCACCCGCCGCCGCCCGATCTCGACGATGCCGCCCCGCTCGACATCGCGCCGGCCGACGAGATGCTGGCGCGGCTGGAGACGCGGCGCTCGGCGCCGCTGCGCGGGCTGGTCGAGCCGGGCCCGACACCGCAGGAATTGGAGCGGATGCTGCGCCTCGCCGCCCGCGTGCCGGACCATGGAAGGCTGGTGCCGTGGCGCTTCGTCGTGATCCAGGGTGAGGCGCGCCGCACGCTGGGCGAGAAGCTCGACGCGCTCTATGCGCGGCAGAATCCCGGCCTGCCGGCCGCCAAGGCCGATATGTGGACGCTCTACATGCTGCGCGCGCCGGTAACGGTCGTGCTGGTCAGCCGGCCCGATCCCGCGGCCAAGGTGCCGGAGTGGAATCAGGTGCTCTCGGCCGGCGCAGCCGGCATGGGGCTCACCGTGGCGGCCTCGGCGCTCGGCTTCGCCACGCAATGGCTGCTGAAATGGCCGGGCCGCGACGCCGAGGCGACCGCCCTCCTTGGCCTGAGCAGGAGTGAGAAGGTCGCCGGCTTCATCCATATCGGCCGGCCGGTGCGCCACGCCGAGGACAGGCCAAGGCCCGCCCTCGACGAGGTGGTGACCTATTGGTCGCCGGATCAGTCGATGTCGAAGGACACGCCCTGAGCCAGCGGCAGCTGGCGCGAATAGTTGATGGTGTTGGTGGCGCGCCGCATATAGGCCTTCCAGGCGTCCGAGCCGGACTCGCGCCCGCCGCCGGTCTCCTTCTCGCCGCCGAACGCGCCGCCGATCTCCGCACCGGACGGGCCGATATTCACATTGGCGATGCCGCAATCCGAGCCTTCCGCCGACATGAAGGTCTCCGCCTCGCGCATGTCGTTGGTGAAGATCGAGGACGAGAGGCCCTGCGGCACGGCGTTGTGCAGCTTGATCGCCTCCGGCAGGCCGGAACAGCGCAGGACGTAGAGGATCGGCGCGAAGGTCTCGTGCTTCACGAGGTCGATCTGCTCGTCGAGCTCGACCAGCGCCGGGCGGACATAATAGGCGTCCGGCCATTCCTTGGCGTGGACGCGCTCGCCGCCATGCACGCGGGCGCCGGCCCTCTTCGCGGTCTCCAGCGCCTTCTGCATGGCATCAAACGCCGCCTGATCGATCAGCGGGCCGATCAGCGTGCCGGCCTCGCGCGGGTCGCCGATGCCGACCGAGCCATAGGCCTTGGCGAGGCGCGGCAGCAGTGTGTCGTAGACGCCCTCGTTGACGATGAGGCGGCGCAGCGTGGTGCAGCGCTGGCCGGCCGTGCCCATGGCGGCGAAGGCGATGCCCCGCAGCGCGAGGTCGAGATCGGCCGAGGGGCAGACGATGGCGGCGTTGTTGCCGCCGAGCTCGAGGATGGAGCGGCCGAAGCGGCGTGCCACCCGCTCGCTCACGATGCGGCCCATGCGGGTCGAGCCGGTCGCCGAGACGACCGGCACGCGGGAATCGTCGGTCAGCGCCGCGCCGACTTCGGCGCCGCCGATCAGCACCTGCGACAGGCCTTCCGGGGCGCCGCCGAAGGCGACCGCCGCGCGCTCGAACAGCGCCTGCACGGCAAGCGCGGTGAGCGGGGTCTTCTCGGAGGGCTTCCACAGCAGGCTGTTGCCGCAGACCAGCGCCAGCGCCGCGTTCCACGACCACACGGCGACGGGGAAGTTGAAGGCGCTGATGATGCCGACCGGCCCCACCGGGTGCCAGGTCTCCATCATCCGGTGGCCGGGACGCTCGGAGGCGATGGTGAGGCCGTAGAGCTGGCGCGACAGGCCGACGGCGAAGTCGCAGATGTCGATCATCTCCTGCACCTCGCCGAGGCCCTCGGAGACGATCTTGCCGGCTTCCAGCGTGACCAGCCGGCCGAGCTCGGTCTTGTGGGCGCGCAACTCCTCACCGAGCAGGCGCACCAGTTCGCCGCGCCGCGGCGCCGGCACATTGCGCCAGGCCTCGAAGGCGGCGACGGAACGCTCGACCGCGTGGGCGACATCGTCGGCGCCGGCCTCGGCGATGCGCGCGACCTCCTCGCCGGTGATCGGCGAGCGCACCGGGCGGGTGCCGCTGCGCCAGCTCGAATCCGGCACGCCGAGGGCGCGCAGGAGCTGCGTGACCTCTTCCGCGACCGGCCTCAGCGCCCCGCGCGTCTCTTTCGTCGCCATCCTCACGCTCCTCGCATCCGACCTCGTCCGCCGCGCTCATAGCACCGGCGACGGGGCGAAATCCATCTCGGCTTTTGACGTAGGCCATACGGCCGAAGCGCTCGACAGCAATCCGAATTACCTCTCGCAGAGATGTCCAATGCGTGGAAAATCAAACCTTTAAGGCGCTGGCTAGAGGTCGGACGCGCAAGATGAAATCGTGCGGATCAACTTGGACGGCAAGGCAAGATTAGGTCATCTATGCTGGCGATATTTCTTATCCTGCATGCCACGAGACCGTCCGCCGGTTCAACTTATAGCCACATTGTCGTGATGACCTCGCCCCAATTCCTTTCCATCACGAACGCGCGATGCAACAGGAGAAGGACGAAGGTATTGACGGCTTGGGGAGTGGGAAAGGTCACCGGCGCGGCACTCGCGGCGGGGATTATCTTTATCACCGGCGGCAATGCTGCTTTCGCTGACACAAAGAAAAGCAATTACGCGACGACCGGCATGGCGTCGTATTACGGCTATAGCGGCCGCACCGCCAATGGCGAGCGGCACACCGGGCAGGCGATGACCGCCGCGCATCGCAATCTGCCCTTCAACACGCGGGTTCGCGTCACCAACAAGGCCAATGGCCGCTCGGTGGTGGTGCGGATCAACGATCGCGGGCCTTTCATCAGGGGCAGGATCATCGACGTGTCGACCGCCGCAGCGGACCAGCTCGGTTTCCGCAAGCGCGGCGTCGCCAGGGTCGAGATCGCGGTGGTCGACTGAGGCGCCTCACGCGCCGACACGCCATCCGCCGAAATGCGTGGACCGGGAAGCGCGCTCAGTCTTCCCGGTCGCGCGCCGCATCGAGGATGCGCTGGCAGTCCTGCAGCTCCTGCAGCGCCGCCTGCAGCCGATGGCGGTCGTCACCGCTGAGCGCCGGGCTTTCCGGCAGACCATCATCCACCGGACGGAACGGCATCGCCGGGCGCGCGCGCTCGGGGACGTAATCGGCCGCATCCGTACGGTCGTCTTCCACCGGCTCCGGCGCCACGGCGCGGAACGGAAAGCCCTGCCTCCCTTCGCGCGGCTCGTGTTGCGGAGGCTCCGGCCGCGGCTCCTGCCGCACCGGGTTTTCCTGCGGCTCCACGTCAGGCAGCGGCAGCTCGAGATAGTCCGCCTCGTCGTCCGGCCGCCGACGCGCGCGCCGGGCTTGCGGCTCCTCAGCCTCGCGCGGACGGTTCGGCAGCAGATTCAGTATGCCGCTAAACGCTCCCCGCTGACCGGCATCTGCCGGCTCATGGCGCAGGGCCTCCCCGGCCTCGATCTGCTCGGCCTCGCGGGCGTCCGCCTCGGCGTCGCGCCAGATCGCCTGGACGTAGCGCGGGCCCTCCTCCTTGAGGATGCGCTGCACGCCGCGGATGGTGTAGCCCTCCCCGTAGAGCAGATGGCGGATGCCGCGCAGCAGCTCGACGTCGTCGGGGCGATAATAGCGCCTGCCGCCGCCGCGCTTCAGCGGACGGATCTGCGGGAACCGCGTCTCCCAGAACCGCAGCACATGCTGCGGCAGGTCGAGATCATCGGCGACCTCGCTGATCGTGCGGAAGGCGTCGGGGCCTTTCTCCACGCTCGGCTGCTCCAGATTCCGCTACGCTCGGTGTTCGCTCAGGCTTCGGGCGTTTCGCCGTTGATTTGCTGCTTGAGGATGTTCGACGGCTTGAACACCATGACCCGGCGCGGCGCGATCGGCACCTCTTCGCCGGTCTTCGGATTGCGGCCGATGCGCTCGCCCTTCTGGCGCACCACGAAGGAGCCGAAGGAGGACAGCTTTACCGTCTCGCCCCGGGCGACGCAGTCAGCGATCTCCGACAGCACCGTTTCGACGAGAGCCGCCGATTCGGTGCGCGACAGACCGACGCGCTGATAAACCGCTTCGCACAGATCGGCGCGCGTTATGGTGCGACCCGACATTGCCGTCTCCCCGTTCCGTCCGCCTATTTCCCCACGTCAAACTAGGCGCCGTCGCTGCCGCCGGTCAACGGCTCGTCGCGCGCGATGCGTGCATTACCAGCGGATCAGTGCCGATCCCCAGGTGAAGCCGCCGCCCATGGCCTCCAGAAGCACCAGATCGCCCTTCTTTATGCGTCCGTCGGCATGGGCTGCCGCCAGCGCCAGCGGGATGGAGGCGGCCGACGTGTTGCCATGCTGGTCGACGGTGATGACCACCTTCTCGGGCGCGATTCCGAGCTTGACGGCACTGGCGTCGATGATGCGGCGGTTGGCCTGGTGCGGCACGAACCAGTCGATCGTCTGCGCGCTCTCGCCGGTGGCGTCGAAGGCGTCCGTGATCACGTCGGTGATCATGCCGACCGCATGGCGGAACACTTCCCGGCCTTCCATGCGCAGGAAACCGACGCTGCGGGTCGAGGAGACGCCGCCGTCGACATAGAGCTTGTTCTTGTGCCGACCGTCCGAGCGCAGATGGGTGGTGAGCACGCCGCGCCCGTCGGCGCCGTCCGTCGCCGCCTCCAGCACCATCGCGCCGGCGCCGTCACCGAACAGCACGCAGGTGGTGCGGTCCGACCAGTCGAGGATGCGCGAGAAGGTCTCGGCGCCGATGACGAGGCAGCGCTTGTAGGCGCCGGACTTCAGGAAGTTGTCGGCGGTCGCCAGCGCGAAGACGAAACCCGAGCACACCGCCTGCAGGTCGAAGGCGGCGCCATGGGTGATGCCGAGGCCGGCCTGCACGCTCACCGCCGTCGCCGGGAAGGTGTTGTCCGGCGTCGAGGTGGCCAGCACGATGAGGTCGATGTCACCAGGCTCGAGCCCGGCATCGGCCAATGCCGCGCGGGCCGCCGCCAGCGCGAGATCGGAAGTGACCTCGTTGTCGGCGGCGATGTGGCGCGTGCGGATGCCGGTGCGCTGGACGATCCATTCGTCGGAAGTATCGACCATCAAGGCGAGGTCGGCATTGGTCAGCATGCGCGCGGGCAGATAGGCGCCGACGCCGCGCACCACGGAACGGATAGCACTCACGATGAAACCTGCAACTCGTCGGAAACCGCATCCGCGGCGGCGCTGGCGCCGACCTGCGGACGATCATTCATGCCCGCCTCGATGCGGGACAGCAGCCTGTAGCGGACCATGTCGTAGCCGATGTCGACCGCCGAGGCGAAGCCTTCGGCATCGGTGCCGCCATGGCTCTTGATGACGACGCCGTTGAGGCCGAGGAACACGCCGCCATTGGACTTGCGCGGGTCGAGCTTCTCGCGCAACGCGTGGAAGGCGCCGCGGGCGAGCAGATAGCCGAGCTTCGCCATCCAGCTTCGGTTGATGGCGCCGCGCAGATAGTCCGCCACCTGCTTGGCCGTGCCCTCGGCGGTCTTGAGCGCGATGTTGCCGGAGAAGCCCTCGGTCACCACCACATCGACAGTGCCGCGGCCGATGTCGTCGCCCTCGACGAAGCCTTTGTAGGCGAGCCCGGCATGCTCCGCCTCGCGCAGGGCGGCGGCGGCTTCCTTGACCTCCTCGACGCCCTTGATCTCTTCGACGCCGATATTGAGCAGGCCGACGGTCGGGCGCTCGATGTCGAAGACGATGCGCGCCATGGCCGCGCCCATCACCGCCATATCGACCAGATGCTGCGCGGTGGCGCCGATGGAAGCGCCGACGTCGAGCACCACGCTCTCGCCCTTGGCGGTCGGCCAAAGGCAGGCGATAGCCGGGCGGCTGATGCCCGCCATGGTCTTGAGGTTCACCTTGGCCATGGCCATCAGCGCGCCGGTATTTCCGGCGGAGACGGCGCAGTCGGCCTCGCCGACATGCACCGCGTCGATCGCCTTCCACATGGAGGAGACGCGCCGGCCGCGCCGCAGCGCCTGGCTCGGCTTGTCGTCCATCTGCACGACCACATCGGTGTGCACCACCCGGCTGGTGGCGGCGAGGCGCGGGTGGCGCGCGAGGATCTCGTTGATCCGCTTGGCGTCGCCGAAAAGGAGATAGGTGATGTCCGGGTGCCGCGTCAGCGCGATCTCCGCGCCCGGCAGGACGACGTCCGGGCCGTGATCACCGCCCATGACGTCGAGCGCTATTCGGACGGTCGAGGACATTGAGCGGCGGGTCTCACGGACGTGGGTACTGCGACGAGGATGCCGCGGCGGCGCAGACGGCATGCCCCAGATGAGCGGTCATGACAATAGCGTCCTGCATATTAGCAGGCGAGCGCGGCTATTTCGCGCCCTCTCCACCCCCTCCGCGCAGCCGCGACAGGGCGGCGAAGGGCGAGGCCTGCTCCGGGCCCGGCTCGTCTGGCCCCTTGAACGCGGCACCCGGCTTGCGGGGATAGGGATCGAGACCCAGCGCGAGGAACTCCGCCACCACGGCGCCGACATCGACGGTCCCGTCGACCAGCGGATCGGGGATGTCGAGCTCGGTGACGTCGATCTCGGCGCCGGGGCGAACCTCCGGCAGCTGGTCCTCCGGGGCGAAGGTGAGGTCGATGTCCTCCGACACCGGCGCGTCGAAATCCTCCAGCGTCACCACGCAGGTTTGCGTCACCACGGCATCGATATGGCCGGTGACATGCACGGAGCCCTTTCGGCCCGGCACCAGCGTCACCTGCGCGGTGAGCGCGGGAATGCCGGGAATGCCGAAATCTTCCGCAAGCGCCGCCCGCACCTGCGCGTCGGGCGCGATCTTCACGGTCAGCCCGTCGTCCGGAAGGCTCGCCACGAGGATGGGCTGGGACAGGGGCGAGGTGTCCGGGGAAGCATCCGTCATGGCATGGTCTCCGTTGAATTCGAGGTGGCGCCGGCCGGCGACGGCAGCGGGAACGCGCCACCCGCAAAGGTCGCGAAGGGCACATCCTTCAGCGCGCCGGCCGCCTCCATCATATAGGTCGCCAGCGCCCGCGCTTGAAGCGCCGCCTCCTCCTTCGAGGCGTAGACGTTGCGCAGCACCGCGTCGGCGAGGGCACCGGCGTCGCCCGCATCCACCGGCGGCTCATAGGCGCCGATGCGGCCATAGAAGGCTTTCGCCACCTTCTTCATCTTCTTGGGCACGGTGAGGTCGCCCACGCCCATCTCGCGCAGATTGGCGTCCATATCGGTGCAGAAGGCGTCGAACACCCGCTGGCCGAGCGCGCGGCGATCCTCGTCCTCGCTCTTCAGCCGATGAAACAGCAGGAAGGCATGGGCGAGGATCATCTCGAACCGACCCTCGATGCTGTCGGGCACGTTGTAATCCGTATAGAATGCCGGATCACGCGATCGCGCCACGATCGCGCCATAGAGCCGCTGAATGGTCTCGTTTCCGTCGTTCCGACGGAAAAAGCGCAGAATCATGGACGGCTCCTGCCTTCGTGGCCGCTGCCGCGCCGCCTCGGCGACGCCCGGCATTGGCGGGGTAGCGCGGGCTGACGGCGGTGGCAACCCCACGGGTCGCGCCGATCCGGCAGGACCGGCGGAGCAACCGCAGGGCGGCCGCAAGGTTGCCTCTCTCCCTGCCCTGTGCTTTCTGCCATGTCGCGCGCCACGTCGCGCCCGCAAGGGCCGACCGGCCGAAGAAAGAGTTTGGAGTTTTAGGGGATGGCACCGATCCGCGTGACGCTAAAGGGAACGCCCCGCGCCCGCCGCGCCGCCCTGCCCGCGCTTATGGCCGCAGGAGTGGCGGCGGTCGGCCTTTCCGCCTGCTCGGGCGACATGCCGATGGCGACGGCGAGCATGGGCCTGGCGCGGCAGCCCACGAGCTTCGTCTCCGAGCAGCAGCGCGGCTATGTGATCTCGCCGGGCTCGCTCGACCAGATTCCCATCGGTTCCAGCCAGGAACAGGTGCTGCTGGTGCTGGGGACGCCCTCGACGATCGCGACCGTGGACGGCGAGGTGTTCTATTACATCTCGCAGAAGACCAAGAAGGTCATGTTCCTGCGGCCGGAGATCATCGACCAGCGGGTCATCGCGGTCTATTTCGACCCCAAGGACAAGCGCGTCACCCGCATCGCCGATTATGGCCTGAAGGACGGCAAGATCTTCGACTTCGTCAGCCGCTCGACGCCGACCGGCGGACAGGAAGTCTCGCTCATCGGCCAGATCTTCAACGCCACCAACTTCCGGCCGGGGATGTAAGACGGGCCGCGCGCCACTCCCCGGGCCAAGCCCGGGGATGACGATCGTCTCAGCCGAACCGATCCGGCGAAAACGGCGCCGGATCGGCGCAGGGCTCCTCGTCGCTCATCATCTCCGCCAGCAGCCGCCCGGTGACCGGGCCGAGGGTGAAGCCGAGATGCTGGTGGCCGATGGCGAGCCACATGCCCTTCTGCCCCGGCGCCGGGCCGATGGCCGGCAGCATGTCGGGGAAGGCCGGGCGCGAACCCATCCACGGCTCGGCCTCGGCCCGCGCACCGAGCGGAAAAAGCTCTCGCGCCAGCACTTCCGTCTTATCGAGCTGCACCGGCGACTTCGGCGCGTCGCGGCGCGCGAATTCGACGCCCGTGGTCAGGCGGATGCCACCGACCATCGGCGTGATGACATAGCCGCCCTCCTCGTCCAGCACCGGGCGCGACAGTCCCGCATTGCCCTCGGCTTGGTAGTGCATGTGGTAGCCGCGCTTGACCTGCAGCGGCAGCTTCACGCCGAAGGGGCGCAGCAGGTCCATCGCCCACGGCCCGAGCGCCACGACCACCTCGGGGGCCTCGACGGTGCCCTCCTCCGTCGTCACCAGCCAGCCGGAGCCGAGCTTTGTGAGCGTACGCGCGTCGCCCTTGAGGACGCGCCCGCCGAGGCCGGCGAAATGGGCAGCGTAGGCCTGCGTCACCCCGCCGGGGCTGGAGACCGAATGCGGATCGGACCACAGCACCGCGCCGGTGAACACCGGGCGCAGGAACGGCTCCAGCTCCAGCGCCTCGTCGACGGGGATTTCGCGTGCGGTGAGGCCGTAGTGGCGGGCAAGCGGGAACTCGCTGCGCTCATTGTCGAGCCCGGCCGCGGTCCGGTAGAGCTTGAGCCAGCCGCCCTCGCGGAAGAAGTGCTGCGCGTCGCTCACCTGCGCGAGCCGCTCATGCTCGTAGAGGCTGCGCGAGAGCAGCGTCTCGATGGCGCTGGCATAGTCGAGGATGCGAGCCGGTGCCGAGGCGCGCCAATAGGCGAACATCCACGGCACCAGGCCCGGCAGGGCGTTCCAGTGGTAGCTCGCGCCCGGATTGCGGCCCAGCGCCACATCGATCAGCGCGGAAATCTTGCGCGGAAAGGCGACCGGATAGATCGAGGCTCGCTCCACCAGCCCGGCATTGCCGTAGGAGGTCTCCTCGCCCGGCCCGCGCCGGTCGACGAGCGCGACCGAGCGGCCGCGCTGGGCGAGATGGAGGGCGATCGACGTGCCGACGATGCCGGCGCCGAGCACGATCGTGTCGGTCTTCATGGGATGGTCTTTTTCGCGGGCTGGGGCTGAGGGAGGGAGCGGCGGGCGATGATGCCCGCCGCTGCTTCGTCGTTCAGTCGATGGGGAACGGGAAGTACTTGGCGTTGATCTTCTTGTAGGTCCCGTCCGCCTGGATCTCCTTGATCGCCTTGTTCAGCATCTCGCGCAGCTCAGTGTCCTCCTTGCGCACGGCGATGCCGGTGCCGTCAGGGTTCACGTCCGCGAGGTCCGGGCCGACGAACTTGCAGCACTTGCCGGCGTCGGTCTTCTCCAGCCACTCATAGCCCACGAACTTGTCGACCAGCACGGCGTCGAGGCGGCCAGCGGCGAGGTCGGCGTTGGCCTCGTCCTGGGTCGGGTAGAGCTTGGCCTCGCTCCCCTTGTACTTGTCTTCGAGGTAGGAGGCGCTGGTGGTGGACGACTGGGCGCCGATCACCTTGCCCTTCAGGCCCGCGGGCGTGATGTCGGTGATCTTGGTGTCCTTCGGCGCCATGAAGTTGCCGGGCGTCAGGTAGTAGGGGATGGTGAAATCCACCTGCTTCTTGCGCTCGTCGGTGATCGACATGGAGGCGACGATGGCGTCGTACTTCTTGGCCAGCAGCGCCGGGATGATGCCGTCCCAATCCTGCGCCACGAAGGTGCATTCGACCTTCATCTTCTCGCAGAGCGCCTTGGCGATATCGATGTCGAAGCCGACCAACTGGCCGGTGGTGTCGACCGAGTTGAAGGGCGGATAGGCGCCCTCGGTGCCAATGCGCACCTTCTTGATCTCGGCATGCGCGGCGCCGGCGCCGATGGCGAGAGCCGCGGCCGCGAGCAGAATCCTGGTGATTTTCATCTTGGCTGTTCCCGATACGAGGCGCCGCATGCTCGGCGCCGTAGCGGCAAGCTAGGTCCGCCGCGAGGCGCAGGCAATCGGGGAATACCTAGCCTTTGGTGGGGGCTGTTCAGAAATGGCTGAAGCTTGGCCGGGCGAAGCTCATCTGCCCGCCATCATGCGCGTGCACGGCGAGCCCCCGCCCTTCATGGGTGCGGCCGATGACGGCGACGCCGATGCCGGCGGCGGTGGCGAGATTGTTGAACGCGTCGAGCTCGTGGTCGGGCATGACGGCGAGAATCTCGTAGTCGTCACCGCCAGTGAGCGTGGTCTCCAGGAGCGCCGGCTCCGACTCGATCGCCACGCGTGCGGCCGGGCTGAGCGGGACGCGGGCGGCCTCGATCTCGCCGGCTATCCCCGAGGCGGCCAGCATCTTGGCGAGATCGCCGACGAGCCCGTCGGAGACGTCCATCGCCGCGCTCGCCCGCCCGCGCAGGGCTCGGGCGACAGCCACGCGGGGCCGCGGGTGCAGATAGCGGTCCTTCAGATAGTCGGCAGCCTTGGCGTCCAGCGCCTTGAAGCCGGGTCGCTCCGGGTTGAGCCGCAGTTCAAGGCCGAGCGCACCGTCGCCGATGGTGCCGGTGACGATGATCGCTTGGCCCGGCCGCGCGCTCGCCCGGCGCACCATCTGGCCGGCCGGCACGGTGCCGAGCGCCGTGATGGAGACGGTGAACGGCCCCGGCGTCTTCACCGTGTCGCCGCCAAGCAATGGCGCGCCGTAGAGCCGCGCATCCCCGCCTATGCCACGGGCGAAGGCGTCGAGCGCCTCCGGCGTCATATCGGCGGGAATGGCGAAGGCGAGCAGCACGCCGAGCGGATCGGCGCCCTTGGCGGCAAGGTCCGAGAGGTTCACCCGCATCGCCTTGCGGGCGATGGATTCCGGTGGGTCGTCGGCGAAGAAGTGCTCGCCGGCGACGAGCGCATCCTTGGTGAGCACGAGATCGTAGCCGGGCGGCGGGGCGATCACCGCCGCGTCGTCCTTCAGCCCCAGCGCGCCGGGATGGGTGGCGATCGGCGCGAACAGCCGGGCGATCAGCTTATCCTCGCCGGAGCCGCCCGCGCTCATCGTCCTCTCCTAGCCGGTGAACTCGGCCGGCCGCTTGTCGCGCGCCAGCCCGTCGAGCACCGCGTTGACCATGCCGGTCTCCTCGCGGTCGAGGAAGGCGGCGGCCACGTTGACATATTCCGCCACCACCACACGGGCGGGAACGTCCGGGCGCTCGGAAAGTTCATAGGCGCCGGCGCGCAGCACGGCGCGCAGCACCGCCTCGATGCGCTTGAGCGGCCAGCCCTTCACCAGCGCCGCGTCGAGCACCGGGTCGATGGAGAGCTGCTCGCGCACCACGCCGCCGACGATGTCGCGGAACAGGTTCACGTCGGCGCTGGCGATCTCGTCGCCTTCGATCTCGTGGCCGATCCAGTGGCTCTCGAACTGGGCGAGAATGTCGGCGAGCGGGGTCGCCGCCACATCCATCTGGTAGAGCGCCTGCACGGCGTTGAGCCGCGCCGCGCTCTTGCGCAGCGGCTTGTGGTTGGCAGGTTTGGAACCTGTGGTCATCATGCTTCCACCCGGCGCTTGAGGCGCAGCAGGGCGAGTGCCGCCTCGGCCGCGTCGCCGCCCTTGTTGCCCTCGGAGACGCGGGCGCGCACCCAGGCCTGCTCGTCGGTCTCCACCGTAAGGATGCCGTTGCCGAGCGGAATCTTGCGGGCGACGGCGAGGTCCATCAGCGCGCGCGAGGATTCCCCGGCGACGATCTCGAAATGATAGGTCTCGCCGCGCACCACGCAGCCGAGCGCCACTACCGCGTCATAGGGCGCGCCGGCCGCAGCGGCGGCATCGAGGGCGATGGCGGCGGCGGTCGGGATCTCCAGTGCGCCGGGCATGGAGATCACCTCGGCGCTGGCGCCGGAGGCGGCGATGGCGGCGGTAGCGCCGTTCAGCAGCTCGTCGGCGATGTCGTCATAGAAGCGCGCCTCGACGATGAGAACGCGGGCGCCGTTGAGCGGCGTCGCGTGCGTCTCGGATGCGCGCGGCGGGCGGGGGCTCGCCATTGGGGAAACCTCATGAAACTGATCGGGCCGACGACGTAGCTCCGTCAGCGGAACTCTGCAAGGCGTGCAGCATAGCGGGCCATCATGTCGACTTCGATATTGACATGGTCGCCGGCATGCACATCGCCCCATGTGGTGTGGGCGAGGGTGTGCGGGATGAGCAGGCAGGAGAAGCGGGTGCCGTCGACCTCGTTGACGGTCAGCGAGGTGCCGTCGAGCGTCACCGAGCCCTTCACCGCGATGAAGGGGGCGAGCGCTTCCGGCGCGTCGAAGACGAAGCGCGTGGTCTCGCCGATGTCCTCGCGGGCGATGACGGTGGCGACGCCGTCGACATGGCCCTGCACGACATGGCCGCCGAGCTCGTCGCCGATCTTCAGCGCCCGTTCGAGATTGAGCCGGCGGCCCTCGGTCCAGTCGCGGGCCGTCGTCACCGCCAGCGTCTCCGGCGCCGCCTCGACCTCGAAGGCGTCGGGCTGCAGCGCCACCACGGTGAGGCACACACCCGAGCAGGCGATCGAGGCGCCGAGCTCGATGGTCGCGGTGTCGTAGCGGCTGGCGATGGTGAGCCGCCGCACGTCGTTGCGCGGCTCGACCCTGCGGAGCGTGCCGATATCGGTGACAATGCCGGTGAACATTAGCGGCGCCTCATGATGCGCAGGCGGTCCTCGCCGTGCCATTCCAGTTCTGCGTCACTCAGATAGTCATCGAGGGCGGAGAGCGGCAATCCCTCCAGCGCGTCGAGCGCGCCCTCCCCCAGTTGCACCGGCGCAAGGAAGATGTTCGCCTCGTCGACCAGCCCCTCGCGCAGGACGGCGGTCGAGACCCGAGGCCCCGCTTCCACCATCAGGCGGGTGATGCCGCGCAGCGCCAGCAGCTTCAGCGCCTCGTTGAGGTCGATCCCGCCATCGGGGCGACGGCGCACGCGCATCACCTCGACGCCCATGGCGACGAGCATCTCCTCGGGAGCGACCGGCGCATCCTCGGCGGCGATGATCCAGAGCGGCGCAGTGCCGAGGCTGCGGGCGAGCGCGCTGGTCGACGGCAGGCGCAGATCGGCGTCGAGCACGATGCGCAGCGGCGAGCGGTCCTCCATGCCGGGCAGGCGGCAGGTCAGCAGCGGATCGTCCGCCAGCACGGTGCCGATGCCGGTGAGTACGGCGTCGTAGATCGAGCGCATCAGGTGGACACGCCCCCGCGCCACCTCCCCGGTGATCGCCGCCGGTCGGCGGCCGGCGAGCCCGACTTTGCCGTCGGCCGAGACGGCGAGCTTAAGCATCACATGCGGCCGCCCCTCGGTGACGCGGCGGATATGGCCGGCATGGGCGAGCCGCGCCTCAGGGGCGCCGACGCCGACCTCGACATCGATGCCGGCCTCGCGCAGGAGCGAGAAGCCGCGCCCGGCGACGCGGAAATCCGGGTCCTCGATGGCCGCCACGACCCGCGCCACGCCGGAAGCGCGCACCGCGTCGACGCAGGGCGGCGTCAGACCGTGATGCGAGCAGGGCTCCAGCGTGACGTAGAGCGTGGCGCCGCGCGCGCCCTCCCCGGCCTGGGCCAGCGCCTGCGGCTCGGCATGCGGACGGCCGCCCTTGGAGGTCCAGCCGCGGCCGAGGACGACCGGCGCGCCGCCGGTCTCGCGCACGACAAGCGCGCCGACGGCGGGGTTCGGCCAGGTGTGCCCCAGTTCGCGGCGCCCCACGCTGAGCGCGGCCGCCATCAGGGCTTCATCGTGAATGGTCTTCGTCATGGGCATAGGCAGCCGCAGCGTCGCGGCATCAGTCCTCGACCTCGGCACTGCCGACGCGGCGGACGGTCTTTGGCTCGTCGTCATCGACGCCCGCCGGCCGCGCATCCAGCTCGCCCAGCAGCTGCTCGAAATCCTTGGCCTCGCGGAAATTGCGGTAGACCGAGGCGAAGCGGACATAGGCGACGTCGTCGAGCTGCTTGAGGCTCTCCATCACCCGCTCGCCGATCATCTCGGAGGAAATCTCGCTCTCGCCCATGCTCTCCAGCCGGCGCACCAGACCGGAGACCAGGCGCTCGACCCGCTCGGGGTCGACCGGGCGCTTCCTGAGCGCCACCTCGATGGAACGGGCGAGCTTGTCGCGGTCGAACGGCACGCGCCGGCCCGAGCGCTTGAGCACGGTCAATTCCCGCAGCTGCACGCGCTCGAAGGTTGTGAAGCGGCCGCCGCAATCCGGACAGATGCGGCGGCGGCGAATGGCAGCGCTGTCCTCGGTGGGACGGGAATCCTTGACCTGGGTGTCGAGGCTTCCGCAATAGGGACAGCGCATGGGAGCTCCTTTGGTGGGGCCTCAGTAGAGCGGGAATCGGGCCAGCAGGCCCTTCACCTTCTCACGCACCGCGGCCTCGACAAGGCTGTCCTCGTCCGTGCCCTTCTGCGAGAGCACGTCGAGCACCTCGGCGATCATGTCGCCCACCTGCTGGAACTCGGCGACGCCGAAGCCGCGCGTGGTGCCGGCCGGCGTGCCGAGGCGGATGCCCGAGGTCACGAACGGCTTCTCCGGATCGAAGGGAATGCCGTTCTTGTTGGTGGTGATGTGGGCGCGACCGAGCGCGATCTCCGACACCTTGCCGGTCAGCTTCTTCGGGCGCAGATCGACCAGCATCAGATGCGTGTCGGTGCCGCCGGAGACGATCTCGAAGCCGTGGCCCTTGAGGTTCTCGGCCAGCGCCTTGGCGTTCTCCACCACGTTCTTGGCGTAGACCTTGAAGTCCGGCTGCAGCGCCTCGCCGAAGGCGACCGCCTTGGCGGCGATGACGTGCATCAGCGGGCCGCCCTGGATGCCGGGGAAGACGGCGGAGTTGAACTTCTTCGCCAGATCCTCGTCATCGGTCAGGATCATGCCGCCGCGCGGGCCGCGCAGGGTCTTGTGCGTGGTGGTGGTGGTGACATGCGCATGCGGCACCGGGTTCGGGTGCACGCCGCCCGCCACCAGGCCGGCGAAATGGGCCATGTCGACCATGAGATAGGCGCCGACCGAATCGGCGATGGCGCGCATCTTCGCGAAGTCGATGTGGCGCGGATAGGCCGAGCCGCCGGCGACGATCACCTTCGGCTTGTGCTCGTCGGCGAGCTTGGCGACTTCCTCATAATCGATGCGCTGGTCGTCGCGGCGCACATTGTAGGGCACCGGCTTGAACCACTTGCCGGACAGGCTCACCGGCGCGCCGTGGGTCAGGTGACCGCCGGCGGCGAGGTTGAGGCCGAGGAAGGTATCGCCGGGCTGCATCAGCGCGAAGAACACGGCGGTGTTGGCCTGCGCGCCCGAATGGGGCTGGACGTTCGCAAAGCCGGCACCGAACAGCTTCTTGGCGCGGTCGATGGCGAGCTGTTCGGCCACGTCGACGAACTGGCAGCCGCCATAATAGCGACGGCCCGGATAGCCCTCGGCATATTTGTTCGTCAGCACCGAACCCTGGGCTTCCAGCACGGCGCGGGAGACGATGTTCTCCGAGGCGATCAGCTCGATCTCGTCACGCTGGCGGCCGAGTTCGGCATCGATGGCGCCGGCGAGCTCGGGATCGACATCGCTGAGGCTCGCCGAGAAGAAGCGACTGGTGGAGTTGCTGGAAGAAGCGTGAGCTTCGGACGACATAGACCGGCCTCCCTGGGCGGTGGCGATGCCTCCGGCCGACCTCGTGCCGACCGCGAAATCAAGGCGGGTCGCTTAGCACAGCACCCGGGCCGTTTCAAAGCACGCCTGCCGCACGGGTGCCTTGCATCGACGCGGCAGCTTGTGCCGAAAGGCGCGACACTGGCGGATGGGCGACACGAGGCGGTTTCGGTTTCCAAGCACCTCGCCTAGTCTTCGCCCCGCCCTTCCCGCGAATCCGGACTCGCTTCCCATGAAGATCATCCACACGGACCGCCATCTCGGCCATTCCGGCCATGTCGAGCTCATGAACGGCCGGGTGGTGCCCGCCTTCGAGAAGCCGGAGCGGGTGGCGATGATCCTCAAAGCCATCGGCGAGCGCAATCTCGGACCCCTGATCGAGCCGACCGCGCACGGCCTCGATCCCGTTCTGAAGGTGCATGACGCGAACTATATCCGCTTCCTCTCCACCGCCTGGCAGCTATGGACGGAAGACGGGCGCGATTTCCCGGCCCTGCCGAGCTTCTGGCGCGCGCCGGGCATGCGCTACATCGAGCCGGAAACGGTCGACGGCAAGTTCGCGCATTTCTCCTTCGACGCCGGCTGCTGCATCGTCGCCGGCACCTGGGATGCGGTGCAGGCGGCGGCGGATACGGCGCTGACCGGCGTCGACCTCGTGGCCGGCGGCGAGAAGACCGCTTTCGCGCTCTGCCGTCCGCCCGGCCATCACGCCCATCAGGCCACAATGGGCGGCTACTGCTTCGTCAACAACGCCGCCGTCGCGGCGCAGTCCTTCCGCGACCGCGGGGCGGCGCGCGTCGCCGTGCTCGACGTCGACTACCACCACGGCAACGGCACGCAGGCGATCTTCTATGAGCGCCCGGACGTGCTGGTCTGCAACATCCACGGCGACCCGCGGCAGGAATTTCCCTATTTCCTCGGCTATGCCGACGAGACCGGCGCCGGGGCGGGCGAAGGCTTCAACGCCAATTTCCCGCTGCGTTGGGGCACGGACTTCGGAGGCTGGAGTGCGGCTCTGGAAGCCGCCTGCGCCCGCGTCGAGGCCTATGCGCCGGACGTCGTCGTGGTCTCGCTCGGCGTCGACACCTACAAGGAAGACCCGATCTCGCAGTTCAAGCTCGACAGCCCCGACTACCTGAAAATCGGCGCGCGCATTGCCAAGCTCGCCAAGCCGACGCTGTTCGTGATGGAAGGCGGCTATGCGGTCGAGGCGATCGGAATCAACGTCGCCAATACGTTGGAAGGCTTCCTTCAGGGTTGACCTTCACCCTTGCACCTGGTTCCGGCCGCCGCGCTTGGCGCGGTAGAGCCTCTCGTCGGCGCGTTCCATCACCTCGTCGAGCGGCTCGTCCGGGCCGGCCTCGGCGATGCCGAAGCTGGCGGCGAGCGCGCCGGCCGCCAGCGGCGCGACCTCCAGCGCACCGATGCGCGTCCGCAGCCGCTCGGCCAGCGCGCGGGCGTCCTCGAGCCCGCCGCGGGCGAGCAGGATGACGAATTCCTCGCCGCCGATGCGCCCGGCGCAGTCCTCGCGCCGCAATTCGCCGGCAATCAGTTCGCCGACTGCACGGATGACGGCGTCGCCGGCGGCGTGGCCGTGCCCGTCATTGATCTTCTTGAAGTGGTCGATGTCGCAGAAGATCAGGCTCGCCGGCGCGCCGTGCAGCGCCACCAGCCGGCGGTTCGCTTCCTCCTCGAAGCCGCGCCGGTTGAGCAGCGGCGTGAGGTGATCCCGGTTCCGCTCGCCGCGCAAATCCTCGAAGATGTCGAGCGCGACGGCCAGCAGGAAGGTGAGGCAGAGCAGCAGCGCCAGGATGATCAGCGCAAAGCTGAGCATGGAATAGAACAGCGAGCGGGGAAAATTCTCCGGCGTGATCATGCCGGCCGGCACGTCGACGAGCATGGTGAGCACGGTGCGCGGCAGGAAATGCAGGCCGGTGAGCAGCACGACCCAGAACAGCACGCGGTCGATAGGCTTGGGCGTCGGCGCGGTCCGCAGGCGCAACGCGGCGAAACAGAGCATCGCGCCGGCGCCGAGGTTCTGCACATAGATGCGCGCGCTCAGGCTCTCCTGGACATAGAAGAAATAGGCGATGCCGCCGAGGATGGCCGCCGAGATGGCGAGGATCCATCGGCGGTTGCCGACGACGCCCACGCGGGTCAGCATCGCCTCGACGAACAGCCCCAGGGCCGTCTGGTACAGCACCGCCGAGACCATGGTGTTGAGCCCGATCTTCGGCATGGCCGGGATGAGGATCTGGGCCAGGACTCCGAGCGCAAAGGCGGCCGACGCCCCCGACATCAGCAGGATGTGGAGCCGGTTGCGCTGGTTGAGCCACAGCAGCAGGAACACCGTCGCGAAGACGATGCCGATGGCCGGGTTCAAGAGGATGAAGAGGCGCAGCGGAGTCACGATCGGCCCTGACCGGCGGCGAGGCGCCCTCGCCTTCATGCCGCTGTATCAGATTGCCGCGCGCGGACGAACCCTCGGGTGCCGCCGGATCGGGAAAGACCCTACAGCCGGTAGAGGATCTGGTCGGTCCAGAAACGCTCCAGCCGGTTCAGCGCCTTGTTGAGCTGCTGGAACTCATGCGGGCCGATGCCGCCGATCTGCTCGATGGTGGCGATGTGCTTGGCGTGCAGCGCCTCGACGATGGCGCACACCTCCTCGCCCTTGTCGGTGAGCTTGATGCGCACGGCGCGTCGGTCGATGCGCGAGCGCCGGTGGTCGAGATAGCCCATCTCGACGAGCTTCTTGAGGTTGTAGGAGACGTTGGCGCCGAGATAGTGCCCGCGCGTGCGCAATTCGCCGGCGGTCAGCTCGCTCTCGCCGATATTGAACAGGAGGAGCGCCTGCACGGCGTTGACGTCGTCGCGGCCGCGGCGGTCGAACTCGTCCTTGACCACGTCGAGCAGCCGCCGGTGCAGCCGCTCCACCAGGGTCACCGCCTCGCGGTAAAGCGGGCGGATCTCCTCGCGCCGCCCGGTCTCGCCCTCATCGAACGGAATTACGTTGGCCGCCTGTCCAGCTCGCATCGCCGCATCCTGTCTCGAAGCCGGGGATTTGCTCCCTCTCGTCGGGACGGAGTGTGGGATGGGGCGGCTAAGAACGGTTTAAGCGGAAGGCTGAATCCTTCGTCACCGGGATGCGTTAACGAGAGGTTACTCCTCGCTCTCGCGCGTCGCCTTGTAGGTGAGGAAGGCATAGACCGCGACCAGCACCGTCTCGATCGCCGCGACGATCAGCAGCCGGCCGACGCCTTCGGGGGCCGAGGCGTTGATGAGTATCTGCACCATGGCAGTGACCAGCCACAGCACGACGCCCCAGGAAGCGCCAAGCCAGAGCCCGACCGCCGCCACCGGGTTCATGATCGCCGCCCAGATGACGGCCGCCTGCGCGGCGAGCGAGAGCATCTCGAAACGGCTGGTGTCGCCGTCCCACACGCCGCAGATCAGCGTCCAGCTATAGACGGTCTTCACCATCAGGAAGCCGGCGAGCGCGCGCAGATAGACCAGCACACGCCACTGCCAGGGGGGCATCCGCGCGCCGGCCGGGCCGAGCGTGGCGTCGATGGGATCGTAGGGCGAACTCATGCCGCTGTGCATAGCGCAAAAAACCTCAGGCGAGCACTAGTTCGTCGGGGAGCGGTACGTCGAACATGGCAGCGACCGCCGCTGGATCGACCTCTTCCAGCCGCGCCGGGCGCCAGTCGGGCTTCTGGTCCTTGTCGACGAGGACCGCGCGCACGCCCTCATAGAAGTCGTTCTGGTCGAGGAGACGGGTGACGACGCGGAATTCCAGCTTCAGGCAGCCCGCGAGGTCGGCGTGCGGCCCGCGCTGCATCTGCTGGAAGGCGATGTGAACGCTGGTCGGCGAGGCGCGCAGGATGGTCTCGCGCTGCACGCGGGCGAAGGTCGCCGCTTCCCCCTCCTGCTCCCCAACCTTCTCCAGCGCGATCATGATCGCCTCGACCGAGCCCCCGGCGAAGACGCGGTCGATATGCGGGTAGAGAGCGCCCAGGGCCGGTGCCGGTGGGGCAACGGCGAGACGGACGAGCGTCGGCGTCACCGCACGGCCGGCGGAGAGAGCCTCGATCAGCTCCGGCCAGCGGGCGGTCGGGACGTGGTGGGTGTAGAGCCCGAGCGCCATGGCGTCCGACATGCCGATGCGCGCGCCGGTCATGGCGAGCCAGGTGCCGCTCCAGCCGGGGAGCCGCGGCAGCACATGGGTGGCGCCGACATCCGGGAACAGGCCGATGGCGACCTCCGGCATGGCGAAGCCGAGGTTCTCACCCGCGACGCGGAAGCGCCCGTGCCCCGACAGGCCGAAGCCGCCGCCGAAGCACATGCCGTCGACCAGCGAGACGAACGGCTTGGGATAGCGGGAAATCAGGTGGTCGAGCGCGTATTCGTCGCGCCAGTAGTCGCGCGCCTCTTCCTTGCGCCCCTCCCGGCCGAGGGTGGCCATGGCGCGGACGTCGCCGCCGACGCAGAAGGCGCGCTCATGCGCCGAGCGCAGCACGACATGGGCAACACTGTCGTCGGCGATCCAGGCGTCGAGCTGCGCCCGCATCGCCCGCACCATGGCGTGGTCGAGCGCGTTGAGCGCCCGCGGCCGGTCGAGCGTCACCAGGCCGAGCGCGCCGCGAGTCTCGAACCGGATGCCGATGTTTCGAATGCCGCTTTCCTTCACACTGTCCCCGGCTGGCTGATCGTCGGTGCTCCGCCACATAAGCGGTTCGGGCGGCCACGGAAAGCCGTACCTGCGGCCAAGGCGTTGACACCCGCGTCAACATGCCCTGCGACCCGTTGGCGGGCTTATACGCAATCCCCCGGCTGACCGGGTCGCGCGGCGAGCGATATGAAGCTATAAGCATTCGAAACTGCCGCAAGAAACCGAGCGGCCAGAAGGCCGAAGCGAGCCAGCCCATGACCATTCCCTTCGCCCGTCCGCGTGCCGTCCCCACCGAGCCTTCGGCTCGGCCCGACGTCACGTCCCGGCTCGACCTGGCGCAGCGCCCCCGGCGCAATCGCAAGTGCGAATGGACGCGCAAGCTGGTGCGGGAGAACACGCTGACCGTCTCCGACCTCGTCTGGCCGGTCTTCGTGATGGACGGCAAGGCGACGCGTACCCCGGTCGGCTCCATGCCGGGCGTCGAGCGGCTCACCGTCGACGAGGCGGTCCGCGAGGCGGAACGGGCGGCGAAGCTCGGCATCCCGGCTATCGCGCTGTTCCCCTACACCGATCCGTCCTTGCGCACCGTCGACGGGCGCGAGGCGCTCAACCACGACAATCTCGTCTGCCGCACCCTGCGGGCGATCAAGGACGCGGTGCCGGAGATCGGCCTCATCACCGACGTGGCGCTCGACCCCTACACGAGCCACGGCCATGACGGGCTGCTCGATGCCGAGGGCCGCATCCTCAACGACGAGACGGTGTCCGTGCTGATCGAGCAGGCGCTGGTGCAGGCCGAGGCCGGCGCCGATGTGATCGCCCCCTCCGACATGATGGACGGGCGCGTCGGCGCCATCCGCACCGCGCTCGACGCCAGCGGCCATGTCGAGGCGCAGATCCTCGCCTACAGCGCCAAATACGCCTCCGCCTTCTACGGCCCGTTCCGCGACGCGGTCGGCTCGTCCGGCTGCCTCAAGGGCGACAAGCGCACCTACCAGATGGACCCCGCCAACGGCATCGAGGCGTTGCGCGAGGCCGCGCTCGACATCGAGGAGGGCGCGGACATGCTGATGGTCAAGCCCGGCCTGCCCTATCTCGACATCGTCTACCGGCTGAAGGAGACCTTCGGCCTGCCGACCTTCGCCTATCAGGTCTCCGGCGAGTACGCGATGATCGAGGCCGCCGCCCGCAATGGCTGGATCGACGGCGAGAAGGCGATGATGGAGAGCCTGTTGGCCTTCAAGCGCGCCGGTGCCGACGGCGTGCTCACCTATTTCGCCCCACGCGTCGCCGAAAAGCTCGCCCGCGAGGCCTGAACCGCTCCACGGGCGCTGACATGCCGGTTCCCGCTGTCCGAACCGGCCTCATCGTCTGCCTCCTTCTTTTTGCCGTCCTGATCCTTCTGCCCGGCTGCGGCTCGGTGATCGACGCCGACCAGTCGCGGATCTGCCGCGCCGTGGCGCCGGCGCTGGAGGCCGAGGACGCGACCATCGCCGAGATCGCGCTGAACCCGGTGCCGGGCGAGGCCACGGCGCTGCGCTACAGCTATCGGGCGCAGGGGCCACAAGGCACCGCACCGCATTGGATCGTCTGCCGCTTCGCCGCGCAGACCGGCGTCGAACGCTTCGACCTCGTCGCCGTCGATACGGACCGCGGCCCTCTGAGCGACATCCGGCTCTACATCCTCGAACGCTGGTGGCTGGAGGATCTCGGCCCGGAGACGGCGCGTCCGCCCTGGTTCACGCTCGACCGCGCGAGCGCCTATTGGCTGCAGCAGGTGCTGGGCGGCCTCGTCATGGCCGGCGTCTACGGCCTCATCGCGGTGGGCTTCGCGCTGGTGCACGGGCTGTTCGGTCGGATCAACCTCGCCTTCGGCGAGATCGCGGTCGCCGGCGGCACCTTCATGCTGATCGCGGTCGGGGTGGCGAGCCTCGAGGGGCGGCTCGGGCCGACGGCGCTGACGCTGGCGCTGCTCGCCGGCATCGCCGCGGCCGCGCTGCTGAGCTGGGCGATCGGGCAGGCGGTGATCATGCCGGTGGCGACGCGCTCGACCTCGCCGCAGCCTATGCTCATCGCCACCATCGCCACCGCCATCGTGCTGGCGGAGGGTTTGCGCATCACATCAACAGGCCGGATCAACTGGCTGCCGGCGCTGCTCAATCGACCGATCTATATCGCCGGCAAGGAAGGTTTCGTCGCCACCGCGACGCCGGCGCAGTTCCTCGCCGCCGGGCTGACGCTGAGCGGAATCTCCGCTCTGCTGGGGCTGATCGCGTTCTCCCCCTTCGGGCGCGCCTGGCGCGCCTATGCGCAGGATCCGCTCATGGCGGCGCTGCTCGGGGTGCGCGTACCGCTGCTGCGCGGGGCGACCTTCGCCCTCGCCGGGGCCTGCGCCGGGCTCGCGGGATGTGCCGTCGTCATCGCCTATGGCACGATTTCGCCGGGCGATGGCCTGTCGATCACGCTCAAAGCCTTGATTTCGGCGATTATTGGCGGCATTGGCTCGGTGCCGGGCGCTTTTCTCGGCGCCGCCCTCGTCGCCGGCGTCGAAATCGTGTGGTCCTCGGCCTTCGATATCGCGTATCGCGATGTGGTGATCTACTCCCTCCTGGCAGCTTTCCTCGTGCTGCGGCCGGGCGGTATCCTCAATCGTGCGGCATCCTCGCCGCGAGAATTCTGAGTATCTCTATGACCCTGCCCGTCTCTCCCGCCGACGTCGCCGCCGCCCGCAAGGTGCTGGACGGCGCGGTGCTGCGCACGCCCACGCTGCCGGCGCCGCGCCTCTCGGCGATTACGGGCGCCCATGTGTTCGTCAAATATGAGAACCTCCAGGTCACGGCGAGCTTCAAGGAGCGTGGTGCCCTGAACAAGCTCGCCAGCCTGTCGCCGCAGGAGCGGGCGGCCGGCGTGGTCGCGATGTCGGCCGGCAATCACGCGCAGGCGGTTGCCTACCATGCGGCGCGGCTCGGCATCCGCGCCACCATCGTCATGCCCAAGCACACGCCGATCGTGAAGATCGCCGCGACGGAAGCGCATGGCGCCCGCGTCGTGCTGCACGGCGAGTCGGTCGGTGACGCCAGCGAGGAGGCCGACCGCATCGCCCGCGAGGAAAACCTCGTCTGGGTCCACCCTTATGACGATCCGCACGTCATCGCCGGCCAGGGTTCCATCGCTGCCGAGATGCTCGAAGACGCGCCCGAGCTCAACGCCCTGCTGGTGCCGGTCGGCGGCGGCGGGCTGATCTCCGGCATGGTCGTGGCTGCCCGCGACCTGCGCCCGGACATCGAGGTCGTCGGCGTCGAGACCAGCCTCTACCCCTCGATGTGGAACGCGCTTCACCAGCAGTCCCTGCCCTGCGAGGGCGCGACGCTGGCCGAAGGCATCGCCGTCAAGCAGGCCGGCACGCTGACCCGCGAGATCGTCTCCGCCCTCGTCTCCGACGTGGTGCTGGTCGACGAGCCGACCATCGAACGGGCGGTCAACCTGTTCCTCACCCAGCAGAAGACGCTGGCCGAGGGCGCCGGCGCCGCTGGCCTCGCCGCGCTGCTCGCCGAGCCGGAGCGCTATCGCGGCCGCAATGTCGGCCTCGTCGTCTCCGGCGGTAACATCGATCCGCGCATGGTCGCCTCGATCATGATGCGCGAGCTGGAGCGCGAGGAGCGCATCGTCTCCTTCCGCTTCTCCATGCTCGACCGCCCGGGCGAACTCGGCATCATCTCGACACTGCTCGGAAGCCTCGGCGCCAACATCCTGGAAGTGGAGCACAAGCGGCACTTCCTCGACGTGCACGCCAAGGGCGCGCGGCTCGACGTGACCGTGGAGACGCGCGACCGCGCTCATGCCGAGCATGTCTACCGGGCGCTGATCGCCGAGGGCATGGATGTGACCCGCATCGACTGGCACAATGGCGGCTGACGCTCTTGCTGGCGGCGCCGGCGGTCACTACGTGCAGGCGCGAGGAACCGAGCGATGACCGACAGCCGCCCCTATGACGAGCCCAATCCTTATGGCGGATCAAAGCCCTATGCTTATGACCCGCTGACGGAGCCGGAATATTTCCACGGCGTTCTCTTCCGGCGCTTCATCGCCTTCCTGATCGACGCCCTCATCATCTGCGCGCCGATCGGCTTTGCGGCGGTGCTCATCTTCGTCTTCGGCTTCCTCACCTTCGGGCTGGGCTGGTTCCTGTTCAGCCTGCTCGGACCCGCCTTCGTCATCTGGGCGCTGGTCTATTCCGGCCTGACCCTCGGCGGGCCCCGCTCGGCGACGCTCGGCATGCGCGCGATGGGGATCGAGATGCGCCTGTGGTACGGCGCGCCGATGTATCCGTTGCTGGCGGTGGTCAGCGTGGTGCTGTTCTGGGTCGCGGCGAGCGTGCTGACCCCGCTCGTCGCCATCGTCGGCCTGTTCAACAGCCGGCGCCGGCTGCTGCATGACCTCATCATCGGCACGGTGGTGACTAACAACGAGGAGCGCGCCGCCTCGTTGCGCCGCTACCGCTGACACGAAATCGGGAAAGGCCGCATTCGGCTTTGACGTCGAGGCCGCCACGCGCGATCCTTGGCGCAGCTGTTACGTGAAGCACCCGTGACCGAACACCCTCGCGATACGCCGCAATTCTATCTTACCGCCCCGTCGCCCTGCCCTTATCTGCCGGGCCGTTCGGAGCGGAAGGTGTTCACCCATCTGGTCGGCGAGCGGGCGACGCAGCTCAACGACGTGCTGACCCATGGCGGCTTCCGCCGCAGCCAGTCCATCGCCTACCGCCCCGCCTGCGAGCAGTGCCGCGCCTGCGTCTCGGTGCGCGTGTGCGTGGAGGATTTCCGCGAGACCCGCAGCTTCCGCCGGGTGCTTCAGGCCAATGACGACCTCATCGGCGACATCCGCGCCGCGGTGCCGACCGCCGAGCAATATTCGCTTTTCCGCGCCTATCTCGACAGCCGCCACAGCGACGGCGGCATGGCCGACATGACCGTGCTCGATTACGCCATGATGGTCGAGGACAGCCATGTCCGCACGAGGCTGATCGAATATCGCCGGCGCGGCCCCTCCACCGCCGTCAACGGCCGGGGACAGGGCTCGCTCTACGCCGTCGCGCTGACCGACGTGCTCGCCGACGGCCTGTCCATGGTCTACTCCTTCTACGAGCCCGACGAGCCGGCGCGCTCGCTCGGCACCTTCATGATCCTCGACCACGTCGCCAAGGCGAAGGCGATGGGGCTGCCCTACGTCTATCTTGGCTACTGGGTCGAGGGCTCCGAGAAGATGAACTACAAGCGCCGCTTCCTCCCCCAGGAACGCCTCGCCCCCGCCGGCTGGCTGCGGGTCGAGGAATAGCCTCCCCCTCCCGGATGTCATGGCTCTGTGACACGGCGGCTCTAGCACAGTGGAACGCCTCCAAACTGAGGCACCCCTTTGCCGGAGCAAACCGCCATGACCGACGACACGATCGATCCCGCCACGCTTGAGTCGCCGTTCCGCACCAGCCTGCTCGAAGAGGCCGAGGGCGACGGCAGCAACCCGACCGCCAACCCGACCATGGGCGAGCTGATCTCCGTGCGCTTCTCGCGCCGCGGCCTGCTCAAGGGTTCGCTCGCGGTCTCCGCCATCGCCTCGACCGTGGGCCCGATGGCGCTGCTCTCGGCCGAGAAGGCCAAGGCCGCTGGCAACGGTTCCGCCTTCACCTTCGTCGAGGTCGAGGCAGGCGTCGACCAGACCCATCACGTTGCCGAGGGCTACACCGCCGAGCCGCTGCTGCGCTGGGGTGACGCGCTGTTCGTCGACTCGCCCGAGTTCGACCCGAAGAACCAGAGTGCCGAAGCCCAGCGCAAGCAGTTCGGCTACAATAACGACTATGTCGGCTTCATCCCGCTCGACGGCTCGGCCGAGCATGGCCTGCTGGTGGTGAACCACGAATACACCAACGAGCACCTGATGTTCCCCGGCATCGTCAGCGTCGCCGAGGGCAAGCTGAAGGTCGCTCCCGCCGATCTGAAGCGCGTCGACATCGAGATGGCCGCGCATGGCGGCACCATCGTCGAGATCCGCAAGGTCGATGGCAAGTGGCAGGTCGTGCGCGAGGGCAAGCTGAACCGCCGCATCACCTCGACCACGCAAATGCAGGTGACCGGCCCGGCCGCGGGCCACGACCGCCTCAAGACCAACGAGGACCCGACCGGCACCAAGGTGATCGGTACCCTCAACAACTGCGCGGGCGGTGTGACCCCCTGGGGCACCTATGTGATGGCCGAGGAGAACTTCCACGGCTACTTCCTCGGCAAGCTGCCGGAGGGCCACAAGGAGGCGGCGAACTACAAGCGCTACGGCGTGCCGGATTCGACCTATGAGTGGGGCAATTTCTACGACCGCTTCGACCTCGCCAAGGAGCCGAACAGCCCGAACCGCTATGGCTGGATCGTCGAGGTCGACGTGAACGACCCGAATTCGGTGCCGAAGAAGCGCACCGCGCTCGGCCGCTTCAAGCATGAGGGCGCCGAGTCGATCGTCGCCAAGGATGGCCGCGTCGTGTTCTATCTCGGCGACGACGAGCGCTTCGACTATGTCTACAAGTTCGTCACCGCCGGCACGTTCAACCCGAACGACCGCGCCGCCAACATGAACCTGCTCGACGAGGGCACGCTCTACGTCGCCAAGTTCGATGCCGACGGCTCGCTCAACTGGCTGCCGCTGGTGTTCGGGCAGGGCCCACTCACCGCCGCCAACGGCTTCAACAGCCAGGCCGACGTGTTGATCGAGACCCGCCGCTCCGCCGACCTGCTCGGCGCCACCAAGATGGACCGTCCCGAGGACATCCAGCCGAACGGTGTGAACGGCAAGGTCTACGTCATGCTGACCAACAATACGAAGCGCAAGGACGACCAGGTCGACGCCGCCAACCCGCGCGCCAAGAACGCCTTCGGCCACATCATCGAGATCACTGAGGCGAACGGCGACTTCACCGCCGCCAATGGCAAGTGGGAAGTGCTGCTGAAGTGCGGCGACCCGTCCGTGGCGGCGGTCGGCGCCTCCTTCTCGACCGACACCAGCAAGAATGGCTGGTTCGGCATGCCGGACAACTGCGCGGTGGATTCGGCCGGCCGCCTCTGGGTGTCGACCGACGGCAACAACGCCAAGGAGACCGGCCGCACCGACGGGCTGTGGGCGGTGGACGTCGACGGCGAGGCGCGCGCCACCTCCAAGCTGTTCTTCCGCGTGCCGGTGGGCGCGGAGATGTGCGGCCCGCTGTTCACGCCGGACGACCGCACCGCCTTCGTCGCCGTGCAGCACCCGGCCGATGGCGGCACCGACTGGGCGCCCTTCGGCCGCCCGTCCTATTACGAGGATCTCTCCACCCGCTGGCCGGACTTCAAGGACGACATGCCGGTGCGTCCGGCCGTCGTCGTCATAATGAAGCAGGACGGCGGCAAGATCGGTTCCTGACCGAGCTTCGGTGGCGGCCGGCCCATTCCTCGGGTCGGCCGGAGGTTGCGTTCCCCACGTCGGACCGAGACTAACTGGCCGCCGGTTTCAACGCCGGCGGCCTTTTCATGCAAAGCGATTGTTGCGCGGAAAGCCCTTGGGCGGCAGGCGGCCGGCGGCGGCGCGCTCGCCCCGCCATTCGGTGAGGTCGGTCACCGTCCACGTGCGGCCCGACGTGTCGGTCCAGGTCAGGCCGTCGGCGGCGCTGAATACCTTCACGTCGCTCATCTGCCCGTCCTTGTAGCGCTGCAGCCGCACGCCGCGCCCGCGTGTCATCTCCGGGATCTGCGACAGCGGGAACACCAGCAGCTTGCGGTTCTCGCCGATCACCGCGACGCTGTCGCCGATGGCGGGGATCACCTTCACCGCATCCTGCCCGTCGACGCCGAGCACCTGCTTGCCCTTGCGGGTATTGGCGACGCACTCGTCCTCGGCGACGAGGAAGCCCCTGCCCTCCTTCGCCGCCACCAGCAGCTTGCGCCCGCCCTGATAGGGCAGCACGTCGACGATGTCGGCTTCCTGTTCCAGCTCGATCGACAGGCGCAAAGGTTCGCCATGGCCGCGCCCGCCCGGGAGCTTGGAGGCGTCGAGCGTGTAGAAGCGGCCATTGGTGGCGAAGACCAGCAGCTTCGCCGTGGTCTCGGTGAAGAAGCTGATCCTGAGCTCGTCGTCGCCCTTGAAGGCGAGCGCCGAGAGATCGGCCACATGCCCCTTCAGCGCGCGGATCCAGCCCTTTTCGGAGACGACGACGGTGATGGGCTCGCGCTCGACCAGCGCTTCGCTCACCGCGTCGGCGTCATGCGCCGCCGCCTCGCCGAAGCCGGTGCGGCGGCGGCCGAGCGGCGTGTCGGGGCCGAAGATCTTGCGCGTCTCGCCGAGCTCCCAGGCTACTGTCTTCCATTGCCGTGCCTCGGAGCCGAGCAGCTTCTCGATGCCGTCCTTCTCCTTGGACAGCGCGTCGTGCTCCTTGCGGATCTCGAATTCCTCGAGCTTGCGCAAAGAGCGCAGCCGCATGTTGAGGATCGCCTCGGCCTGCACGTCGGTGAGCTCGAAGGTACGCATCAGTTCGACCTTCGGCTCGTCCTCCTCGCGGATGATGCGGATCACCTCGTCGAGGTTGAGATAGGCGATGAGGTAGCCGCCCAGCACTTCCAGCCGGTGCTCGATCTCCTTGAGCCGGTGGCGTGAACGGCGCAGCAGCACCTCGCGGCGATGGTCGACCCATTCGCGCAGCGCCTCGGCAAGGCTGACCACCTTCGGCACCTGGCCGCCGACCAGCACGTTCATGTTGAGCGGAAAGCGGGTCTCCAGTTCGGTGAGCCGGAACAGGCTCTCCATCATCAGCTCAGCGTCGACATTCCTCGCGCGCGGCTCCAGCACGAGACGGACGTCCTCCGCGCTCTCGTCGCGCACGTCGGCGAGCAGCGGGAGCTTCTTCTCGTTGAGCAGGTCGGCGATCTTCTCGACTAGGCGCGACTTCGGCACGCCGTAGGGAATCTCGGTGACCACCACGACATAGGTGCCGCGCCCGGTCTCCTCCTTGTGCCAGCGCGCGCGCAGGCGGAAGCCGCCGCGGCCCGTCGCATAAGCGTCGGCGATGGAAGCCGGGGATTCGATGACGACGCCACCGGTCGGGAAATCCGGCCCCTTCACGAACTGGAGGAGATCGTCAGTGGTCGCCTGCGGGTTGTCGATCAGGTGCAGGCTGGCATCGATCAGCTCGGCGGCGTTGTGCGGCGGGATTGAGGTCGCCATGCCCACCGCGATGCCGGTCGAGCCGTTGGCGAGCAGGTTGGGGAAAGCGCCGGGCATGACCACCGGCTCTTCGGTGGTGCCGTCATAGTTCGGGCGGAAATCGACCGCGTCCTCGTCGATGCCGTCGAGGATGAGCCGCGCCACCTCGGTCAGGCGCGCCTCGGTGTAGCGCTCGGCAGCGGCGTTGTCGCCGTCGATGTTGCCGAAGTTCCCCTGCCCGTCGACCAGCGGGTAGCGCTGGGAGAAATCCTGCGCCAGGCGCACCATGGCGTCGTAGATCGCCATGTTGCCGTGCGGGTGGAACGAGCCCATCACGTCGCCGACGATCTTGGCGCTCTTGCGGAAGCCGCCGCCGGGATCGAGCCGTAGCAGGCGCATGCCATAGAGAATGCGCCGGTGCACCGGCTTCAGCCCGTCGCGTGCGTCGGGCAGCGCCCGGTGCATGATGGTGGAGAGCGCATAGGCGAGGTAGCGCTCCTCGAGCGCCGCCTTCAGCCCGATCGGTTCGATCGTGCCGTCATCGGTCGGAATCGGTGGCTCTCCCATGCTCACTGGCTACATCGAAGCGCCGTCGGGAACAAGACGCGAACGACCGTCCCTGTGCGCTTTGCGCGGCGATTGCTGCCCGCTCATTTTCGCGCCGAGGTTGCGACAAAATGCGCCACTACGCCGTTGGGTGGAGAAACTGCGAAACGAAGCTCCCATACGCCGTGCATCGCATGCACGCATATGAGTCAAACTCGTTCATTATCAATAACATAAAGGATTGGATACAATCATTGGTTTCGCTTGGGTTTCGTTCGACATGAAACGACACTAGTTTGATTTTCGAATTAAATTATAGGCAAATACCACCCGCGGGAGTATTGTTCTCCTCACGGCTGTTCGGGGGGAGAGTCGCGATGAAAACAGTGCTCGCTGCCATATTGGCGGGCGCTCTCGCGGGGCTGTACGCGGTCCCTGCCAGCGCCCAGACGCCAACCTATCATTATCTCGGCCTCACCAAGGCGGCCGCTCCGCCGGTCGCGTCGTCGACCGGCCATGTCGGCTGGACGAATGTGTGCCGGGAGCGCTCCGTCGTCAGGCGCGATGCGTTGGGCCGTACCGTCTATCTCCAGGTCCCCATGTGCAACATGGTCTGGATCGGCAGGCGGTACTTCCACAACGGCAACTACTACGCCGACCCGACCTTCGCGACGCTGCTCTACTGAGCGGCGGTGCGGCGCAGCGCCAGCAACAGGGCCGCACGGGATTCCGGCATTGGTATCCCGCGCGGCTCGAACACGCGCCGGGCGAGGAAATGCCCGGTCAGGTCGAAGGCGGCATCGACGTCGCCTGGCGACGGCGGCTCCGCGACCTCGCCGATCAGGAAATACGGCAGGTTCAGCAGCTGCGCGCGCCAGGGCTCGCCGGCGTCGCGGCTGACCGCTCGGCCGGATTTCGGCGAGACATAGAGCAGGTCGTTGCGCCCGCCGGTGGCGGCGCAGCTCTCCAGGTCGAGCCCGAAGCCGAGCTCGGACAGCATCATCAGTTCGAAGCGCGCCATCATCATGCCGGTGAGCCGCGGCTCGTCGAGATGCTCGACCATGGCGGTGAGCACGTCGTGCAGCTCCGGATGTGGATCGCGCTCGGGCAGCATGCGGATGAGGCTGCCGATATGGCTGAGGGCGAAGGCCGAATGCGCCGCGCCCATCAGCCGGCCCGCGCGGGGCGTGGTCACTTCCAGCGCGAAGGTCCCGAGATGCTCGTCGAGCCGCGCCCGCCATGTGGCCTGCACGCCATTGCCGGGCTGAAGCGCCGCCGCCTGCCGGCGCGAGCCGCCGCCGCGCACGAGGCCGAGATGGCGCCCATGCGCGGCGGTCATCAGCTCGACGATGGCATTGCCTTCGCCATGCCGGCGCAGGCCCAGGATGATGCCCTCGTCGGACCACTCCATGGCGGCCTCAGTCGGATTGCGGGAAGTCGAGCCCCATCTCGCGGTAGCGTTCGGGGTCGTCGGCCCAGTTCTCGCGCACCTTCACGAACAGGAACAGGTGCACCGGCGCCTCGACGATCTCGGTCAGCTCCTTGCGGGCGGCCATGGAGATCGCCTTGATGGTTTCGCCGCCCTTGCCGAGCACGATCTTCCGCTGGCTCTCGCGCTCGACGAAGATGGTCTGCTCGATGCGCACCGAGCCGTCCTTGCGCTCCTGCCAGGAGTCGGTCTCCACCGTCGAACGGTAGGGCAGCTCCTCGTGCAGTCGGTGGAACAGCTTCTCGCGCGTGATCTCGGCGGCCAGCGAGCGCATCGGCGCGTCAGAGATCTGGTCCTCGGGATAGAGCCAGGGACCGAGCGGCAGGGTCTGCGCAAGCCATTCGCGCAGCTCCTTGAGGCCGTCGCCGTTCTGCGCCGAGACCATGAACAGCCGGTCGAAGCTGATGAGTTCGGCCACCTTGGCGGCGAGTTCCAGCAGGCTGTCGCGCTTAACGAGGTCGATCTTGTTGAGCAGGATCGCCCGCGGCCGCTTCACGTCGGCGAGCCCCTTGATGATCGCCTCGACATCCTCGGTCATGCCCGCACGGGCGTCGACCAGCAACACGACGGCGTCGGCGTCGCCCGCCCCGCTCCAGGCCGAGCGCACCATCGCCTTCTCCAGCCGGCGCTTGGGCGCGAAGATGCCGGGCGTGTCGACGAGGATGATCTGCGTCGTCCCTTCGAGCGCGATGCCGCGCACCAGCGAGCGTGTCGTCTGCACCTTGTGCGAGACGATGGACACTTTGGTGCCGACGAGGGCGTTGGTGAGGGTCGACTTGCCCGCGTTCGGCGCCCCGATGAGGGCGACGAAACCGCAGCGCGTGTCGCCGATAGGCTCGTTCATGCAGTTACTCGTTCGAGAAAGGCGGCAGCAGCGGCCTTCTGGGCCACCTGCTTCGACGGTCCGGTCGCCTCGATCGCCGTATAGCCCGGCAGCTCGACGGCGATGCGGAACTCGGGATTATGATCGGGGCCCGAACGTTCCACCAGCCGATAGTGCGGCGGCGGCAGGCCGCGCCCCTGCGCCCATTCCTGCAGCGCGGTCTTAGGATCGCGGGCCGAGCTTCCCGGCGTGGACAGGCGGGGGCGCCAGAATTTCTCGACCATGGCCTCGGCGGCTTCGAAGCCGGCATCGAGATAGACCGCCGCCAGCACGGCTTCGGCCACATCCGCGAGGATCGCCGGCCGCTCGCGCCCGCCGGTGCGGTCTTCGCCGGGGCCGAGCCGGATATATGGGCCGAGATCCATCGCGCGGGCGACCTCGGCGCAGGCCTCCTCGCAGACGAGATCGGCGAGGCGCCGGGAGAGTTCGCCCTCCTCCGCATTGGGATAGGCGCGGTAGAGCATGTCGGAGACGACGAGCCCCAGCACATGGTCGCCGAGGAATTCCAGCCGCTGATAGGAGCGCACCCGCGCCTGCGAACCCTGCGCGCCGGTGACGGAGCTGATGTGGGTCAGAGCCAGCCGCAGATGCGCGCGGCTGGCGAAGCGGTGCCCGAGCGCGGCTTCCAGCGCGTCGAGCCCGGCCTCGTCGTCGCCGCGCGGCTCGCTGCGACCTTTGCCGCGCGTCATCGCACGAAGGAGAACAGGCGGTCCCAGCGCACCGTCCAGGGCCACTTCCAGAACTGCCAGGCGGCGTCGCCTTCCTTCACCGAGAAGAAGATGACCTGCGCGCGGCCGATGAGGTTCTCATAGGGCACATAGCCAACCTGGCTGAGCACGCGGCTGTCGGTGGAGTTGTCGCGGTTGTCGCCCATCATGAAATAGTGGTCGGCCGGCACCTTGTAGACCGGGGTGTTGTCGTAGAAGCCGTTGTCGACGAGGTCGAGCGTGTAATAGCTCACCCCGTTCGGCAGGGTCTCGGTCCAGCGTTTGACGCGCTCGACGCGCCCGCCGCCCTCGTCGTCCATCCAGTAGCCGGCGTCCTCGCGCTTCACGGCCTGGCCGTTGATGTGCAGCACGCCGTCAATCATCTGGATCTCGTCGCCCGGCAGGCCGATCACGCGCTTGATGTAATCGGTCGATTCATCGCGCGGCAGCTTGAACACCACGACGTCGCCGCGATTGGGCGTCGAGCCGAGGATGCGTCCGTCGAACAGCGGTGGCGCGAAGGGCAGCGAGAAGCGCGAATAGCCGTAGCTGAACTTCGAGACGAAGAGATAATCGCCGACGAGCAGCGTCTCCTTCATCGAGCCGGAAGGGATGTTGAAGGGCTGGAAAAGGAAGGTGCGGATCAGGATGGCGATCAGGAACGCCTGAATGATCACCTTGACGGTCTCGCCGAGTCCGCCTTCCTTCTTCTTCGGTTCGGTGGTCGAAGTCATGTCGCTTTCCGGTGCGCCTCGCGGCACGGCCAGCGCCTGCCATCGGCGCCCGTGCGGCTCCTATAGCCGCTCGCAGAGGCCGCGGCAACGCGCGCGGCTCACGATCGCACGAGCTTACGGATGGTCACGCGCCCTGCGCTTTCGGAACCGCACTGATGATGACGAAGGCCTGCGCCAGCGGGCCGTCGTCGGTGATGGTGAGGTCGATGCGCGCCTCGTAGCCGGCCGGGGTGATGGCGTCGAGCCGGGCGCGGGCGCCGCCGGTCAGCTCCATGGTCGGCCGGCCCGACGGCAGGTTGACCACGCCCATGTCGCGCCAGAACACACCCTGCGCCAGCCCGGTACCGAGCGCCTTGGCACAGGCCTCCTTGGCGGCGAAGCGCTTGGCGTAGCTTTCGGCGCGGCGAGCCCGACGGTCGGATTTGGCGCGCTCGATGGGCGTGAAGACGCGGTCGAGGAAGCGCTCGCCATGGCGCTCCAGCACCTCGGCGACACGCCGCGCATCGGTGATGTCGGAACCGATCCCGATGATCACGGCCGCCTCACGCCGCCCGCGGCGCGCCGATGCGGGCGCGCCCGCGCGCCATCGCCGCGCGCATCTGGCGGATGGCCTCCTCCAGCCCGACGAAGATCGCCTCGCCGATGAGGAAATGGCCGATATTGAGCTCGCGTACCGGCTCGACGGCGGCGATCGTCTCGGCGGTCGCATAGTCGAGGCCGTGGCCGGCATGGATCTCCAGCCCCAGCCCGGCGCCCTGCCCGGCCGCTGTCTTGAGCCGGGCGAACTCCGCCTCCGCTTCCGCCTGACGGCCGGCAGCGATGAAGTCGCACCAGGCGCCAGTGTGTAATTCGATCACCGCCGCGCCGATGTCGGCGGCACGGGCGATCTGGTCCTCGTCGGGCGCGACGAAGAGCGAGACACGGATGCCGGCCGCGCCCAGCTTCTCGACCTTGTGGGCGAGGTCGATGCCGCCGCCGATCACGTCGAGCCCGCCCTCGGTGGTGCGCTCCTCGCGCCGCTCGGGGACGAGGCAGCAGGCATGCGGCTTCAGCTCGATAGCCAGCGCCACCATCTCGTCGGTCGCCGCCATCTCGAAATTCAGCGGCGCGGAGAGCTGGCGCAGGCGGCGCATGTCGGCGTCGCGTATGTGACGGCGGTCCTCGCGCAGATGCGCGGTGATGCCGTCGGCGCCGGCCGCGCAGGCGAGCTCGGCGGCGCGCACCGGATCGGGCAGCAGCCCGCCGCGGGCATTGCGCACGGTGGCGACGTGGTCGACGTTCACGCCCAGGCGGATCGGCGAGACGGGATGGGTCATGGCGCTTACGCCTTCACGCCCTGGATGCCGCGGCTGCCGGGCTTGACGGGCGGCAGGGCGGCGAGCTCGGGCGGCAGAGCGTCGGCCGGATAGGCCGGGATGTTGAGCCTGGCCAGCGCGACCAGCTTCACGCCGAGATCGGCCTTGCCGTTGGAACGGTCGATCAGGCAGGCGGCACCGACGACGTTCTGCGAATGCTCGGCGATAGCCGCGAGGCATTCGCGCGAGGACAGGCCGGTGGTGACGATGTCCTCCACCATCAGCACGCGCGCATCCTCGGGAATGGTGAAGCCGCGCCGCAGCTGGAACTTGCCATCCTCGCGCTCGACAAACACCGCCTTGGCGCCGAGATGCCGCGCGGTCTCATAGCCCGGCACGATGCCGCCGACGGCGGGAGAGACGACATAGTCGATCTTGCCGAAGGCGGCCTCGGCCTTCTCGGCCAGCGCCTTGCACAGCCGCGCCGTGCGCACCGGATCCTGGAAGATGAACATCTTCTGCAGGAAGACCGGGCTGCGCAGGCCGGAGGAGAGGATGAAATGGCCTTCGAGCAGCGCACCGGCCGCGCGGAATTCGGCCACGACTTCGTCTTGTGTCATCGCGAGGACCGGGAGGATGTTGACGGGCGGCCGAGGTGATAACCGATCTTCCCGGTCGCGTCACGGCCGTTCCGCCCTGCCCTTAGGTCAGGCTCCGGTCGGCGGCAGGTCGCGCGGCACGCTGCGGACACGGGCGCGGACGCAGGCGAGCGCGGCCTCGCCGGCCAACTGCTCGACGCGCCCGCTGGCGGCCAGCAGGCCATCACCGGCGATACGGCCCCAGAATTCCTTGGCGACGCCTGAGACGATGCGGAAATTGGCCTGGAACTGCTCGGTCGCCATCGCGATCTCCCCTGATCGGCTTCGTGGGCTGACGAGGCAACGCCAAACAGGGTTAACGGTTCCCTACCCGTTCACCCTTTCCACACTTGAGACGACCGGGCGGGCGCGTAGGTCGGCGATGATGCCGTTGAGGTGCCTGAGGTCGTAGACGCCGATGTCGATGACCATGCGGTGGAAGTCCGCCGAGCGCGAGGACATGCGCAGATTCTCGATATTGCCGTCGCGCTCGCCGATCACCTGGGCGATCTGCGCCAGCGAGCCGGGCTCGTTAATCGCCACCACCACGATCTGCACCGGGAAACGCTGCGGGTCGTTCTCATCGACGTCCCAGCGCACGTCGAGCCAGCGCTCCGGCTCCTCCTCGAAATCCTGAAGAGCGGGCGACTGGATCGGGTAGACGGTGATTCCCTCGCCCGGCGTGAGGATGCCGACGATGCGGTCGCCCGGCACCGCGCCACCATTCGGCGCGAAGCGCACGGGCAATTCGCGGTTGATGCCGCGGATCGGGATCGCCGTCTTCGGGTCCGGGTCGCTCTCGATACCGGGGATCTTGAACTTGAGGCTCTGGCCCTGCTCAAGCTCGAACCAGCCCTCTCCCTTCGGCGCGGCCCGCTCCTCCGGTCGCGGGCCGGTCCATTCGGGGTAGATCGCCTTCACCACGTCGTCGGCGCGCATCTCGCCGCGCCCGACAGCGGCATAGACGTCCTCCAGCGAATGGCGCGCCAGCCTCCCGGCGGCAGCGGTGAGCTTCTCCTCGGAGAATGCCTTGCCGGCGCGCGCCACGGCGCGTTCGACGATCTTCTTGCCGAGCCCGGCATATTGGGCCCGCACCGCGGCGCGGGTGGCGCGGCGGATGGCGGCGCGCGCCTTGCCGGTGACGACGATGGATTCCCACGCCGCCGGCGGCGTCTGCGCATTGGAGGTGATGATCTCCACCTCGTCGCCGTTCTGCAACTCGGAGACCAGCGGCGAGATCTTGCCGTTCACCTTGGCGCCGACTGCGCGGTCGCCGACGCCGGTATGCACCGCATAGGCGAAGTCGATCGGCGTCGCCCGGCGCGGCAGGATGATCAGCCGCCCCTTGGGCGTGAAGCAGAACACCTGGTCGTGGAACAGCTCGAGCTTGGTGTGCTCGAGGAATTCCTCCGGGCTCGATCCTTCTGCCAGCAATTCGATGGTGCGCCGCAGCCAGGCATAGGCGCTGGAATCGCGGGTGAGCATGTCGGCGCCGTTGGCGTCCTTGTAGAGCGCGTGGGCGGCGATGCCGTATTCGGCGATCTCGTGCATCTGCCGGGTGCGGATCTGCAGTTCGACGCGCTGGCGCCCGGGGCCGACGATGGTGGTGTGCAGGGAGCGGTAGTCGTTCTGCTTGGGGGTCGAGATGTAGTCCTTGAAGCGACCCGGCACGAGCGGCCACCTGGTATGGACGACGCCGAGCGCGGCGTAGCACTCCTCGGTCTTCTCGACGAGGATGCGGAAGCCGTAGATGTCGGAGAGCTGCTCGAAGGCGATCGATTTCTGCTCCATCTTGCGCCAGATGGAATAGGGCCGCTTCTCCCGTCCCCTAACGACAGCCGACAGCCCCTTCTGAATCACGGCGTCGGACAGTTCGCGCTCGATCGCCGCGACCATCTCGCCGTTCTTCTCCTTCAGCACCTGCAGCTGGGTGCGGATGGACTCGTAGGCTTCCGGCGAGAGCTGGCGGAAGGAGAGGTCCTCCAGTTCTTCGCGCATGTCGTGCATGCCCATGCGGCCGGCGAGCGGGGCATATATGTCGAGCGTCTCCTGCGCGACGCGCGAGCGCTTCTCCTCCGGCACCCATTTCAGCGTGCGCATGTTGTGGAGGCGGTCGGCGAGCTTGACGAGGAGCACCCGCACGTCATCGGCGATGGCGAGCAGGAGCTTGCGCAGATTCTCCGCCTGCTTGGCCTGCTTGGAGACGAGGTCGAGCTTCTTGATCTTGGTCAGGCCCTCGACCAGCGCGCCGATCTGCGGCCCGAAGATGCGGTCGATCTCCTCGCGGGTGGTCTCGGTATCCTCGATGGTGTCGTGCAGCAGCGCCGCGACGATGGTGGCGTCGTCGAGCTTGAGGTCGGTCAGGATGGCGGCGACTTCGAGCGGATGCGAAAAATAGGGATCGCCCGAGGCCCGCTTCTGGGTGCCGTGGGCGCGCATTGCATAGACGTAAGCGCGGTCAAGCAACGCCTCGTCGGTATTCGGATTGTACCGGCGGACGCGCTCGACGAGCTCGTACTGCCGCATCATGACAGGGACTCGCGAGAATGGTCGGCCGAGCCGGCCGATCGGCTAGATATCGTCCGCAGATGCAGGCGAAGCAAGCTGCATGTCGCGGAAAAGGCACGCAAAACGAAAACGGCCCGGCACAGGGCCGGGCCGCTCGTCGTGATCGGTAACGCGATCAGCCTTCGTCGTCGTCGCTCGGCTCCGGCGGCACGAGGCCCTGCAGGCCGGCGAGCAGCTCTTCCTCGGTCATGCGGTCGAGCATGATGTCGGAATCGTCGGCACCTTCCGAACCGGACGAGGCGATCATCGGAACGGTCTCGGGCTCCGGCTCGTCCACCTCGGTGAACTTCTGCAGCGAATGGATCAGCTCTTCGCGCAGATCCTCCGGCGAGATCGTCTCGTCGGCGATCTCGCGCAGCGCGACGACCGGGTTCTTGTCGTTGTCGCGGTCGACGGTGATCGGCGAGCCGGATGCGATCGTGCGGGCGCGATGCCCGGCGAGAAGAACGAGCTCGAAGCGATTGTCGACCTTGTCGATGCAATCCTCGACGGTGACGCGAGCCATGCCTCGGCACTCCTGACGGTGTAAGGAAAGCGGGCTCCTTAAACCAATGGAGCTCCGAGGGCAAGGGTTTCACGCGTCGCGTGGCCTTCGCGCGTGCCCCGCGCCTCCATGACAAAACGGCGGACAACGGGTGCACGCGTCTCGCGCGCGCCACAAATGCGCTATGTCTATAGGCGGGGGCCGGCAAGTCGCATCGCGACGTGCCGCAACGCGTTTCAACCCCTCTGTTCGGGTATTGCCTAGTATGGTTCAAGGTATGGAAAAGATCGCCCTTTTCATCGATGGCGCCAACCTCTATTCCGCCACCAAGTCACTCGGATTTGATATCGACTACAAGCGCCTGCTGAAGGAATTCCAGGGCCGAGGCTACGTGTTGCGGGCGTTCTACTACACGACGCTGGTCGAAGATTCGGAATACTCCTCCATCCGCCCGCTGCTCGACTGGCTGGACTACAACGGCTATTCGGTCGTCACCAAGCCGGCGCGCGAGTTCACCGACAGCCAGGGCCGCCGCCGCGTACGCGGCAACATGGACATCGAGCTGGCGGTCAACGCCATGGAGCTCGCCGGCCATGTCGATCACATCGTGCTGTTCTCCGGCGACGGCGACTTCCGCTCGCTGGTCGAGGCGATCCAGCGCAAGGGCGTGCGCGTCACCGTCGTCTCCAGCATCCACACCCAGCCGCCGATGATCGCCGACGAGCTGCGCCGTCAGGCCGATGTGTTCCTCGATCTCGTCGACTTGCAGGGCCGCGTCGGCCGCGACCCGGCCGACCGTTCGGGCCGCATGCAGGAGACGCCGCGCTTCCTCGAGCGCCGCACGGCGCCGCCGGCGGCGGATGAGAACGACGAGATGTCGGACCAGTGAGCGCGCTGCGCGCCGCCGTCTTCGAGCCCCCCGCCCCGGTCGAGGCCGAGCCGGAGCGGGACTGCCCGTTCTGCCCGCGCCTCGTCGCCTTCCGCGAGCATTGGCGTGCCGCCGAACCGGACTGGCACAACGCGCCGGTGCCCTCCTTCGGGCCGGTGGACGGGCGGCTGCTCATCGTCGGGCTGGCGCCCGGCCTGCGCGGCGCCAACCGGACGGGGCGGCCCTTCACCGGCGACTATGCCGGTGAGCTGCTCTATTCGACGCTGATCAAGTTCGGCTTCGCTACCGGTGTGTTCGAGGCGCGGTCGGACGATTCACTCAAGCTCGCGGACTCGCGCCTGACCAATGCCGTGCGCTGCGTTCCGCCGGAGAACAAGCCGACCACCGACGAGATGCGCAATTGCCGGCCGTTCCTCGCCGCCACCATCGGCCTGCTGCCATCCCTCAGCGCCATCGTCGCGCTTGGCAAGATCGCGCATGACCAGGTGCTCGCCGCCCATGGCGAGAAGCTGTCACGCTACAAGTTCGCGCATGGCGCGGTGCACCGGCTGGGCGAGGTCGTGCTTTTCGACAGCTATCACTGCTCCCGCTACAACACGAACACCGGCGTGCTGACAACACCGATGTTCCATGCCGTCTTCGCCAAGGTGCGGGCGCATCTGGACAGCTTGGGCTAAGGCGCGACAGGCGCCCAGATCACGTCCTCGATCCGCCGCGCACCCGACGCCAGCATCACCAGCCGGTCGAAGCCGAGCGCGATTCCCGACGCTTCCGGCATGACCTTGAGCGCGGCGAGGAAATCCTCGTCGATCGGGTAGCGCTCGCCATAGATGCGCTCCTTCTCGTCCATCCATTGCTCGAAACGCCGGCGCTGCTCGTCGGCGTCGGTCAGCTCGCCGAAGGCATTGGCCAGTTCTACGGCGCAGACATAAAGCTCGAAGCGCTCGGCCACGCGCGGATCGGACGGCTTGGGCCGCGCCAGCGCCGCCTCCGAGATCGGGTATTCGCAGAGGATGGTCGGCCGGCCGAGGCCGAGGAACGGCTCGATCTTCTCCACCATCACGCGGGTGAAGACGTCCGCCCAAGTGTCGTCCTCGGCGACGCGGATGCCGGCGGCACGGGCGGCATTCCATAGGGCATCCCGGTCATTGCCGTCCTCGCCCACCGTCGCCATCAGGTCGATGCCGGCGAAGCGGATGAAGGCGTCCGCGACGGTGAGGCGCTCCGGGGCGAGGGCGACATCGCATGCCTGATCGCCATAGCGCCATGCCGTCGTTCCAACCGCCTCAGCCGTCGATACCAGCAGTTCGGCGCAGTCGGCCATCAGAGCTTCGTAGCCTTCATGGGCGCGGTACCATTCGAGCATGGTGAACTCGGGATGGTGCCGCCCGGTGCGCTCACCGTTGCGGAAGACGCGCGCCAGGGTGAACAGCCGCTGCTCGCCCGCCGCCAGCAGCTTCTTGGCGGTGAATTCCGGCGAAGTGTGCAGATAGCGCGTCGTCCGCGTGCCGTCCGGCCGCTCCAGTTCGGTGGCAAAGGCCTTCAGATGCGTCTCGTTGCCGGGCGAGACCTGCAGGATCGGCGTCTCGACCTCGATGAAATCGCGCGCGGCGAAGAATTCACGCAGCTTTCCCGCGATGCGCTGGCGCGCCAGCAGGAAGGGCCGGCGGTCGGCATGGACCGTAGGCGACCACCAGGGCGAGGCGGGAAGCGACATGACGCAAGGCTCCGGCAGATGTCGCGCTCGCGCGGCGGGGTTGGCGGAATAGAAGCGCGCTTGTATAGGAGGCGCCCGAAGGAATCCCCCGGTGTCCCGCGCGATGCGGCGCACCCAACAGCCAGAGGACCTCTATGGTCAAGGTCATCGCCAGCTCGCTGCGCAAGGGCAATGTGGTCGATATCGACGGCAGGCTCTACGTCGTGCTCACCGCCGAGAATATCCATCCCGGCAAGGGCACGCCGGTCACCCAGCTCGACATGCGCCGCATTTCGGATGGGACCAAGATCTCCGAGCGCTACCGCACCACCGAGCAGGTCGAGCGCGCCCATGTCGAGGACCGGCCCTACACCTTCCTCTACTCGGACGGCGAGGGCTACCACTTCATGAACCCGGAGACCTATGACCAGGTCGCGGTGCAGGCCGACGTGATCGGCGACCAGGCCGCCTACCTGCAGGAGAGCATGCAGGTCATGCTGTCGGTGCACGAGGGCAACGCCATCGCCATCGAACTGCCGCAGCGCGTGGTGCTCGAAGTCACCGAGACCGAGCCGGCGATGAAAGGCCAGACGGCTTCGTCCTCATACAAGCCCGCCATCCTGTCGAACGGCGTGCGCTCGGCCGTCCCGCCGCATATCGGCGTCGGCACCCGCATCGTGGTGATGACCGCCGACGGCTCCTATGTCGAGCGCGCCAAGGACTAAGCAGTCCTCGAATCGAGAATCAAAAAGCCCGGTCAAGTGCCGGGCTTTTCTTTTAGATTTTCGCTTTCCATTATCCGTCGTCCCGGACGGCCGAAGGCCGATCCGGGATCGCATGCAGGATGGAGAGCGATCCCGGCGCTATCCCCGATCGCGCATCAGCCGCTGCTTGTCGCGCGCCCAGTCCTTCTCCTTCAGCGCCTCGCGCTTGTCGTGCGCCTTGCGGCCGCGGGCGATGGCGAGCTCGACCTTGGCGCGGCCCTGCTCGTTGAAATAGATGCGCAGCGGCACCACGGTCATGCCCTCGCGCTCCACCGCCTGCCACAGCTTGGCGATCTCGCGCTTGTGCATCAGCAGTTTCCGCGGCCGGCGCGGCTCGTGGTTGAAGCGGTTCGCCTGCAGATATTCCGGGATGAAGGAGTTGTAGAGAATCGCTTCGCCGGTCTTGGCCGAGACGTAGCTCTCGGCCACCGTCGCCTTGCCGCCGCGCAGGCTTTTCACCTCGGTGCCGGAGAGCGCGATACCGGCTTCGAAAACCTCGCCGATCTCGTAGTCGAACCGCGCCCGCCGATTGTCGGCGACGACCTTCTTTGCCTGCGTCTTCTTCTCGGCCATCTCAATGCTCCGGAACGGAGCTGATGCCCCGATCCACTATCAGTTGATCAGTCCGGCGTGGCGCATGGCCTCGCGGACGGTCTCCTTGGTCTTGTCCGTCACCGGCACCATGGGCAGGCGCGCCTCGTCGGCGATCTTGCCCAGCACGCTCAGCGCATATTTGGTCGGGCTCGGGTTGGTTTCAACGAACAGTGCCTGGAACAGCGGGAACAGCCGGTCCTGCAATTCCAGCGCCTTGCCGTATTCGCCGGCGAGGCAGGCGTCCATCAGCTGCGAGCAGAGCTTCGGCGCCACGTTGGAGGCGACCGAAATGCAGCCGTCGCCGCCATGGGCCATGAAGCCGAGCGCGGTCGCGTCCTCGCCCGAGAGCTGGTTGAAGCTCGGCCCCATCGCCTGGCGCTGCATGGAGACGCGCGCGAGGTTGGCGGTGGCGTCCTTCACGCCGGCGATGTTCTCGAGTTCGAACAGCCGGGCCATCGTCTCCACCGACATGTCGATCACCGAGCGCGGCGGGATATTGTAGATGATGATCGGGATGCCGATCGCATCGTTGATGGCCTTGTAGTGCTGGTAGAGCCCTTCCTGGCCGGGCTTGTTGTAGTAGGGCGTGACCACGAGCACCGCGTCCGCGCCCGCCTTCTCGGCGTGGCGGGCGAGGTCGACCGCCTCGATGGTGTTGTTGGAGCCTGCCCCGGCGACCACCGGCACGCGGCCGGCCGCCTGCTGGACGGTAAGCTCCACCACGCGCTTGTGCTCCTCATGCGAGAGGGTCGGGCTCTCGCCGGTGGTGCCGACGGGAACGAGCCCGTGGATGCCTTCCTCGATCTGCCAATCGACCAACTCGCGCAGCGCTTTCTCGTCCACCACGCCGTCGCGGAACGGCGTCACAAGCGCCGTGAAGGATCCACGGAGGGGCAGCGAGTGGGGCATGGAGCGCTCCTGAGCTTCTCGTCATCGTCGCAGCGCGGCGGAAATGGCGCTGCAAAGGGGCCATGAGATATCGCGTCGGCGCCCGCGAAGGAAGGGGCGTTGTTGGCGCACATATCTTCCGGGCTTGGCAAAGCCTGCCGGGTGCGGCACGCTGCCCCGGTTTTGCCGGGTTGGTAATCTATAGCCCACCATGGGATGCAGCGGTTGAGTACCGCTTTTCGGTATCTGCAGGGGTTGTGGTTAGCAATTCGTCAATCAGATCGCGGGACAACTGACGTGGCGCGGTTCCGAGGCGGGGTTTCTCGGATCGCGTGGCAGATTGCGTCAGTTGGTCGGGGGTGCGAAAGCCCATGAGCGAACAGATAAACGGTTGTCCGGCCGAGCGCCGTTCGCGTCGCCCGTCGCGCTCCGCTCGCCCGGAGCGTATCGGCGTTGTCCTGCCACTGATGGCGGCACTGCTGCTCGGCTCGGCCGCACAGTTCCCGTCCTTCAGCGCCGGTCAGGCACAGGCGGCAACGCCGGTCCCGACGCCCAAGCCCGCGGCCAAATCCACCAGCTCGAAATCTACGGCGAAGCCCTCGACAAAGACGGCATCGACCAAGGACAAGGACAAGAAGAAGGCTGCGGCGAAGCCGACCGCCAAGCCTTCGGCGAAGGCTGCTGCCGCTCCCGCCGCAGCGGCTGCGACATTGCCCGCGCCCGTGCTCGCCGGCGCAGCCGGCGACGTGCAGCAGGCGGTCAATTTCATCGAGAAGGGTGACAGCGCCCAGGCGCTCGCCATGGCGGACGCCATGCGCGATCCCGCCGCGCAGGCGCTGATACGCTGGCTGGCCCTGCGGGTGACCGCCCGCGACGTCGGCTTCGACCGCGCAGCGGCCATATTGCGCGCCCATCCGACGCTTCCGACGCCGGTGGTGCTGCGCCGCCGCCTCGAATATCTGCTCTTTGTCGAGAACCGCGACCCGCAGACGATCCTGACCTTCTTCGCCGAGCAGGCGCCCTATTCCGGCGAGGGCAAGATCGCCCTCGCTCGAGCCCTGTTCGCCGCAGGCGACCAGAAGGCCGGTGCCGCCTGGCTGCGCAACGCCTGGCAGGAGGATCCGCTCTCCTCCGACACGGAATCGACCGTCGTGGTCGAATTCGGCGGCCTGCTGACCCGCACCGACCACAAATACCGCGCCGACAAGCTGCTCTATGCCGAGGATGCCGAGCGCGGCCTGCGCGCGGCCCAGCGCGCCGGCGACGATGTCACGGCACTCGCTCGCGCCCGCATCGCCATGGCCTCCGGCAAGGGCGATGTCGGCAAGCTGCTGGCGGCGGTGCCGATGTCGCTGCGCTCCGATCCGGCCTATCTCTACACGCTCGCCAAGATGCAGCGCCGCAACAGCGACTACGCCGCCGCCGCGCGCACGCTGTCGAGCGCGCCGAAAGACGCCGGCCTGCTGATCGATCCGGACGAATGGTGGATCGAGCGCCGGCTGACCGCGCGCGGCCTGCTCGACAAGGGCGATGCCCGCACGGCCTACAAGGTTGCTCGCGATGCCGCGGTGCCGGAGGACGAGCATCTGCGCTGCGAGCAGCAATTCACCTCCGGCTGGATCGCGCTGCGCTTCCTCAACGATCCGCGTACCGCGCTTCAGCATTTCAGCAAGATCCCGGAGAACCAGACCCATCCAGCGACCGTCTCGCGCGGCTATTACTGGCAGGGCCGCGCCTGGGAGGCGCTCGGCTCCACCGCCAATGCCCGCGGCCAATACGAGGCGGCGGCGGCCTACGGCACCGCCTATTACGGCCAGCTCGCCAGCGCCCGGCTGGGCATCCCGAAGGTGAAGATCGAGACGGCGCCGGCCGCCAACTCCACCCAGCGCGCCGCCTTCGCCCGCAACGAAGGCGTGATGATCTTCAAGCTGCTGGAGCGGCTCGACAAGTCGTCTCTCTCTCTGGCGCTGGCCTACGACCTCGCCGAACGCCTGCCGGACGCCGCCCAGCTCGGCCTGCTGGCGGAGTTGGCGAAGTCCTCGGGCGATGCGCGCACCATGACCACCATCGGCAAGGTCGCGCTCAACCGCGGCATCCCGCTGGAGGCCGAGGCCTATCCGACCATCGGCATGCCGAGCTATCGGCCGATCACCGCCGATGTCGATCGCGCGCTGGTCTACGCCATCGCCCGGCAGGAGAGCATGTTCAACGCTTCCGCCGTCTCCCATGCGGGCGCCACCGGGCTGATGCAGGTCATGCCGGCGACGGGACGTACCATCGCCAAGCGGGCTGGCGTGTCCTACGATCCGAAGCAGCTGCGCAACCCCACGGTGAACGTGCAGTTCGGCGCCGCCGAGCTGCGCAGCCTGCTCGACAACTACCAGAACAATTATGTGCTGACCTTTGCCGGCTACAATGCCGGCCGCGGCAACGTCGCCAAGTGGATCGCCCAGTACGGCGACCCGCGCGACCCTTCGGTCGACCCGATCGACTGGGTGGAACGCATCCCCTTCTCCGAGACGCGCAACTATGTGCAGCGCGTGATGGAGAACACGCAGGTCTACAAGTCTCGCTTCGGCACGCGCGATACGTTGCAGATCGAGGCGGACCTGCGCGGCTCACGCCTCTGAAGAAAACTCAGCGGCGCGTCAGCACGCGCCGCAGCCAGCAGCCGGCGATGCAGCCGACAATATACGTTGCTGCCATAAGGACGAGAACGTCGAGCGCGAACGGGGTCACGATGCGGCCTCCTCCGACTGCGGCTTCGTGATCGAGCGCGAACGCGGCTTGCAGCCGCTCAGCCAGCCCGTCGCCAGACCGACAGCGAGCGCGGCGAGGAGATAGGGCCAGAGCTCGAGCGTAAGAAACCACATCGCCGTCACCTCACGATAAGCTGGATGCCGGCCGCGCCGGCGCCGGCTTCCGGTGTCTGGGCGGCAAGCGCCGGACGACCGCCGATGAACAGCCGGTCGGGCGCGATGCCGGCCGCGGCGAGATACTGCGTCACCGACTGCGCCCGCGCGGAGGCAAGCGCTGGCGTCGTCTGCGGCTGGCGCACGGTGATCTCGATCAGCGTATCCGGACAGGACGCCGCTGCCGCGGCCACGTGATCAAGCAGGCCCTGGCTCGCCGGGTCGATGTCGGCGCCCTGCCCCTTGAAGACGATGGTGCCCTTGTCGAGCAGCTCGTTGATCGATTTCTGGCAGGCGGCATGATCGACCGCCTCGTGCCGGCTGGTGACGTCGAGCGTGACCTCCAGCGCGAAGCCTGGCGGCAGGGCGGTGGCGAGATTGGCGTGGATCGACGCCACCGCGCCGGCATAGAGCGCCGTACCTGTCAGTTTGAGTTTGGCGTCGTCGAAACGGGCCTCGCCGGCTTCGAGCCGGGCAAGCTCGCGCATCGCGGCCATCGCGGCAGTGGCGAAGCCCTGCGGCGCCCCTTGTGCCAGCGCCGAGACGTCGTTCACCGGTGCGCCAAGGAACTGCGCCTTGGCGGCGGCGACGAGGCGCTGGTGCTCGTCCGGCGAGGGGAAGAAGCCGGAGATGGTCAGCCCGTCGGCGTCCTTGCGCATACTGAACACATAGGGCGAGACGACCGGCGGACGCACATCCGCCTGCAGGCCGAAGCCGCGCGGGATCGGTTGGCTCAGCGCCGCCTGGACGGTGGTGTAGGCGGCCGAATCCTGCGCCTCGCCGGTCACCGACAAGGTGGTACCGTTGCCCCGCACGGCGCCGGTGCGCAGCTTGGAGAGCTGGTCGACGCCGAAGCTCGTCGCCGCCACCCAGGCCTCCGCCGCCGGGCCGCCCGAGGCGATGCGCATCTCGTCGCTCACCGGCACGCCGGGGAAATCGCCGCGCACCGCGTCGAGGATCAGGCGCTTGGCGTCCTCGGAGGGCGCATAGCCGGTTAGCCGCAATCCGTTCACGCCGCGCTGCACGGCCCAGATGAAGGGGTTGGCGGCCGGCGGTTCGACGGCGAAGCGGGTGAGCGTATAGCCCTCCGGCACGCTGCGCCGCGCACCGGCAAGCGCGTCATAGGCGGCGAAGTCCGGCGCCGTCCCCTCGATGGCGATGGTGGTGCCCGACAACGACACCTTGCCGCCCGGCAGGCGGCCGAGCTGATTCAGCGCGAAGGACACCGCCTTGAGCCAGCCATCGGTCGGCGGCGCACCGTCGGCGAGCCGCAGCTGGTCGGAGATCGCCGCGCCGGGCACGGCGGCGCGCACCATGTCGAGCAAAGCGCGCCGGGCGTCGCCGAGCGGGATGTAGCCCGAGAGCGTGACGCCATCGGGTTCACGCGCGGCCGACCATATGAAGGGCGAGACCGCCGGCGGCAGCACGGCGAAGCGCGCCAGCTTGAAGTCGCCGGGCAGTTCGCTGCGCACCGTCACTTCCAGCGCGTCATAGGTGGCGAAGTCGGGCGCCCTGCCCTCTATGGAGAAAGCGTCGTCGGAGATGGTGATGCGGCCGGCCTGCATCTTGGCCAGCTGCCGGATGCCGAAGGCGACGACGCCGATGAAGTCACCGGCGGGCACGCCGCGGGCGCGCACCAGTTCCTTTTCCCCGGTCACCACCACGCCAGGGGCCATTTCCGCCGCGGCTTCGGCGATACGTCGGCGGGCATAGTTCGAGGGCACATAGCCTTCCAGACGCAGCCGGTTGCCGTCGCGTATGGCACCGAAGGTGAAGGGCCGGCGCTCCGGCAGCAGCGTGGTGCGGTCCTCGACCGTGCGCACGCCGAACAGGCGCGCGATCTCGCCGCGGACCTTGATCCGCGCCTCCTCCGACAGCGCCTCGCCTTCGAGCACCGCATTGCGGCCGTCGAAGCGGGCACGCGCCCAGGATTCGCCGATGTCGGACAGCAGCGATTCAGCACGAGCCGAGAGGTTCCTCTCCACCGGCTCCCGCGCGAAGACGATGGCGAGGGCCGCCACTACGGCAAGGGCCGGCAGCCCTTTCCACCAGGCGCGCCAACGACACATGAACTTGGCCTCCCCTCCCGAAGCCGGATTCGATCGGCCGCGAGGCGGCGCGACTTCATCATAGATCGGCGGCATCAGGAAGCCGCTACTTCCGGCGAGTCCTTGCGGCAAGCGGCCATCAGGCCCATTCACCCCGGCGCATCACCGGCTCGGCCTCGCCGGAGGCCGTGATGCCGTCCACATCCACCTCGCCCGAGCCGATCATCCAGTCGATGTGGATGAGGCTGGAGTTCGCGCCGCGCGCGGTCAGCTCCTCAGGAGTCAGCGCCGAGCCGTTGATGAAGCACTTCGAATAGGACTGGCCGAGGGCGATGTGGCTGGCGGCGTTCTCGTCATAGAGCGTGTTGTAGAACAGCAGCCCGCTCTTGGAGATCGGCGAGGAATGCGGCACCAGCGCCACCTCCCCGAGGCGGCGCGAGCCTTCGTCGGTGTCCAGCACCTTGTTGAGCACATCGGCGCCGGTGCGGGCCTTGGCCTCGATGATCCGCCCACCCTCGAAGCGCACCGCGATGTCCTCGATCAGCGTGCCCTGGTAGGAAAGCGGCTTGGTGCTCGCAACATAGCCGTCCACCCGGTCCTTGTGCGGGGTGGTGAACACCTCCTCGGTCGGGATGTTGGCGTTGCAGACGATGCCGTTCTTGGCGGTCGAGGCGCCGCCCGCCCATTCATGCTCGTCGGCGAGGCCGACGGTAAGGTCGGTGCCCGGCCCGCGGAAGCGCAGCGCCGCATAGCGTCGTGAGTTTAGTCGCGCAGTGCGGGCGTGCAGTTCGGCATTGTGCTCCTGCCAGGCGGCGACCGGATCGGGTGTGTCGACGCGTGAGGCGGCGAAGATGGCGTGCCAGAGCTTGGCGACCGCGATGTCCTCCGGGTCGTCCGGGAACATCGCCTTGGCCCAGGCGGGCGACGCGTAGGACACGATGGTCCAGTTGATGTCGAAGCCGGCGATCAGCGACAGCGCCGGCATATAGGCCTTCGACCGCGCGCGGTTGGCGCGGGAGACCCTGGCCGGATCCTCGTTCGCAAGCAGAGAGGGGTTCTCGCCGGAGATGGCGAGGCGTGCCGCGCCCGCCTTGAAGGCATTGGCCATGCCTTCATAGAGCCAGCCACTGGCCGAATCGAAGCTGTCGTCCGGCGCGTTGCGGAAGCGCATCAGCGTCGCCTCCTCGTCGCTGAACAGCGTGGTGACGAGGCTGGCGCCGGCCTTGTAGGCATGCTCGGTGATCCGGCGCACCAGCGGCAGGGCGTCGATCGAGGCGGTCATGACGAGTTCCTGCCCGGGCCGCAGCCCGAGCCCGACGTGCACGGCGACCTCCCCCAACCGATCCAGCCTCTCCTCGTGGGAAAGCGTCTCCGGTACGCCGGCGTGCTTCGTCATGTCCGTCTCCGAATGCCTCAAATGCAGGTTACCGTCCGGTCAAGCCGCCCCGAACGATCCGCCCGCACCATTCAAGAGACCCCGAGCCTCGCGCGTCAAGCTCAGCCCGACGCGTGATGAGTAAGCACGAAAAAGGGCGGGCCGATGGCCCACCCTTTCCTCAGACGGTCAAAACCGAGCCGTCAACAGCGTCAGCGGCTGGCGCGGCTGTTGACACGCTCCTGGTTGATGATCGCCTGATCGCCGGGCATGTACCAGGGGTCGGCATAGCTCGGCTCATAGCCATAGCTGGGCCCCAGCGGCGGCGTCACGCGGACGTAACGCTCGGTATAGACCGGAGCAGGCTCCATATAGACGTTGCGGCCCTCATAGACGTAGGTCCCATAGGCGGGACTCATATACTGAGCCGACGCCGTGGCGACGCCGCCGGCGGTCAGCATGCCCAGGGCAGAGGCGGCAAGAATCAGCTTGCGCATGATATGTCTCCGTATCCCTCTTCCATTCGTGCACCGGCCGGCGCGGACCCGCCGGCCTGTTCGCTGTATCAACGGCGAAAAGCGGAAAATTGTTCCGAAAAGCCCGCACCGAAGCGTTCCGGGGATGCGGATTCGCCTTGCCGCTACGGCGCTACCAGCCAACCAGCCGGTTGACGAGGAAACCGGCGGCGAGAGCCACGAACAGGCTCACCGCCAGCGCCAGCATGACATATGAGCGCGCCATGCGCTGCAGCTCGCGATTCTTCATCGTGAAGGCAAGCGCAGTGATCGCCTCGGCAATCGCCTCCTCCGGCGTCCTCCAGACACGGCGGCCATCGACGATCATCAGGTTCTCCGGCCGGTCGCCGTCCTCGACGAGGTTGCCTTCCCTGTCACGGCCATCGGCACCGGCCGGGACGCGCTCGACCAGCGACCGCAGATCGTCCGACCACAGGAACACCGGCTTGCCACGCGCTTCCGCATAGCCGACCTCGAAGGCGGTGCCGGGGTCCATGTGGATGCCGCGGAAGGGCGAGATGTTGGCGACGAGCGCGTCGGCCTCCTCGATCATGTCGATGCAGGCCTGCCTGATGTCAACGCCGTCCGCATGCAGCGGAAACAGGCCCTCCGCGCCGGCCTCGCGGCACAGCGCCGCCAGCCGCTCGCCCTCGGCGGCGGCGTCCGGCCGGAACACCTCGGGTCCGGCGAGATAAAGGCGAAGCGGGCGGGACATGGGCGATTCGACCTGGCTCCTCGGCGGAGAATGCCCGCCAGCCTTAGCCGCCGCGCGGCGCCGCGCGCAATGCCGCTGCCGGCCTCTACGCGAATCCGCGGTAGACCAGCGTCGTGAACATGCCCACGGCCATGTGATAGAGATTGTGGCAGTGGAACGCCCACAGGCCGGGATTGTCGGCGTCGAAGGCGATGGTGACGGTGCTGTTGGGCGTCACCAGCACGGTGTCGCGCACCGCGCCGCCGAATCTCTTTCCATCAATGGCGACCACCTGGAACACATGGCCATGCAGGTGCATGGGATGCGCCATGCCGGTCGTGTTGCGCATGGTGATCTCGACCCGCTCGCCGCGCTCGGCCGTCGCCGGCAGACCGATCATGTCGTGTACCTGCATGAACCAGGCATAGCGCGCCATGTCGCCGGTCAGGTCGATGGGGACGGTGCGGTCGGCGGGCTTTGCGGCGAAATTCTCAGCGGTGCGCAGCGTAGCCTCGAAGTCGAGCGTGAGCCGCGGTCCAGCCTGATCCCCCGTCTCGCTGAGCTTGGCGACCGAAGCGCCTTTCGGCCGCAGCACGATTCCGGCCCGGCGGTCGCGGCCCTCGACCAGCGCGAGGATCGGCAGCGCGGAGCCATCCGCTGGCATGCGCACGAGGATATCGGCGCGCTGGGCGGTGGCGAGCGGCACCTGCCGCACGCTTACCGGCTGGATCGGCGAGCCGTCAACGGTCAGAAGGCTCCCGCCACCGGGGCCGACATCGATGGTGAAATTGGTCGAGGCGGAGGCGTTGATGATGCGCAGCCGCACCTCGCTCCCCTTTTCCACCTCGACGACATCGGGATCGTCGAGCGTGCGCCGGTTGGCGAGGAAATGGTCATACTCGACGTCGTTCAGGTCGGGACCGGACATGGCCATCCCGGCCATGGGCGTGTTCGGCATCGCCATTCCCGGCATCGCGCTCATGCCGCCCGAGGATGGCGCCGGGTTGCGGAGCCCGGCCAGGATTTCCTCGGGCGACCGCCAGGAGAAGTCCTCCAGCAGGATGACCACCTCCTGTATGCCGGAACGGATCGCCGACGCCTCGCGGATGATCAGCGGTACGGCTAGCAGGTTCTGCTCCTGCAGTCCGAAATGCGAGTGCATCCAGCGCGTGCCGGTCGGCAGGGCGGGAAAGCGGTAATCCACGCTCGCGCCCGGCGCAATCGGCGGGGCCGAGAGATAGGGAACGCCATCCTGCCGCCACGGCTCGACCAACCCGTGCCAGTGCAGCCCGGACAGCTCGTTGAGACCGTTCTCCACCCGCACGTCGAATTCGTCGCCCTCGTCGAGGGTCAGGCCCTCCGTGCCGTCCGGCTGCACGACGCGGAAGCGGGTCGCCGCCCGGCCGGCGATCTCGATCTGGTAGCTCTCCAGCCGCAGCACGCGCGGCGCGGCGGCGCGCACCGATGTAGCAGGCCAAGTCACAGAGGCGAGGCCCGCCCCGGCACCGGCGAGGAAAAGCGAACGACGCGAAAGGTTCATGCCGGCGACTCCCGTGACGGGCGCGTGTGGCGCGCCGCGGCGAAGCTCGAGCTGCGCATCCGCAGCCACCGGCGGCGCCGCCGCACAGGCACGATGATACTAGCCGGCCGGCCAACCGCTCGTCATGCGGGAAATCGCTCGAACCGGACGGATCCTCCGACCCCCTCAGCCGCGCCGCATGGTGCCGCGCTCGCGCAGCGCCGCGTGCCAGCCGAGCGCCTCCTCGATCAGATGCGGCGTATGCCCGCCGCGCGCGAGCGCTCGTTCGTGATAGTCGGCGAGCGCGTCGCGATAATCGGGATGGGCGCAATTCGCGATGATCAGCTTCGCCCGTTCGCGCGGCGCCAGCCCACGCAGGTCCGCCAGCCCCTGCTCCGTCACCACGATGTCGACGTCGTGCTCGGTGTGGTCGACATGGCTCACCATCGGCACGACGCTGGAGATGGCGCCGTTCTTGGCGACCGACTTGGTAACGAAGACGGAGAGGAATGCGTTGCGGGCGAAGTCGCCGGAGCCGCCGATGCCGTTCATCATCTGCGTGCCGCCGACATGGGTGGAGTTGATGTTGCCGTAGATGTCGAACTCCAGCGCCGTGTTCACGGCGATGACGCCGAGGCGGCGGATGACCTCCGGGTGGTTGCTGATCTCCTGCGGGCGCAGCACCAGCTTCGGCTTGTAGCGGGCAAGCTCCGGCAGCACCGCCTGGTACTTTGCCTGCGACAGGGTGATCGAGGAGCCGGAGGCGAAGTCGAGCTTGCCGGCGTCGAACAGGTCGAAGGTCGAGTCCTGCAGCACCTCGGAATACATGGTGAGGTTGCGGAACGGGCTGTCGATCAGCCCGTGCATCACCGCATTGGCGATAGTGCCGATGCCCGCCTGCAGCGGCTGCAGCGTCTCGGTCAGCCGGCCGAGCTTCACCTCGTGCTTGAGCAGCTCGGTCAGATGGCCGGCGATCGCCCGCGTCTCCGCGTCCGGCGGCAGCACGGTGGAGGAGGAATCGAGCTTCGAGGTGACGACGATGGCGGCGATCTTCCCCGGGTCCACCGGGATGAAGGGCAGGCCGACGCGGTTCTCCGGCGCCACCACGGGGATGGGATGGCGCACCGGCCGGCGGGTCGGAATGTAGATGTCGTGAAGGCCCTCGAGCAGGGTCGGCTGCGAAAGGTTGATCTCGACGATCACCTTCTCGGCCAGGATGGCGAAGCTCGCAGAATTGCCCACCGACGTCGTCGGGATGATCCCGCCCTGCTCGGTGATCGCCACGGCCTCGATCACCGCGACGTCGACCGGACCCATCTGGCGGGTGCGCAGCATCTCCACCGTCTCGGAGAGGTGCTGGTCGACGAACATCACCTCGCCGGCATTGATCGCCTTGCGCAGCGCCGGATCGGACTGGAACGGGATGCGGCGGGCGAGGACATGCGCCTCGGCCAGCTGCTTGTCGAGGTCGTTGCCGAGCGAGGCGCCGGTGATGAGGGTGATCTTCAGCGGCTCGGTCTTCGCCCGCTGCGCCAGCGCCAGCGGCACCGCCTTGGCCTCCCCGGCGCGGGTGAAGCCGCTCATCCCCACCGTCATGCCGTCGCGGATATGGGCAGCGGCCTCCTCCGCGCTGACGACCTTGTCCAGAAGCGACGGCTGGCGGATGCGCTCGCGATGCATGGCGGAACCTGACGTGTCGGTACGGGTGATGGTCGATAGCGCGGCACCTTGCCTGCGGCGATTCGACTTTGGTGCCCCTCCAATATCGCTATGCACCTGACGCAGAGCTACGGCATCAGGGAAACCTCCCACTTCAAGGCACGGTTTCGGCCAAGTGGCCACTCCGGAAAGCTTGACGAAAGGTAATTCAGTTCCGCAACCTCCATCATCGAGCCGTCCATGGGGGGCTGTGGCATGCAGCGGATTTGCCTTGTTGCCTTGGTGTTCGTGCTTGCAATCGGCGGAGGCCTTGCGCCAAGCCTGGGGCAGTCGGCCGACGTTCGAGGCTCGTCCGACTACCCGTCGATCGGCCGTTATGACGGCTCGCGCATCACCTCCTACGAGACCAAACGCTATGAGGAGCTGAGACTGCCCTCCAAGGCGGTGGGGCGCGGAGAGAAGGACAAGCCGTCGGCATGGCAGACCGAGGTTGCGGGCGAGCTGACCTCCATCCGCTACGAGGGGCCGGAGGGCCGCTCGATCCTCGAGGTCATGCGCAACTACGAGGGGGCGCTGAAGGCGAACGGCTTCGAAATCCGCTTCTTCTGTCAACAGAAGGACTGCGCTCCCGCCGGCAATATCTCGGCCTTCTGGACGGCGGCGAAGGGCGCGGTCGGCATGCCCACCACATGGGACACGTCAGTCTATCTGCTGGCAGAGCGCGACAGCACCGAAGGCAAGCTGACGGTCGGTATGCTCGGCGTCGAGAGCAAGGCCACCGGCACGCGTCCTCTCGTCCCTCACGTCGCGGTCACCATCGTCAAGGGCAAGGCGATGGACACCGGCCAGATCAAGGTCATCGAGGCGAGCGAGATGGAACGCGCGCTGGCGAAGGATGGCCGCATCGCGATCTACGGCATCTACTTCGACTTCGACAAAGCCGACATCAAGCCGGAATCCGAAGCGCAGATCGCGCAGTTGGCCAGCCTCCTGAAGAGCAACCCGCAGCTTGGCGTGCTGATCGTCGGCCATACCGACGGGCATGGCGCCTTCGATTACAATCTTTCGCTGTCGCAGCGCCGCGCCCAGGCGGTGGCGAACCGCCTCACCTCGCAGCACGGCATCGCGGCGAACCGAACGACGCCGGCCGGTGCCGGCATGATCGCTCCGGTCGCCAGCAACCGCACAGAGGAAGGGCGGGCGAAGAACCGGCGCGTCGAGATCGTCGAGTTGGTTGGCCGCCCGCAATGACGGCGAAGTACGGTACGGACGAATCCACAGGCGGAGCTTGGCGACCGCGGCTGGGCTCGAACCAGCGACCTGCCGCTTAGAAGGCGGCTGCTCTATCCAGCTGAGCTACGCGGCCGGTCTCGTCATGCCGCCCGGCGCGGAATCAGTGAGTCCACTGGCCGATGCGGCGGAAGCTGAAATTATCCGCATAGGCCATTCTGCGCCGCGTCGCCTCCTGCGGCTCCTGCACCTGATAGGCGATGCCGTGGCGCTCGGCATAGGCGATCGCCTCTTCTTTGCTGTCGAAGCGGAGGCGAAGCTGGCTCTTCATGTCGCCGGAGCTGGTGTAGCCCATCAGCGGCTCAACCTGGCGCGGCTGCTCAGGCTCGTAGTCGAGCACCCAGAGCTTGGTCTTAGCCGTGCCGGACTGCATGGCGTTGCGCGTCGGCTTGTAGATGCGTGCCACCATTTCAACTCGCTCCCTTCCCCTCGCGCCGCTCGGGATCGCAGGCTATTCCCCGGTCACGATCTGCTTATGACGAGGGGGAGTTTCTGGCAAGCGGCGGCGGCCAGCCAGAACGCCCGGAACGGTCGGCGTGGCGGAGCCGAATGGGGTCTCACGACGGTCGTGCCGGAAGTTTCAACGCCGCCCCTTGCCATGCTCAGTTGCTCTGTGCCATTCCAAGATGCCGATTATCCGAGCTCGGATTTCGGCAAACCGTTTGTTCTCAACGGTTTCGATGGATCGGGGTATAGCGCAGCCCGGTAGCGCGGAAGTTTTGGGTACTTCAGGTCGCAGGTTCGAATCCTGCTGCCCCGACCATTCGGACGATCGACCTCACCGGAGTTGGAATCCGTTCGCGCCGGAGCGACGTCTGATCGCTTCCAGCACCCGGACTTCGCCGCCACGAATCCAGTAACCGCAACGCTTCGATCGGCTAGAAGATGCGTTCATCGCAACTTGTGGGGGCAATGCGATGCGTCGGCTCGGCTTTCTGGCATTCATCCTGGGCGCGCTGTTGGCCGCGCCCGCCTTCTCTCAGAACTCCTTCGAGGCGGTCCTTGCCAAACAGGGCATCGACGCCAAGCGCCTCGCTTCGCGCGGCCTCGGCCCGCTGGCGCCGGTGGCGAGCAACCGCACCGAGAACGGGCAGGCGAAGAACCGCCGCGTCGAGCTGGTGGAGCAGTAGGCGCGAACGGACCCCTAGCCCGTTGCCAATGGCCGCGCGAAGCGCAGGAGCGTCCGCAACAACGCGCCGAGATCGCCGACATTCTCCGGCATCATCAGCGAGCCGCCGAGGCGCGGGTTGATCTCGAACACGCAGAGCGAGCCGTCCGCCCGCGCAATATAGTCGACGCAGCACGGGCCGCTGTAACTCAGGGGCCGCAGGAAGCGCTCGATGCCGTCCAGCCAGGCCGCCGCCGGGCTCACGCGCTCCTGGACCAACGCCGTGTTCCAGCGTCGTATGCGCGCGCCGTCGGCCAGCGTCTGGCGATAGGTGACCTGCGACAGGATTCGCCCGGAACGGCACACCGCATGGGTGACGTACTGCGCGGGAGACGGCTCATAGCCCTGCAGCAGAACCGGGTGCCCCTTCCACGGCTCTATGCCGCTCAATTCGGCGAGGCCCTCGATGCTCTCGGCGATCTCGACGCCGCAGCCGCCATTCAGATCATGGCGCTTCACCACGCAGGGCAGCGCCGCCTCAGAGGTCGAGGCGAAACGCGGAGGGCAGAGCCGGCCCAGCCCGTGGCTCTCGGCATAGTACGCGAACAGCGCCTTGTCGGCCAGCGTCCGGACCGCGTGATGGCTCGGCATCAGCCCCTCATGCCTGTCGCGCGCGCAGGCGAGGATATGCGGCTCCATCAGCGGCAAGATGAGCGTTCGCCAGCCGCTACGGGACGGCGGCAGCGGCGCCTCGTGCGGCAGCACCATGACCTCGCCGACCTGTCCGATCACGTTCCAGACCGGAGCATCGGGTGCCAGCGCGGTGTTCCAATCGGCGCTATGCCGGCCATAGACGATGAGCCGCACCGGGCGCGGAGATGACGTCAGGTAATTTAATACAGTTCGCGTGGCGCGCGGGAGGACGTCGGGGAGCATGGGACTGTGTTCTGGCCGTGCTACCCGCCCGCGAACAGCCGGTGCCTCACGCGGTCGCCGACCGCGATGCCGCGGGCGCGCACCGTACCGGCCGGCAGCTCCAGCACCGCGCGCACCGGGCCGCCCGATGAAATGGTTTCGGTCGACAGCGGAGTGGTGTCGGTGGCGATGCTCGCCACCCGGCCATCGGCGCGGATGAACAGCATGTCGAGCGGGATGTAGGTGTTCTTCATCCACATATAGACAGGCTGGTCGACCTCGAAGTCGAACAGCATGCCGGCATCCGGCGCCAGCTGGGCGCGGTACATCAGCCCTTTGGCGCGCTCGGCCGGCGTCACCGCCAGTTCGATGTTGACCGCGACCGGCCCAGCCTTGGTGTCGATGGTCAGCTTCTCGAAATTGGCCGCCTGCGCCGAAAGTGCGGTGAACAGGAAGGCCAGCGCGAAGGCCGCGGCCAACATCCGGGCCACGCCGGCGCGCGAGCGGGCCTGGAGGTGAGCGATACGCATGGATGACGCGGCGCCGTGTGGCGCCTTCCCTAGTGAGAGGACGGTGTCGAGGCGCCGTCCGGGCGCACCTCGGCGGCCATCAGCCCCTTGGGACCGGGGCCGAAGCGCACCAGCACCATCTGGCCGGGCCGCAGCTCCGTCAAGCCGTGCCGGCGCAGCGTCTCCATATGGACGAAGATGTCCTCCGTCCCCTCCCCGCGCGACAGGAAGCCGAAGCCGCGAAGCCGGTTGAACCACTTGACCCAAGCACGCTCGAAGCCGCCGACCGGCTGCACGCTCACATGGGTGCGCGCCTGCGGCAGCTGCGAGTGGTGCAGTGCCGTCGAGGCGTCCATGGACAGCACCCGTAGCGCCTGGAAGCCGCGCTCGCGCGCCACCGCCTCGCAGACGATGCGCGCGCCTTCCTGCGCGGTGTTGAAACCGCCGCGGCGCAGGCAGGTCACATGCAGCAGCACGTCGCTGCCGCCGCCATCCGGCACCACGAAGCCATAGCCCTTGGAGACATCGAACCATTTGATGGTGCCGGCGATCTGGACGACGCCCTCCGCTCCCTCGGGAACGTCGACGTCCTGATCCAGCGAACTGCGCGAGGCCAATCCGGGCCGTGGCAGAGAACCGTCCGACACCATCGGCTGCGTACCTCCGCGAACGCTTCGCCCCGCTCAGCCAGCGGAGCCGCTTGATTCTGATTTCAAAGCATAGCACCCGTCGCCGCCACGAAAACACCCAAATTGATTCGGGTGCGGATTTGGGCAGGAAGTTCAGGCTTGCCCTACAGCTTCGAACACGTCGCCGATATCGGCATGGATGACGAGATCGGCGATGTCGTCGAGCTCGGTCGGCTCGCGGTTGATGATGATCAGCCGGGCGCCGCCGCGCTTGGCCTGCACCGGGAATCCGGCCGCCGGCCACACCACCAGCGAGGAGCCAATGGCGAGGAAGACATCGCAGGCGGCGGTAAGCGTACCGGCCCGCGTCATGGCCTGCGCCGGCATGGGCTGACCGAAGGAGATGGTGGCGGTCTTGATCGGCCCCTCGCAGTCCGGGCAATCGGGCGCCGTACCGCCCGAAGCTTCGAAGCGCTGCCGCACCCAGCCGAGCTCGTAGCGCGTGCCGCAGTCGAGACAGGTCGCATAGGTGCTGTTGCCGTGCAGCTCAACGAGATGCTCCTCCGGTACCCCGGAAGCCTGGTGCAGCCCGTCAATGTTCTGCGTCACGATGCCGGCGAGCCGCCCTTCCCCGAGCAGCCGCGCCAGCGCCTTGTGCCCGCGCCCCGGCTGCGCGCCGCCGAAGGCCGCCTCCATCTCGAAGCGCCGCCGCCACGCCTCGTCGCGCATCTGTCGGTTTGAGCGGAAGCTCTCGAAGTCGATCGGCCTGTTGCGCGTCCACAGGCCGCCTGGCGAGCGGAAATCGGGGATGCCGCATTCGGTGGAGATGCCGGCGCCGGTGAAGGCCACGCCCCGGCGCATACCGGCGAGGATGTCGGCAAGATCCGCGCATGCCGCCTTGATGTCATCGCCCGTCGTCATAATGTGCGCCCACTCGTCCCACCGGCGGCACGCCGCCTGAGCCTTCAAGGGTAGCCATGAAATATCTTCACACCATGGTCCGCGTCACCGACATCGACGCCTCGCTGGATTTCTACTGCAACAAGCTGGGGCTGGTGGAGCTCCGTCGCCGGGAAGATTCGAAGGGCCGCTATACGCTGGTTTTCCTGGCGGCGCCCGGCCAGGAACGCGTCGCCGAGCTCGAGCTAACTTTCAACTGGGACCCGGAAGCCTATGGCGAAGGCCGCAATTTCGGCCATCTCGCCTATGAGGTCGACGACATCTACGCCACCTGTCAGAAGCTGATGGATGGCGGCGTCACCATCAACCGCCCGCCGCGCGACGGGCGCATGGCCTTCGTGCGCTCGCCGGACAACATCTCCATCGAGCTTCTGCAGAAGGGCGGCGCGCTGGAGCCGCAGGAGCCCTGGGCCTCGATGCCGAACACCGGCAAGTGGTGAGATGACGCCTTGGAAGGTGCGGCCAGGATGGCTGCACCTTGGCCTGTGGACGACACCTCTCGCGACCGCTTGTGCGCCGGGGCTGTCACCCCTATAAGGGCCGCGCCTGCGCGCCCTTCGTCTATCGGTTAGGACGCCACCCTTTCACGGTGGAGAGAGGGGTTCGACTCCCCTAGGGCGCGCCACTTCCGTACAAGACTGCGAACACCCGGACGGGTGGCCGGGTCGGCGAGTGCGGCTCTTTCCGGTATCGTTATTGAACCGCGCATGCGGGCGGCGTGCCGGTCGTCTCGGACGGCATCTATCAGCAGCACGAATTGATCCTGCCGGCGCCTCGCTCTCTCCGATGACGGTCGAGCGAGGCGCGCAGGTTTGTCCGGTTCAGGCTGTTCGGCTGTTCTGTGTGTGACCCTTATGGTCACGCACAAAGGCTGGTGAGTTCGCGTATGTCGCCGACCGCCTCCAGCCGCCGCACCGTCGCGACGATGGCTTCCGTCTTGGCTTTGTCCCACCTGGCGAATTCGGCGCAGCCGCGGAACTTGTCGGCGCATTCGTCATAGCTCATCGGATTGGCCGGGCTGCCCTTGCCGAAATCCGCCCGGCCCGAGATGGTGCGGCCATCCTTGAGGTGGATGTCGATGATCGTGGTCATCTTGTCGTAGCCGGCGGCTTCCGCCTCCGGGTGGACGTGGAAATTCACTCGCTCGATCATCGCCTTCACGTCGGGGCGCTCCACCACCTCGTCGGTGAATTCGGGCAGGCTGCCCCGCCCGTCGAGCAGCAGGATCGCCATGCAGAATTCCATGGAGAACTTGGCCTGGAGCTCGTTCTTCGGGCGGTGATGGATCAGCGCGTTCGGCATGTTCTGGTTGGTGCCGACATCCACCCGCTCTACGTCGCCAGCCTTGATGTCATGCTCGCGAATGAGCCTCAGCATCTCGGTCATGCCCGGATGGGTCAGCGACCCCGAGGGATGCGGCTTGATCGACACGCCCGGGAAGACGAACGTCCAGGGGTGGCCGAGCTTGCCGGAGATCGCTCCCGCATCGAAGCCACCGCCGGCCGCCTGGAAGAAGCCGCGCGGGGCTTCCAGGATCTTGTCCGTCGTCGTCCAGCCGAGCTCGGCGAAATCAGCGGCGACGACACCGCTCTCGGACGAACGCCCGGCGTGAAAGGGCTTCATCATGGTGCCGAAATTCTCGCGAAGGCCGGCCGACTGGCTGCCGGCGCAGCCGAAGGCGCGCACCACCTGCTCGACGCTCAACCCCTTGAGCTTCGACGCCGCCGCGGCCGCGGCATAGGTGCCGCAGGTCGCCGTCGCGTGAAAACCGTGCTGGTAGTGGCGCGGGTTGATCGCCTCGGCGATCTTGCACTCGACCTCGACGCCGAGGTGATAGGCCAGCATCATGTCCGCGCCCGAACGCCCACCGGCTTCGGCCACGGCGAGAGCCGCGGGCAAGGCAGGGGCGGTGGGGTGCGTGAGCAGCCCGTAGACGCGGTCCTTGGCGACGGCCAGCTGGGTGTCGTCGTAATCATCGGCGTGAATACCGACGCCGTTGGCGAAGGCGGCGAAGCGCGGCGGCACCTTGAGCGGGGTGCCGATCACGGTCGCCGGCCCCTCCTTGATGCCAAGCCCAGTGAGATAGTCGCGGATGTGCTCGCCGCTCTTGGCGACCGAACCCGACAGCGCCAGACCGATGCCGTCGAGAATGGATTTCTTGCCGAGCTCGACCACCTCGGCGGGCAGATCAGACAGCTTCGTGTCGACGACGAATTCCGCCACCTGCCGCGTGAGCCCCTCGACGATCGGCTGGGCGTGGGCAGGGTTGGTCTGATGCAACGTCATGGTGCGTTTCCTTCTTTGTCGTTGTCGTATCAGGCGGCCGGCTGGCGGATGGCCGTGGCGTCCAGCGCCCCGATGATGGCGTCGGTCAATTCGCGCGTGCCGGCCTTGCCGCCGAGGTCGCGCGTGAGGCTGTCGCGGCGTGCGAGCACCTGTTCGATTGCGTCTTCGACCGCCCGCGCCGCGGCTTCCTCGCCGAGATGACGCAGCATCATTGCCCCGGACCAGATCTGGCCGATCGGGTTGGCGATGCCCTTGCCGGCGATGTCCGGCGCCGAGCCGTGAACCGGCTCGAACATGGACGGATATTCCTTCTCCGGATTGATGTTGCCGCCGGGCGCGATGCCGATGGAGCCGACGACCGCCGGGCCGAGATCCGAGAGGATGTCGCCGAAGAGGTTCGAGGCGACCACCACGTCGAACCAGTCCGGGTTGCGGACGAAATGGGCGGTCAGGATGTCGATGTGGAACTGGTCGGTCGTGAAGCCGGGATATTCCTTCGAGATCGCCGCGAAGCGCTCGTCCCAGTAGGGCATGGTATGGCTGATGCCGTTCGACTTGGTCGCCGAGGTGACGTGCTTCTTGCGCCCCTTGGCCAGCTCGAAGGCATAGCGCATTACCCGGTCGCAGCCCCGGCGGGTGAAGATCGACTGCTGCATGACCAGCTCGTCGGCGCCGCCCTCATACAGGCGCCCGCCGATCGAAGAATATTCGCCCTCGTTGTTCTCGCGCACGACATAGAAGTCGATGTCGCCCGGCCCGCGCCCCTTGAGCGGGCTTTCCACGCCGGCCAGCAGCTTCACAGGGCGCAGATTCACATATTGATGGAAGCCGCGGCGGATGGGGATCAACAGGCCCCAGAGAGAGACATGGTCCGGGACGCCGGGAAAGCCGACGGCGCCCAGGAAGATGGCGTCCTTGGTGCGGATCTGCTCCAGGCCGTCCGCCGGCATCATGGCGCCGGTCTTGGCGAAGCGTTCGCAGCTCCAGTCGTAATGCGTCCAGTCGAAGGAGAAGCCCCCCTTGCGAGCCGCCGCCTCCAATACGCGCTGCGCTTCCGGCACCACTTCATTGCCGATCCCGTCGCCGGGAATAACCGCTATGGAATAGGCTGTCATGGGAACTCCTGGGTGTCGGACGATAATGAGGGCCTGATAGCAAACGACGGCGCGAGAGTGCGCATGAGGTCGTCAACTGTCAACAATTTTGGCGCAAGTTTCACAGATGGATGATCGGCAGCGGGATTTGGAGGGCTTTGTCTCGCGCGCCAGATAGCCAAATCAAATAAAGCCTTAGCGCTATTTTCCGAACTTCGGAAGCGGTTGATGGTGTCGTTGGCTCAAACTGCCCTGAGAGCGGTACGCGACGATAACTGTTGACAATCGACACGAGCGCTGGCGAGATGCCGTCATGGATCGCGTCTCGTCACCCAGCCCTCGCCGAACACCGCGCACGATCTCGCATGTGCCGCTGATCCAGCGGGAGATCGAACGCCTGATCGGCACCGGCGAACTGACCGGGGGTGTGCGCATCAACGAGAGCGCACTCGCGCTGAAGCTCGGGATCAGTCGTGGTCCAGTTCGTGAAGCGTGCCGGGCGCTGGAGCAGATCGGGCTCCTGCGCAGCGAACTGAACCGAGGGTTCTTCGTTCGCGAGATAAACACCAAGGAAGCGCTCGACCTCTACGACATCCGCGCCGGCCTGTTCGGCACCGCCGGGCGTCTGGCGGCCTCGATCATCACGACCTCCCATCTCCGGCTGATGGACGAGTTGATCGGCCGGATGGACGCCGCCATAGAGGCGGCGGATATCGCCACCTTCTATACGCTGAACAACGAGTTCCACCGCCAGGTGGTGATGGCCTCGGACAACGCCAAGCTCATCGAGCTGTATCCGCTGCTCGAGGCCGAGCTGCACCTGTTCCGCCGGCGGGGCTTGGTCCTGCCCGGCTCGATGCGAACCTCCAACGACGAGCACAAGGCCATCCTCGAGGCGCTGCGCCAGAGCGACGGCACGACGGCCGCGCGTCTGCTCGAGCGGCACATTCTCGCCGGCAAGGCCCGCTTCCTGCGGACGCTCGAAGACGACGCGGCCATGCACGCGCGCCTCAGTCCGCTTGATCCCAAAACACCGAAATTCCCAGACAGGTAGCCCCATGACCCGCGTCGAACTTCCCGTTCTCGCCCTCGTCCCCGGCGACTGCACCGGTATCGGACCGGAGCAGACCGCGCGCATCCTTCATGAAGGGCGCGGGCGCGACGTGGCGCGGATCGTCGTCGTCGGTGACTCCCGTGTGCTGGAGCTCGGCGCCAAGCAGGCAGGCGTTTCGCTGAACTTTCGCCGATATCCCTCCCCCTCCGCCGTGGACTGGGACGCGCCGGAGATCCCGCTGGTCGATCTGGGCAATATCGATCCCTCGACCCTTCCGCAGGGCGTTATCAATCCCGAGTCCGGGCGGCTAACGGGCGAGACGCTGGCACGGGCGATCGACTTCGCCAAGGCGGGCGAGATCGACGGCGTGTGCTTCGCGCCACTCAACAAGCAGGCGATGTTCAAAGGCGGTTGGCGCTTCCCTGACGAACACAAGATGTTCGCCCATCTGCTGGAGCACACCGGCCCGTTCAGCGAAATGAACGTCCTTGAAGGCCAGTGGATGACGCGCGTCACTTCGCATGTGTCGCTGCGCACCGCCCTCGATCAGGTGTCGTTCGATTCCATCTGCCGTGCCTTGCGCCTTGCGGACGAGACCATGCGCAAGGCCGGCATCGAGCGGCCGCGCATCGCCGTCGCCGCCCTCAACCCCCACGCCGGCGAAGGCGGCCTGTTCGGCACCGAGGAGATCGACATCATCCGGCCGGCGGTCGAGGCGATGGCGCGGGAGGGCATCGCCTGCGACGGCCCGTGGCCGGCCGACACCGTCTACCTGAAGGCCTTCAACGGCACCTATGACAGCGTTCTGGCCATGTATCACGACCAGGGCCAGATCGCGACCAAGCTCAAGGGCTTCAACAAGGGCGTGACGATCACGGCCGGGCTGGAGATCGTGTTCACCACGCCGGCGCATGGGACGGCATTCGATATTGTGGGCAAGGGCATTGCCGATATCGGCGCCTTCGAGGCGGCCCTCCGCCTCGCCGCGCGCGTGGCTTCCCGGCAGATCGAGGCACGCGCGGCGGCATAAGCCATCGCGCAGCCGGGCTGCCTCTACGCGGCGCGCATGCTCCGCAAAAGGCCGGAAGAAATTTGCCGGCTATCGATCGAGAAGATCACTGCGTCAGTCGATACGCGACGCGCTGTCGACGGTGGCGATGACGCGGCGCTTGGCCAGCGCGACGTGGCGCCAATGCGTCATCTGCGCCCGGTCGCCGTCGCCTGAGGCAAGCGCCTCGAGCATGGCGCGGTGCTCGCGGTTCGACACGGCAAGCCCCCCGCCCTGGACCAGCGCGCGGGCGCGGAAGAGGTGTAGCTTGTTGACGAAACGGTGGTATTCCGCCGTCAGCGTCCGATTGCCCGCCGAGGTGACGATGAAATTGTGAAAGGCGAGGTTGAGCGGGTAATAGTCATCGAAGCTGCCGCGCTCGGCGACGATGTCCATCTCGTCGACGAGCCTGGTCAATTCGGCGAGCAGTTCGTCATTCATGCGCTCCGCCAGCAGGCGGCCCGCCTGGCCGAACAGCGCCGCACGCACGTCGTAGATCTCGATCGCGTCCTGCACCGACAGCCGGCGCACGAAGACGCCGCGGTTTCGCACCACCTCCACCAGCCCCTTGGCTTCCAGGCTCCGCGTCGCCTCGCGGATGGGGCCGCGGCTCGTGCCGAAACGGTTCGAGAGCTGGATCTCGTTGATCCGCTCGCCCGGTTCCAGTTCGCCGGTGAGGATGAGGCGCTCGATTTCCTTTTCGAGCGCACTCGTGAGCGAAACGCTCTTCACCACGGACAGGTCGTTGAGATGGCTCAGTTCGTTTTTCACATCCATTCGTCAATTGTAGACAATTCAAGCTCAAAGGGCTCGCATTTTCTACGCGTTGCTACGCTGCAGAGAGAGTTCTGCGTCATTTTGTCGTTTGATGATGCCGATGACCGCAGCCGTGACATCATCCGTGCGGGCCGTCCCGCCGAGATCGGGGGTCAGAACCCCTCCCTCTTCCGTCACCTGCTCGATGGCCGCCATCAGCCGCGCGGCGGCGGCCGACTCGCCGAGATGATCGAGCATCAGCACAGCCGTCCAGAACGCGCCGATGGGATTGGCTATCCCCTTGCCGATCAGATCGAAGCCCGATCCGTGGATCGGCTCGAACATCGAGGGCACGCCGCGGTCGGGGGCGAGATTGCCGGTGGCGCCGATCCCAAGGCTGCCGCTCAGTGCGGAAGCGAGGTCCGACAACACATCGGCATGCAGGTTGGTGGCAAGCACGGTATCGATGGTGCCGGGGCGCAATACCATGCGCATCGTCATGGCATCGACCAGCATCCAGTCGACGTCGAGCTCGGGAAAGTCCTTCACGACCGAGCGGCACACCTCGTCCCACAGCACCATGCCATGGCGCTGCGCGTTGGATTTGGTGACGACGGTCAGCTTGCGCCGCGGCCGCGACATGGCGAGTTCGCACGCAAAGCGCGCGATCCTCGCCACGCCCGCGCGCGTGAACACCGAGACGTCGAGGCCTACCTCGATCGGCAGCCCGCGATGGGCGCGACCGCCGGCGCCGGCATATTCGCCCTCGCTGTTCTCCCGCACGATCACCCAATCGATCTCGCGGCCGAGCTCGGGCCTGAGGGGACCGGCAATGTTCGGCAGCAGCCGCGAGGGCCGGACATTGGCGTACTGGTCCAGCCCCTGGCAGATGGCGAGGCGCAACTCCCAGAGCGTGATGTGGTCGGGAATCTGCGGGTCGCCGACGGCGCCAAAGTAGATGGCGTCGAAGCTTCGAAGCGTATCGACGCCGTCCTCCGGCATCATTCTGCCGACGCGACGATACCGATCCGAGCCCCAGTCGAAGCTTTCGAACTCGAAGGCGAAGCCTCCGCCGGCATCCGCGAGTGCATCGAGCACGCGGCGTCCGGCTTGGATGACATCCGAGCCGATGCCGTCTCCGGGTATCAGGGCGATCTTATGCTGCCGCATGACCGAACGTCTCCATGGCTGAAATCATTCCGCCGACCATGTCGGCCTGTGTGCCGGTGCCGCGAATGTCCGGCGTGCGGGTCGCGGGGTCGGCCAGAGCCGCCTCGATGGCGGCCTTCATGAGGGCTGCGGCGCGCTCGGCCGCCGCGATGCCGCGCTTGCGACCCAGCCACTCGACCAGCATGCGGGTGGACTCGATCATCGCGTAGGGATTGGCGATGCCCTTGCCGGCGATATCGGGCGCTGAACCGTGCGTCGCCTGCGCCATGGCGATATCGCCGCGCCCGATGCACAGCCCGGGCGCCATGCCGAGGCCGCCTACCAGACCCGCCGCCTCGTCGGTCAGGATGTCGCCGAACATGTTGGTGGTGACGACCGTGTCGAAACGCTGCGGTTCGCGAACCAGCTTCATGGCGAAGGTATCGACGATCACCTCGTCGATGGTGACGTCGGGAAATTCCTCGCCGGCGGCGTAGCACTCCTCGACGAACATCCCGCAGCCGAGCTTGAACACGGTGTCCTTGTGGACGACCGTCAGGCGCTTCTTGCGGGAGCGCGCGATCTCCAGCGCCGCACGCGCGACCTTGCGACTGCCGTCGCGGGTGATGACGCGCACCGAGATGGTCGTGTCGTGCGTGGGGCGGAACTCGCCGGAACCGGCGACGACGTTTCGGTCCGGCTGAAAGCCTTCATTGTTCTCCCGGATGATGACGAGGTCGATGTCGTCATAAAGGCACCCGAGCCCGGGATAGGAGCGGGTCGGGCGCACATTGGCGAAGAGGTCGAAGTGCTTGCGCAGGATCGGGTGCGGATTGATCGCCGCCGGCACCTTCGGATAGGCCTGATGGCCGATGGGGCCGAGGATGAAGCCGTCGAGGGTGCCGAGAGTCTCCAGTGTTCCCGGCGGCATCGTATGACCGAGTTCATCGAGCGCGCGCCGGCCGATGGGAATGGGACGCCAGTCGACGGACAGCCCCGCCGCCGAGGCCGCGGCGGCAGCTACACGCTGAGCGGCGGGCACGATCTCATGACCGATGTCGTCCCCTTCGAGGACGCCAATCCGCAGGGTGCCGTTATTCCGGTCGGGCACGTCGTTCTCCTTCACAACAATCCGCGGGCGATCCCGCCATCGACATTGACGACCTGGCCGGTGACGTAGCTCGCGAGCGGACTGGCCAGCCAGGCGACCATCACGGCGATTTCGGATGCTTTGGCGAAGCGCCGCAGCGGAATCTCCTCGGAGAACTCCTCGAAGATCTCCTCGATGGACACGGACCGCTCGTCGGCCATGCGGCTCGCCCGCGAGATCCAGAGCGGGGTCCTGGTCCGGCCCGGGCCGACGCTGTTGATGCGGATGCCCTTGGGCGCGAACTCCAGCGCCAGCGTCTTGACGAGGCCGATAAGGCCGGCCTTGTGCACGTTGGTCATCACCTGATGCGCGTAGGGCATCTTGGCGGCCGCCGCGCCCAGCGTGACGATCGCGGGCGCCCTGCCCTGCTCCAGCAAGGGCAGGCCGGCCCGCACGGCGCGGATCGTGGAGAGCACGTTGAACTGGTAGCTGCCGAGCCAGTCCTCATCCGACAGGGTGTCGAAATCGGCGCGGACGCTTCCGCCGACCGCGCTGACGAGGATGTCGAGCGCTCCCCAGCGTTCGCCTGCCTGGGCAAGGAGCGCCGTGGCGCCATCCGGCTCGGTCACGAGATCGGCCACGGCAATGGCCGGCGTCCGGCCGGTTACCGCCGCGAGCCGGCCGCATGCCGCCTCGAGATTGGCGCGGCTGCGGGAGGCGATGATGACCTCGGCCCCCTCGCGCAGGAATATCTCGGCCGTCGCCTCGCCGATGCCGTAGCTGCCACCGATGACGAGGGCGCGGCGGCCCTCAAACCCGAGATCCATAGTACCCCCTCAGCACATAGCGGTAGACCCGGAAGACCAGGAGTATCGTCGACGCGATCACCGCGATGCGGACGATGTGAAAGGCGGTCACCAGCTCGGCGTCGGCATGCATGGCCTTGGCGGTCAGCACCATTTCCGTGATGGCCGCCGGCGCGAGCGCAAGAAAGCTCGTGGTCATCGGAAGCCCGGTCGCCAGGGAGAGCATTTCCGCCCCGAGCCCCGCCGCCGCGACCAGCAGGAGCGCCACCACCAGACCGCCGAAGGCCACGCGCGGCAGTCGGACGAACAGGTCCCGCCGGAAACGCATGGCGAGCCAGACGCCGATCATGACCTGTGCGGCGATGATCATCACGCCCGGCACGACGACGCTCAGCAGGCCAGAGGCCCCGAGTGCCGCGCTCGGCAGAAGGGAGCCGAGCAGCCACGGGTTGGGGATGACGGTGGGGCGCAGCAGACGCGCACCGAGATAGGCGACGGCGAGCCCAAGCAGCAGCGTCGGCAGATCGCTGGCGGCGCCCGCGTCGACGGAATTGATCGTCCCCTGCTCCCCGAAGGCAAAGACGAGGAACGGAACCACGCTGACAACCGTCGTGACCCGCAGCGCATGCACGATGGAAACGGCCGTCGTGTCGCCCCCGCGTGCCGCGGCCACCACCGCCATGTCGGCCATGCCGCCCGCAGCCGTGGCGAAGAAGGCCGTTGTGGGATCGATCCTGGCGATGGGCCGCATGATCAGCGCGCCCACGAAGGTGGCGGTGATGATGTAGCACGTCGCCGCGAGCATGGCCGGGAGCAGTTCCAGCGAAACCAGCAGGAGAGCCGGCGTGAAACGCATGCCGATGGCGAGGCCAACGATCACTTGGCCGATCTCGCGCATGTGCGGTGCCGCCTGGAGCGGCACGCCAAGGACCATGAGCGTGCCGCAGACAAAGAGCGGCCCCAACATCCAGGGCAGCGGTACGTGCAGCCGCGACGCCACGTATCCCGCCGCAACGGCGGACGCATAGGTGAGGCCGACACGCAGCCACCACTTGCCCGGCGGATGCCGTTCCGCACGCGCGGCGACCCGCTTCTGCGAAACATCGTCCATCAGGCGCGCAGCTCCCGGTGCGGAAGCGCGGTCGTCAGGGACCAGTATGAAGATAGGGGGCCACTGCCCGAGCCGCAGGTGAACATGCAACCTCCCTGGCATCCATCTCGCAGCGGCGAACGCCGGCGGATACCTTGAGGCGATACAGCCATTCAGATTGACAACTGTCAACACCGCGATCGCTCGTCGTTGACATGCAGAATGCCGGGCGCGGCCTAGAAAATATAGATTTGTCTAGGAATAATTCGATCTCGCGCTGCGAAATCGGGCACGCCGATCACGGATGCAGTGCACCGAAATAAGCATGCGCGCCCCAAATCTGTTGACAGTTGACGACATCAAGAACAGTCTTGCGCTGCTCAATCCATTAGGCCGATCCGCGCATCGTCGCCGGCCACGCAAACTCAGATGGAACGGCGGGAGGAAACCATGACCAATTTCACACGCAGAGACACATTCAGGATCGCTGCCGGGGGCCTTGCAGTCACCGGCGGGCTCGTCGCGATGCCGTCGATTCTACGGGCGGCGAACTATCCGTCGCGCCCGATCAACGTCATCGTGCCGTTCGCCACCGGCGGCTACAATGACCGGCTGTCCCGCGCCTTCGCGCCCTATCTCGAAAAGGAGCTGGGCCAGCCGCTGGTGATCGTGAACAAGCCCGGCGCCGGCACCCAGCTCGGCAATTCCTACGCGCTCAACCAGCCGGCGGACGGCTACAGCATCATGTGCACCTCCGCCGCCCCCTACATTCCGCTCACTGTGCTCCTGCAGGGCGCGCCCTACAAGGTCGAAGACTTCTCGATGCTGAATCTGCCCTCGCGTGACTACACGCTTGCGGCGACCTCGGCGGACAGCCCTATCAAGACCTTCGCTGAAGTCATCGAGAAGCTGAAGAAGGATCCCTCCAGTCTCAGCATCGGCGTGCAGCCCGCCTCGGCGGACTATGCCAACATGGTGCTCGCCATGCAGGCGTCGGAGATCGACCCCACCAAGCTGCGCGTCGTCACCTATGACGGAGGCGGACCGGCCCGCAATGCGACCGCGGGTGCGCAGGTCGACGTCGGCTTCGTCGGCGGCGAGGGCTTCCTGCCTCTCAAGACCAAGATCCGCCCGCTCGCCATCTTCGCGGCCGAGAAGGTCGACTGGTATCCGAGCGCGCCTCTGCTCGCGGAAAGCGGCGTCAAGAGCGACTTCGTCGAGGGCTCGCAGCGTGGCTGGGCGGTCACCACCAAGCTGAAGAACGAGCAGCCCGATATCTACAAGTTCCTCGCCGGCGCCGTCGAACGCGCGAGCAAGAACCCGCAGGCGATCGAGGCGCTGGAGAAGCAGGAACTGGCCACGACGTGGTACGGCCCGGAGGCTTCCGACAAGGCCTATCGCGACAACGCCTCCAAGATGGCGAAGTACGTTGCCCTGTTGAAGTAGTTCGCATCGCCAGGAGGGCGGACGCCGGTCGCGCGTTCGCCCTCCACCTTCAAGAATGGAGATGACGATGCGTATCGGTCAGCACAGATACATCATCGACTATGGGCATCTCGCCCTCATCACGCTCATCGCCGCAGCTATATTCTGGTATCTGCTGGATGCCCGCAGCGTGTCCCTGAGCGTCAACAACCTGCTTCTGGTGGAGCCGGTCGCGCTTTTCGCCTTGGCCATGTACCTCTTCATAATTCCGCAGTGTTTTCACCGGGTTGACGAGCAGCTTGCCAAATCGCCGAAGGAACAGGACCCGCTCTCGCCGACGCTCCCCTCCGAGCGCTCCGACATCATCCGGATGGCGATCCTCGGTGCCGCGCTCGGTCTGCTGGTCTTCCTGCTCGACGTGGTCGGCTTCGACGTGGGCATCTTCCTGTTCACCGCCGCGGCAATGGCCGTTTGCGGCGAGCGCCGCCCGCTGCACCTCCTCGGCTTCTCGCTCGCAGTGACGCTTGTGGCCGTCTACGGCTTCCGGGCGCTGATCCCCTTCCCTATGTTCACTACCTTCCTGTGAGGCCACGACATGATCGATATTTCGGCCTTCCAGGATGCCCTCGGCATCATGTTCTCCTCGGTCGGGTCCTGGGGATGGATCGTTCCCGGCCTGATCGTCGGCCTCGTCTTCAGCGCGATACCGGGCATCTCGATCACCATGGCCATGGCGATCGTGCTGCCGATGTCGCTGTACATGGACTTCTTCTCGGCGATCGTCTTCCTGACCTCCGTGTATACCGGGGCGGGCTTCGGCGGCTCGGTGCCGGCGATCCTGATGAACATTCCCGGATCGCCGTCGTCCTTCGCGACGACCTTCGACGGCTACGCCATGTCGAAGAAGGGCGAGCACAATGAGGCGCTCGGCTACGCGCTCTTCGCCTCCACCATTTGCGGCATCGGCGGCTATCTGCTGCTGCTGCTGGTGGTCGAGCCGCTCGCCGACATCGTCCTGCGGATCGGACCGCTGGAGATGTTCGCCGTGGCGATATGGGGCATGCTGCTGCTCGGTTCGCTGGGATCGACCTATATCAGTCGCGGCCTGCTCGCCGCCGCCCTCGGCATATTGCTCGGTACGATCGGCATGAACACTGCCGGCTTCACCCGGGGCACCATGGGCATACCCGTCCTGCTCGACGGAATCTCGCCCATCCCGGCGATGATCGGCCTGCTTGCCGCCGGCCAATTGCTCAGCCTTGCCGGCCGCGACTACATCATCGAGGCCGAGGGCTCGCGCGAAGTGAGCGTGCGCCGCATATTGAAGGGCTGCTGGGGCACGATGAAATTCCCCGGCGTTCTGCTGCGCGGTTCGATCATCGGCATCGTCATCGGTGCTGTGCCGGGCGTCGGCTCGTCCATCGGCAACCTCATCGCCTATGCCGAGACCAAGCGGACCGCCAAGGACAGCGCGACCTTCGGCAAGGGCAACCCGAAAGGCGTGGTTGCGGCGGAATCCGCCGTGGCGAGCGCCGAGGGCGGCTCCATGGCGACCATGCTGGCGCTCGGCATCCCCGGCGGCGGCGCCACGGCGATCCTGATCGCGGCCTTCATGATGCACAACATCGTGCCCGGCCCGAGCTTCATCGAAACGCAGAAGCCGATGGTCTACGCCATCATCCTCAACAACATCGTCCAGGCCATCGTGCTGCTGGCGGTCGGCATCGGGTTCATCTACGTCGCCAGCAACATCGTGAAGGTGCGCACGCGCTATGTGCTGCCGGCGATCCTGGTCATCGCCACGCTCGGCACCTATGCCGTCACCGGCGAGACGGCAGGACCGATCACGCTGTTCGTCTTCGCCTTGCTCGGCTTTGCCCTGCAGCGCTACCAATATCCGGTGTCGGCGGTCGTCGTCGGCATCCTGCTGGGACGGATGCTGGAAACCGAGTTCCTGCGTTCCTACCAGCTCAGCGGCGGCAACCCGCTCTACCTGTTCGAACGCCCGGGTGCGCTCGCCATCATCGGGGTGATGCTGCTCTCGCTGGGGATGACCGCGTGGGGCAAGCGCCGGCAGAACAAGGCCGAAGCGGAAGAGGAAGCTGCCATGCTGCGCCTGCAGCAGGAGGACGCTGCCAACCGTGCCGGCAGCCATGCGACGAAGAGCTGATCCGTCGCCATCTGATTTCGGCGATCTTCAGGGGCGGACACAGGTCCGCCCCTCTTTTTTGTCCGACGAGATGTCCGGCTTCCAGGAGGAAAACCCCGCCGCTGGCCGCGGCAGGATCTTCAAGAGGCCGACAGGGGCGCTTCCACGAGTTCGTCGATGGGCACGGTGCCGAAAGCCGAACGCTCCTCGGCATCGAGCTGCGCGATGAGGCCCATCTCCCAAGCCAGATAGCGGCGGGACGCCTCGGCATTGCCGTCGTGCCGGTCGTGCACGAACCACACCCGGTCGCGGGCGAGATGGCGGTCCAACGGACGACGCGCCGTCTCGACCGGCCAGCCAGCCGCTGCGCAGGCGTCGAAATCGGCCGACAGCCATTGCGCGGCAATGCCCGTCTCCGCAAGGTCGACGCTGGCCGCCGCCACGACGCCGGCCTCGCCTTGCAGGAGCACACGGCTCACGCTGGTAGGCACGACGTCCGGCAGATCCGTTCGCATGGCCCGTCGCGCACAGCTCAGGCGCCGCTCCTCCCACTCCGAAGAGGAGCGCAGATCGAAGAGAGGGACACCTTGAAGCGTCGCCGCCCAGGCAGCGCGGGGGCCGATTTCCGGCGGCGACGCCGGAGGGGTCAGCGACAGGGGCGGTACCACCGGAACGCCGGCACCGCTGTCATCGCCCAGCGCGAGCACATGCACCTCGAAACCCAGCGCACGCAGGAAGAGGCCGGCGAGCCCGGCCCGCAGCCCGGTGTCGTCCATCAGGATCAGCCGCGCATGGCGGACGCCGACGTACTGATCGGTCGCCTGCACGAGCTGCCCGGTGAGCGCGGGAACGGCGCCCGGCACCGGCAGGGCCGACCGCTCGGCAGCGCTGCGCAGGTCGAACAGGAAGGTCGTGCGGTTTCCCTCGGCGAGCCAGGACTGCGCCTGTGCGACGGTCGCGCGGGACAGTCGAGCGGCGGCGATGAGGCGGTCCGCGCGCTGGCGGCTGATGGCCGTGGCCTCTTCATCCAATGTCGGCATCGGATCGGCCTGTGCGCCGCGATCGAGCGGCAGTCCCGAGAGCGCCCAGCCCTGCGTTCCGTTTTCGAGCGCATAGAGCGGATTGCGCACGCCGAGCGCACGCAGGCCGAGCGTGCCGACGATGCCGCGCGTGCGGCCGGCGCAGGTGACGACGATGGGCGTCTCCTCGTCCGGGACCGCGGCGGCGAGGCGATGTGCCAGTTCGCCATTCGGCACGCAGCGGGCGCCGGCGATGCGCATCTTGGCGAACTCGCCCGGCGGACGCGCATCGAAGAAGGCGTGCGGCCTGCCCTCGCGCTGCCAGAGAGCCAGCGTCGCGGCGTCGATCATCTCCGGGTGATGCTCATGCTCGAGCAGCTCGCCGAGCGTCTTGCTGGGCACGTTGACGCCCGCGAAGACGCCGAAGCCGGCCGCTGTCCAGGCCGGCATGCCGCCCTCGACGACCGCGACATCGGTGTAGCCGCAGGCGGCGAGGCGCCGTGCCGCTTTCTCCGCCACGCCGTCGCCGTCGTCGATAAGGAGAACCGGACAGTCCGGACGCGGAACCAGCGAAATTGCCGACAGTTCCAGCCGACTATAAGGACAAGGGATCGCGAAGAGCGGATGCCCGTCGCCGAAGGCGGCCGCCTCGCGAACGTCGAGGAAGGCCACCTCGTCTCCGGCATGAAGACGGCTCTTAGCCGTCTCCGCCGTCACGCGCGCGAAGGTCATGCCACCGGCTCACCGCGGAAGAAGCGGTAGAAGGCGGCGTAGATGAGATCCGGCCGGTGTTCGGCGGGATAATGGCCTGTCGGAACGGAGAAGCCGACCAGGTCGTCGGCCCATTCCGCCCACGCCTCGACCGGCTTGAAGTGGCGGCCGCAATGGCTGTTGTCGCCCCAGATCACCATAGTCGGGCAGGTGATGCGCCGCTTGCCGTAATCCGCCGTGTCCATGTCGAGATCGACGGTGACGGTGGCGCGATAATCTTCGCAGACCGCGTGGATCTGCTCATGGGTGGCGCAGCGTATGTATTCCTCCATCGCCTCCGGCGTGAAGATGTCGAGACCGACGCCCTTCTTGTTGAGCTTGTAGCGCATGTAGTAGTCGAGATCGGCGCCCAGCAGCTTCTCCGGGAACGGCGCCTTCTGCGCCATGAAGAACCAGTGATAGCTCTCGCGGGCCCATCCCAGCGTGATGTTGTTCAGGACGTGGTGGGTCGGCACGATGTCGAGCGCGGCGTAGCGGGTGATGCGCTCGGGCTGGTCGAGGCACATGCGGAACCCGACGCGCGCGCCCCGGTCATGGCCGGCGACCCCGAAGGTCTTGTGGCCCAGCGCGTCCATGACGTCGAAGGCATCCTCGCCGATGGAGCGGAACGAATAGCCCGAATGATCCTCGCCGCCATAGGGCTTCGAGCTGTCGCCATAGCCGCGCATGTCGATCGCCACGACGGAGAAGTCCCGAGCGAGCGAGGGGGCAACCTTGTGCCAGCTCACGAGCGTGAGCGGGTTGCCGTGGATGAGAAGCAGCGGCGGCCCCTCCCCCGCCGTGGCGACATTGATCTCTGCGCCCCGCGTCTTGATGCGCTGGAACGAGAAACCCTCCATCAATCTTGTCGACGGCACGAGCTCCGGTACGGCTTCTAGGACGGCCATGGCGCTTCCTCCATTTTAAGCAACTCCGGTCTATCGCATAACTGATAACTGTCAACAATTCAGACGTCGCCGACCATGGTGAAATGGACTGGATTCAGAGCCCGATGAGCATGGAGGAACCACCGCCGTCTTGCTCCAGATACCGACAGGCGAAGGAGTCTTCGCCAAGGACCGACGACCAGGGGGAATCGACGGAACCGCGCGAAGCAGCGACGGATGAATTCTGCTGCTTTCCTAAGTTGTCCTACAATCGACAATTGACACGCGAACGAAACCAGCATTGGATCGCCGCCACGACGGAGGAGCGAATGCCCACGCCCGCGATCGAACTGCTGAAGTCCTGCTCCCTGCCCATGCTCATCGAAGAGGAAATCCAGCGGGTCATCCTTGGAGGCGAGTACGCGCCAGGCGACCGGATCAACGAGAAGGAACTCACCCTTCGTTTCGGCACCAGCCGGGGGCCGATCCGGGAGGCGCTGCGTTCGCTCGAGGCGAGCGGGCTGATCGACCAGGTTCCGAACCGCGGCGTGTTCGTCCGCCGGCTGACGCCGGCTCAGGCCGCGCAGATCTACGAGGTCCGGGCGTTTCTCTTCGCCCTCGCCGGCCGTCTGCTGGCGATCCGCGCCACCGACGACGAGATTGTCACCCTGCGCGGCTTCGTCGCCGCAATGGATGAGGCGATCGCGGCCGGAGAAACGGAGCGCTACCTGCAGGAGAACTTCGCCCTGCACGAATACATCGTCGGCCACGCGGCCAATCCGGTGCTGGCCAGCCAATACCTCTCGCTCATCAAGCAACTTCAGCTCTACCGCGCCCGCAACCTCACGATGGGGCGCTCGATGCAGGAGTCCAACCGTGAACACCGCGAGATGGTGGAAGCCATCGCGGCTCACGACCCCGACCGCGCGCAGGCGGCGCATATGGCCCATGTCATGTCGGCCAGGAAGCGCCTGCTCGCCGGTTCCAATCTCGCCTAGCTTCTTAAGGAGTGGACTTCATGAACGCTGCCGAGACCGGCATCACCAGCGCCACGCTTCGGTTCGTCGAGACGACGACCTATGACGACCTTCCGGCCGAGGCGTTGGACATTGGCCGTCGCTGCATCGTCGATGCCCTGGGTCTTTATCTCGCCGGCAGCCGGGAGCCTTCCGTACGCATCCTGATCGAGGACGCGCTCGATCAGGGCGGACGCGCCGACGCGCCGCTGCCGGCCGCCGGCAAGCGGCGAGTCCCGGCTCCCCTCGCCGCGCGCGTCTGGGGCACGGCCGGTCACGCGCATGACTGGGACGACACGCAGGTCTCGCACGATCCCGCGCATGTCTACGGCCTGCTGACGCATCCGACCGTTCCGCCGCTGACCGCAGCGCTCATGGTCGCGAACATGTTCGGGCAGCGTGACGGGCGCGAGATCATGCTGGCCTTCCAACTCGGCTTCGAGGTGGAGTGCAAGATCTCCGAATGGATGCTGCCGATCCACTATCGGCGTGGACACCATTCGAGCGGCACGGTCGGCACCTTCGGCGCCTGCGTCGCCGCGGCGAAGCTTCTCGGGCTGACCGGCCCGCGCCTCGCTCATGCGCTGGGCATCGCCGCGAGCCTTGCGGCCGGCATTCGGGTCAATTTCGGCACCATGACCAAGCCGCTGCATGTCGGCCGGGCCAGCGAGAACGGCGTCACCGCCGCGCTGCTGGCCGCGCGCGGCTTCGATGCCGATCCGACCGCGCTCGACGGCCCGTGGGGGTTCTTCTCGGTGATGGGCGAGGGCTTCGATCCGGCCAAGGCGGCGCAGGGCTTCGGCGCGCCGCTGACCATCGTCAGCCCCGGCGTGTCGATCAAGCCTTACCCGTCCGGCATCCTCACGCACCAGTCGATGGACGCCATGCTCAAGCTGGTGCTCGACCATGACCTGAAGCCGGACGAGGTTGCCCGCATCCGCTTCTTCGCCGGCAAGAACATTATCGAGCCGATCCGTTACCCGATCGCCCGCAACCACCTCCAGGCGAAGTTCTCCATGCCGGCGCTGCTGGCGATGATCGTGCTGCGCCGCCGCGCCAGTCATCACGAATTCGAGGACGCTTTCGTCGCCGGCCCGGCGATGCAGGACCTCCAGGCGCGCACCGACGTGGTCGGTGATCCGGAAATCGACGCGCTTGGCTACGACCTCATACGGTCGCGCATCGAGGTGGAGACCAAGGACGGGCGCACCCTCGTGCAGTGGGCCGACGAGCGCTATCGCGGCGGACCTCTGAACCCCATCAGCGATGCCGATCTGGACGGCAAGTTCCACATGTGCGCGGAAGGCGTGCTGGACGAGCGGGCGCAGAAGGAGGTCCTCGCCCTCGCCCGCAGCCTCGACACCGGCGCGGACATCGCGCGGCTCATGAACCTGCTGTCGGCGGCGGAGGTCGACCAACTCGAAGCCGTGGCCGGCTAGACGGCAAGCAAATTGGCGGCACCCGGAAGGGTGCTGCCATTCTTCGGATTCACGACGTCGCGCTTGAATCATCTCCATGTGTCGACTATTCTCGACACATGGACCAAGAGAGAGCCATTCTCGCCTTCGCCGCGCTCGCGCAGTCGACCCGCCTCGACGTCTTCCGACTGCTGATCGAGCAGGAACCCCACGGCTTGCCCGCGGGCGAAGTCGCGCGCCGGCTGGCGGTGCCGCATAACACGATGTCGACGCACCTCGCCGTGCTCACGCGCGCGGGCCTCATCGGCGCCGAACGTCAAAGCCGAACGATCATCTATCGCGCCCATCTTGCGGCCGTGAGCGAGCTCGCGAGCTTCCTCGTGCAGAACTGCTGCGCGGGGCGGCCGGAGGTATGCGCGCCGCTGCTCGCGGAACTTTCGCCCTGCTGCCCTCCCGCAACGACTGACAGTGAGCCTGTCCATGACTGACGCCACAACCAGCGACCGCGTCTACAATGTGCTGTTTCTCTGCACCGGGAATTCGGCGCGCTCCATCCTCGCCGAAAGCATCCTGACCAAGCTGGGCAGCGGAAAATTCCGCGCCTTCTCGGCCGGAAGCCAGCCGAAGGGCGCGGTGCATCCGATCGCCCTCAAGACGCTGGAGCGCCTCGGCTATCCGGCGGAGGGCTTTCGTTCCAAGTCATGGAGCGAGTTTGCCTCGCCCGATGCCCCGGTGATGGATTTCGTCTTCACCGTCTGCGACAACGCGGCCGGCGAGGCGTGCCCCGTATGGCCGGGGCAACCCATGACGGCGCATTGGGGCATCGAGGATCCTGCCGCCGTCGAGGGATCGGACATCCAGAAGGAAGCGGCCTTCGCCGATACGTTCCACTATCTGAGGAACCGCATCGCGGTCTTCGTCGCGCTGCCGCTCAAGAGCCTCGACGGTGTCGCACTGGGCACAAGACTGCGTGAGATCGGCCAGCTCGAAGGCGGGACCGCGCGGCGCCCCGACGTGGCCTGACGGCTATGGACATCATTGTCTATCACAATCCCGACTGCGGCACGTCGCGCAATACGCTGGCGCTGATCCGCCATGCCGGCATCGAGCCGCATGTCATTGAATATCTGAAGACACCGCCGACGCCGGCCATGCTGCTGCAGCTCGCCAGCCGCATCGGCTGGCCACTGCGGAACCTCCTGCGCGAGCGCGGGACGCCGTTCAAGGAACTCGGCCTCGACGACTCGACGCTGGACGACGCGGCGCTGCTGGCCGCTGTGGCGGAGCATCCCATCCTCCTCAACCGACCGATTGTCGTGACGCCCCTCGGGGTCAAATTGTGCCGGCCCTCGGAGACGGTTCTGGACCTTCTGCCGGTCCTGCCGAACGTCGACCTCGACAAGGACGACGGCAGCCCGTTCCTGCGCGACGAGCAGGTGGCCGCGAGCGACCCGCGCCTAGCCAAGGCCCTGCGCGAGGTAGGGCTGCCCACGGACGATCTTCGGTCGTCCGCCGGCCGGTTCTACAGCTACCGGACGCTCAGCGGCACGCTGGTCGGCTATGCCGGCATCGAGATGAGCGGCGAAGACGCACTTCTGCGCTCGCTCCTCGTCGTGCCGGCGGCCCGGGGCGCGGGGATCGGGCGCAACATCGTCCTGCTGCTCATGAGCCGGGCATTCGATGCCGGCGGGCGCAAGGCGTGGGCGCTGACGACCTCCGCCGCCGCGTTCTTCGAACGGCTGGGCTTCGCAGTCGGCCCCAGCGACGCCGCTCCCGAGGGCCTGGCGCAGACGCCGCAATTTGCGTCGCTCTGCCCGAGCACGGCTCCCCTTCTCACCCGCCGCATCCTGCTCTGAGGCACCATGACGACATTCGAGCGCTATCTGACCGTGTGGGTCGGCCTCTGCATCATCGCCGGCGTCGCGCTGGGGCATCTCTTTCCCGGCCTGTTCCAGATCATCGGAACGGCCGAGATCGCCAAGGTCAACTTGCCCGTTGCCGCGCTCATCTGGCTGATGATCGTGCCCATGCTGCTGCGTATCGACTTCTCGGCCCTGGGTCAGGTGGCGCAGCATTGGCGTGGCATCGGCGTCACGCTGTTCGTCAACTGGGCGGTGAAGCCGTTCTCCATGGCCGCTCTCGGCTGGCTGTTCATCGGCTACCTGTTCCGCCCCTATCTGCCGGCGGACCAGATCGACAGCTACATTGCCGGACTGATCATCCTTGCCGCCGCACCCTGCACCGCGATGGTGTTCGTCTGGTCGAACCTCACGAGGGGCGAGCCGCATTTCACCCTGTCGCAGGTGGCGCTGAACGACGCCATCATGGTGTTCGCCTTCGCGCCCATCGTGGGGCTGCTGCTGGGGCTGTCCGCCATCACCGTGCCGTGGGACACGCTGCTGCTGTCGGTGGTGCTCTACATCCTCGTGCCGGTGATACTCGCGCAGGCGGTGCGCCGCAGCCTGTTGGCGCGTGGCGGCGAGGCCGCCCTGCTCCGTCTGCTCGACCGCCTGCAGCCGCTGTCGCTGGTCGCCCTCCTCGCAACGCTGGTGCTGCTGTTCGGGTTTCAGGGCGAGCAGATCCTCCGCCAGCCGCTGGTCATCGGGCTGTTGGCGGTGCCGATCCTTGTTCAGGTCTACTTCAATGCCGGCCTTGCCTATCTGCTCAATCGCCTGTCCGGGGAACAGCACTGCGTCGCGGGGCCATCGGCGCTGATCGGCGCTTCCAACTTCTTCGAACTCGCGGTGGCCGCGGCCATCAGCCTGTTCGGCTTCCAGTCCGGCGCCGCGCTCGCCACGGTGGTCGGCGTGCTGATCGAGGTGCCGGTGATGCTAACGGTGGTCTGGCTCGTGAATCGGTCCAAGGGTTGGTACGAGGGACGTCCCGCCGCCCGCCCGGCGCATCAGGACCCTCGCCCGTCGTGACCATGACGCGCCAGCCCCGCTCGTTCCCGGCTTCTCGTCTGCGGCTGCGTCTTCCCGCCCTTCCCTTCAAGCTGCATAGATCTCGCCATGCCGTCCGATACACCGCCCGATGACGCCTTCCCCGCCCTGGATTCGGCCCATCTCGATCTGCCGGACCACGGGAAGCTGGCTGGGCGCGAGCCCTCGACCCACCCGCCCCGCATCCTGCTGCTGTATGGCTCCCTGCGGGAGCGCTCCTACAGCCGACTGCTGGTGGAAGAGGCGGCGCGGCTGCTGCGAAGAATGGGCGCCGAGCCGCGCATCTTCGATCCACGCGGCTTGCCGATGCCCGACAGCGTGTCGCCGGATCATCCCAAGGTGCAGGAGCTTCGCGCTCTTTCAGCATGGTCCGAGGGCCAGGTGTGGTGCAGCCCGGAGCGGCACGGAACCATCACGGGCGTCTTCAAGAGCCAGATCGATTGGATACCGCTGGAGGTGGCCGGCATCCGCCCCACGCAAGGCCGCACGCTCGCGGTGATGCAGGTCAGCGGCGGCTCCCAGTCGTTCAATGCGGTCAATGCGTTGCGCGTCCTCGGACGCTGGATGCGCATGCTGACCATCCCGAACCAGTCCTCCGTCGCGAAGGCGTTTCAGGAGTTCGACGAGGCGGGCCGCATGAAGTCCTCTCCCTATTACGACCGGGTCGTGGATGTGATGGAGGAACTGGTGAAGTTCACGCTGCTGACCCGCGACCGGACGGAATACTTCACCAGCCGCTACAGCGAGCGGCGCGAGACGGCGCAAAAGGCCGAAAACGAGGCTCGCAGGCTGGCGGAAGCGGCGATGCTCCCTAGCGCCGGACAATCCAATTGAATCTCAAGAAGCTTCGCCTCAGCGGATCGTTTTTTCAGCCCGGCCAGCCCCGCCAACGCAGCGGGCTAGGTCAGTTCATCCATAGTCCGCCGGTGACGTTGATCGCCTGGCCGGTCATGTAGGCGGACTCGTCGGAGGCGAGGAAAGCAACGACGCGGGCAATGTCATCCGGCAGGCCGACGCGGCCGACCGGATGAGATGCTCGCGCTCCTTGGCCGTCGGCAGCCCCTGCTCGCGCGACATGCGGTCGGCATCGTCGCGCATCCGCGTGCCGACGATGGAGCCCGGGCACACTGCGTTGACGTTGACGCCGAGGGGCGCGACTTCGGCGGCCAGCGCCTGGGTGAAGCCGATCACCGCCGCCTTGGAGGCGGAGTACGCCGCATAGCTCGGCTTGCCGATCTTGCCGAACCACGAGGCGAAGGCTCGTCGAGAAGCAGCAGCTCCGGGCTGCCCATCAGCGCGCGGCCGATGGCGACCATCTGCTGCTGGCCACCCGAAAGCCGGCCGGCCGACTGGTGGCGGCGCTCGCCGAGGATCGGGAACAGCCCGTAGACCTGGTCGCGCAGCTCGGCGAAGCTCTTGCCGCGCCCGGCGACATAGCCCGTGATGAGATTCTCCTCGACGGAGAGCTGGAACACCCGCCGCCCCTCCGGGCAGTGCCCTAGCCCGCGCCGCACCACCTGGTGCGGCTTGAGGCCGGTGACCTCCTTGCCCTTGAAGCGGATGGAACCGCGCGTCGCCTTGTTCAGCCTGCTGATGGTGCGCAGCAGCGTCGTCTTGCCGGCGCCGTTCGGGCCGATGATGCAGATGACCTCGCCGGGGAGCACCTCAAGGCTGATGCCATGTAAGACCTTCACCCTCCCGTAGCCGGACTCGATTGCGTCGACCGCGAGCAGCGGCTTCGATGTCCCTGATGGCTCCTGGCTGGCCAAGATATGCCTCCTGCACTTCGATGTTGGTGCGAGTTCGAAGAACACGGTCATCGTCTCGCCCGGGCGGCACGACCGCTCACCCTGCGGCACAGGCACCTGTGCCCGCATGGCGGTGCTGCATGCGCGCGGCGAGCTCGGGATCGGCGAGCGATTCATCCATCGTTCGCTGATCGACACGGAGTTCATCGGCCGCCTGCGCGGCACATGTGCTCGACCCGACCGATCCCTTCCCGGACGGCTATCGGCTCGGCGATACCTGGCCGAGCTATACCGGCGAGCAGCCGATCTGAGGATCCGTCATGCCGCTGATGACCGCATCCGACGGCTGCCGCGTGCATTACGAGGTGCGCGGCCAGGGCGAGCCGGTGGTGCTGATCCCCGGCCTCGGCGGCGACGGACGCTTCTGGGAGCCGGTTGCCGACCGGCTCGAAGGACAATTTCGCCTGCTCCTTGTCGATCACCGGGGCGCCGGCCGGAGCGACCGGCCGGATAGTCCCTACACGATCGAGGCCATCGCCGGGGATGTGCTGGCGATCGTGGACGCGGAAGGCTGTTCGCGCGCGCATCTCGTCGGCCATTCGACGGGCGGCACGGTAGTCCAGACCCTGGCGCCGGACGCGCCGGCGCGGATCGGGAGCGTCGTTGTCTCGGGCAGTTGGCCCTCCCCCGATGCGCGCTTCCGCACGCTGTTCCGAGCGCGTCTGGCACTGCTCGAAGCCGGCCGCGCGGACATCTACCAGGCCTTCACTCATGTGCTCGGCTATGACGCGGACTGGATAGCCGCCCATGAGGAAGAGCTCGAAGCCGCCACCGGCCGGGCGAACGAGACCCTTGCTCCGCTTGCCGTGACGGCGGCCCGCATCCGCATGTTGCTGGCTTACGACCGCGCGGCCGATCTCGGTCGCATCGAAGCGCCGGCCCTGGTCGTGGGCGGTCGTGACGACGCGATGATCCCCTTCGAGCAGTCCGAGCGCATCGCCCGCTCCATACCCGGCGCGAAGCTCGTCGAGCTCGACGGCGGGCATTTCTACCCGCGCACGAGTGCCGACCTGTTCGCGCGGCATGTCGGGGAATTCCTGTGCGGAAAACCTCTCTAGCTTGCCCGATCGTGGCGCAAGCTCAGTCGGCCGTCTCGGTTTCCTCCTGCAAGGCGGCGAGCAGCGACATGAATCGTTCGCCCTGCACCAGCACATGGGCACGAATCCGCTCGGCGGCGCTGACACCATCTCCTGCCAGCAGGGCCTGCAGGATGGCCTCATGCTCGGCGAGCGATGCCGCTATGCGCCGCGGCACCTTCAATTGGAGGCGCCGATAGGGCTGCAACGCCGTCTGTAGCCGTATCGCCTCGGCCCGCAGAACACGGTTTCCTGTCGCCGTGTAAATCGCCGCATGGAAGCGGGCATTGGCCGGGTAATAGGCATCGTCGTCGCCTGCCGCCACGGCCTCGCAACAGGCCGCGTGCGCCTCGTTGATCGCGGCGCGGTCGGCCGCTCCGAGCCGCTGGGCCGCGAGCCGCGCGCAGGAAGCCTCGATCTCCGCCATCAGCTCGAAGGATTCGACGAGTTCGCGCGGGCCGAGCAGCGCGACATAGGCGCCCCGCCGGGGTCGCATGTCGATGAGACCGGAGGCGGACAGCTGGATCAGCGCCTCCCGGATCGGCGTGCGCGACACGCCGAAGCGCTCGGCAAGGCTCGCCTCGTCAAGCCTCTGCCCGGGGCGCAAGCGACCCGAGACGATGTCTTCTTCAAGGGCTTCGCGAAGCCTCGGCGTCTGCTCACCACGCACGGCGTACCTCCGCACGCAGGAAGCCACCTTCCATGCCGCAATGCAAGAGGGCAGTTCTTGTATACTTGATGATTGACTTTAGATGCAGATTCGCCTTCACTCGATACCAAAGCTGCCGTCCTCGTGTACTCCAGGCCACCGCTGCTGCCGGCGGGCCATTGGCGAAGATCGAACGCTGGAACAGCCATGGGATCGAACACCTCCTTCGTAGCGGACCTGCTGACCTCCATCGCGGAGCGCGGTCGCACGCTGCTCGACCGCTCGCATCGGGTAAGCGGGGCGACGCGGGTGGAAACGCTGGCGGAGCGTTGCGAGGCCCTCCTTTCCGGGCGTGGCGAAGCCTCCGGCGTCGCCCTCGCCGCGGACATCCTCGACCGCTACGCGCATATGAAGATCGGCGAGAGCACCGCCTTCTTCGAGGTGCTCGCCGAGAAGTTCGGCCCCGATCCGCGCCGGCTCACGGCTGCGCTCGAAGCCTACGGGCGCAATGGGCTGGCCGCCGCGCCCGACCTGCACCGCGCGAGCGAACCGCGCCGGCAGGAACTCTTCCGCCGCTTCAACCTCGCGCCGGGCGGCACGCTATCCCTGGTGCGCATGCGCGAGCAGCTCATGGACGCGATGGTTCGCCGGCGCGACTTCGCCGAGGTCGACCGCGATTTCGCGCACCTGTTCTCGTCGTGGTTCAACCGGGGGTTCCTGGTGCTGAAGCGCATCGACTGGTCGACGCCGGCCAATGTCCTGGAAAAGATCATCCGCTATGAGGCCGTCCACGCCATCCGCGACTGGGACGACCTGCGCTCGCGCGTCGATTCGCCGGATCGGCGCTGCTACGCCTTCTTCCACCCGGCGCTGGTCGACGAGCCGCTGATCTTCGTCGAGGTCGCGCTGATGAAGGAGACGCCGGGCGCGATCTTCCCGATCCTCGATCCGGCCCGCAAGCTGTTGCAGCCCCGGGAAGCGACCACCGCCGTCTTCTATTCCATCTCCAACTGCCAGAAGGGCCTTGCCGGCGTCTCGTTCGGCAATTTCCTGATCAAGCAGGTGCTTGAGGAGATCTCGCGCGAGCTTCCCTCCCTCTCGACCTTCGTCACGCTTTCGCCCGTGCCCGGCTTCCGCAAATGGCTGGAGGCCGAGCGTCGGGCGGAAAGCAGCGCCGTCCTTTCCGCCGCCGACCGCAAGGTACTGGAGAAGCTCGATGTCCCGGACTGGGCGGAGAAGCCGGAACTGCGCGAGGAGATGGTGGACGTCCTCGCTTCCCTCGGCGCCTATTACCTGCTCGCCGCCCGCACGTCGAAGGGCGGGCCGGTCGATCCGGTGGCCCGCTTCCATCTCGGCAATGGTGCGCGGCTGGAACGCATCAACCCGATGGGCGACCTGTCGGCGAAGGGCATCGCCCAGGCCGCCGGGCTGATGGTGAACTACCGATACGTTCCGGCCGACATCGAGAAGAACCACGAAGCCTTTGCCGGCAAGGGCGAAATCGTCGCCAGCGCGAATGTGCGCAAGCTGGTCAAGGTCGACACCGCGTCGAGCGCCCTCGTTCCCGTCACCTGAAAGCCGCCATGTCCGAGAACCACCTGTTTGCCGCCATCCGCTCCGCCGTCCCCTCGCCCGACAAGCCTCTGGCCATGCTCACGGACGGGGCGAGCGCCACCTATGGCGAGCTTCTGGCCCTCTCCGCCCGGCTCGCCGGTCTCCTTGTCGCGCGGGGCGTGAAGCCGGGCGACCGCGTGGCGGTGCAGGTCGAGAAATCCTGGCCGTGCCTCGCCCTCTATATCGCCTGCGTGCGCGCGGGCGCGGTCTACCTCCCGCTCAACACAGCCTACACGCTGAAGGAGGTGCGCTACTTCCTCGGCGATGCGGAACCCGCGCTGTTCATCTGCCGTCCGGAGATCGAGGCCGAGGCCCGCGCCCTGGCCGGCGAGCTGGGGGTGCCGAGCGTGGAGACGCTGGGCGCCGACGGCACCGGCTCCCTCACCGACGCGGCGGCCGCGTTCCCGCCCGGCTTCGACGATGTGCCGCGCGGATCGGACGATCTCGCCGCCATCCTCTACACTTCCGGCACCACCGGCCGCGCCAAGGGCGCCATGCTGAGCCACGGCAATCTGCTCTCCAATGCCCGGGCGCTGAAGGAGTGCTGGCACTTCAGCGGTGAGGACGTGCTCATTCACGCGCTACCGCTGTTCCACACCCACGGCCTGTTCGTCGCCGTGAACATCGTGCTGCTGAGCGGAGCGTCGATGTTCTTCCGCGCCAAGTTCGACCCGCGCGAGGCGATCGCGCTGATGGACCGTGCGACCTGCCTGATGGGCGTGCCCACCTTCTACACCCGGCTGCTCGACCAGCCCGGCCTGACGCGGGAGGCAACGGCGCATATGCGCCTGTTCATCTCCGGCTCCGCGCCGCTGCTGCCGGAGACCCACCGCGCGTTCCGCGAGCGGACGGGCCATGCCATCCTCGAGCGCTACGGCATGACCGAGACCTGCATGAACACCTCGAATCCCTATGAGGGCGAGCGCGTCGCCGGCACGGTCGGTTTTCCCCTGCCCGGTGTCACCATACGGATCACCGACCCCGCCTCGGGCGCGGAGCTCGCCGCCGGCGAGATCGGCATGGTCGAGGTGAAGGGCCCGAACGTGACCAAGGGCTACTGGCGAATGCCGGAAAAGACGGCCAGCGAGTTCCATGACGGCTTCTTCATCACCGGCGACCTCGGCAAGATCGACGCGCGCGGCTATCTGCACATCGTCGGCCGCGGCAAGGACCTGGTGATCACCGGCGGATTCAACGTCTATCCCAAGGAGATCGAAGGCGAGATCGACACCATCGAGGGCGTGGTGGAAAGCGCCGTCATCGGCGTGCCGCATCCCGATTTCGGCGAGGGCGTCACCGCCGTCGTGGTGCACGAGAAAGACGCGGGGCTGACCGAGGAAACCATCCTTCAGGCGCTGGAAGGCCGGCTGGCGAAGTTCAAGCAGCCCAAGCGGGTGTTCTTCGTCGAGGAGTTGCCGCGCAATACGATGGGCAAGGTGCAGAAGAATGTCCTGCGCGACAGCTACAAGGATATCTACCGCCGGAGCGCCTAGCGTAAGGTCAGCGCCGGACAATTCATAAGGCGGGCGGGACAACCACCCGACAAGAAGACACTGAGGAAACGCCAACAGCCGCCGGAAGGCGGGCGAAAAGGAGGAAAACATGAACGGTACGCAACGGATCGCGCGCGCCCTGACCCTGGGCTGCGCTTTGGCCTTCGCCGGCTCGGCCCTCGGGCAGGACATCACGCTGCGCGCTTCGCATCAGTTCCCGGGCGGCAAGGGCGACCCCCGCGACGAGATGGTGCAGATGATCGCCCGCGACGTCGAAGCGGCGAATGTCGGCCTCAAGATCCAGGTGTTCCCGGGCTCGTCGCTGTTCAAGGCGAACGAGCAGTGGGGCGCGATCACCAAGGGCCAGCTCGACCTCTCTTCGTTCCCGCTCGACTACGCCTCGGGCCGCGTGCCGCAATTCTCCGTCACGCTGATGCCCGGCCTCGTGCGCAATTTCGAGCGCGCCGAGCGCCTGAACGACTCTCCCTTCATGAAGGACATCAAGGCCATCATCGAGAAGAACGGCGCCATCGTCATCGCCGATGCGTGGCTCTCGGGCGCCTTCGCCTCCAAGAAGGGCTGCATCACCGGCCCCGACAGCATCAAGGGACAGGTCACGCGCGCGGCGGGTCCGGCCTTCGAGCAGATGCTGGCAGCCGCCGGCGCCTCCATCGCTTCCATGCCGTCGTCGGAAATCTATTCGGGCATGCAGACGGGCGTGCTCGACGCCACCAACACGTCCTCGGAGAGCTTCGTCTCCTACCGCCTCTATGAGCAGGTGAAGTGCCTCACGGCGCCGGGCGCGAACGCGCTGTGGTTCATGTACGAGCCGGTGCTGATGTCGAAGCAGTCCTTCGACAAGCTCAACGAGGCGCAGCAGAAGGCCATCCTCGCGGCGGGCAAGAAGGCGCAGGACTGGTTCTCCAAGGAAGTCCGCAAGGGCGACCAGAAGCTGATCGACACCTACAAGAAGGCCAACGTCGAGGTGGTGGAGATGTCCGCCGCCGATTACGACGCCTGGCTCAAGGTGGCGCAGGAAAGCTCCTACAAGAACTTCGCCGAGAAGGTGAAGGGCGGCGACGAGCTGATCAAGAAGGCCTTGTCCGTCCAGTGACGCCCCTCGCTCCGCGACTCCCGTCCCGGGAGTCGCGGAGCGTCGCGCCTACGATCTGGGGCGGCGCCACGGCGTCGCCGTCGCGCAGCCTTCCCTCCGACAAGTGAAAGCTCTTCATGATCAACCAGTTCCTGCGAGCGGTCGATCTCGTCTCTAAAGTCGCCGCCCTGATTGCCGGGCTGCTGCTCATCGCGGCGATGCTGGTGATCTGCGAGATGATCTTCCTGCGCTACGTCTTCCGCGCGCCGACGATCTGGCAGACGGATTTCGTCGTCTTCTCGGCCACGGCCGCCATGTTCCTGGGCGCGCCCTACGTGCTGAAGACGCGCGGCCATGTCGGGGTGGACGTGATCGAACTCGCGTTGCCGCCCGGCCCCAGGCGCCTCATCGGGCTCGTCGGCGCCGTCCTCGGCCTGCTCTTCGCGGTCCTGATGACGATCGCAAGCGCGATCTTCTTCCATGAGGCCTATGTGAACGAATGGCGCACCTCGACGGTGGCCGCCATCACCTTGTGGATTCCGCTGCTGCCGCTGCCGGTCAGCTTCGCGTTCCTGTCGCTCCAGTACGTCGCCGAACTGATCCGCCGCCTCCGCGGTCCGTATGAAGCCGAAGGTCACGCGTGATGAGCCTCTCCCCCACGTCCTCCGGCCTGCTGGTCATCGGCCTGCTCTTCGTCCTGCTGGCCACCGGCATGCCCATTGCCTTCGCCCTCGGCCTCACGGCGATCGGCGGACTTCTCATGGCCAACGGCATCGGCGTGTTCGAGGTGCTGGCCGAGACCATGTTCGCGGGCATCGCCAACCTCGCCTATGTGTCGATCCCCATGTTCGTGCTCATGGGCGCGGCGGTCGCCGCCACGCCGGCCGGGCGCGACCTCTATGAGGCGCTCGACCGCTGGCTGAACCGCGTCCCCGGCGGGCTGGTGATCTCCAATCTCGGTGCCTGCGCCATCTTCGCCGGCATGACCGGATCGAGCCCGGCGACCTGCGCCGCCATCGGCAAGATGGGCATTCCCGAGATGCTCAAGCGCGGATATCCGGCCACGGTCGCCACCGGCTCGATCTGCGCCGGCGGGACACTCGGCATCCTCATCCCGCCATCGGTGACGATGATCGTCTACGGCATCGCCACCGAGACCTCGATCGGCCGCCTGTTCCTGGCGGGCGTCATGCCCGGCCTCATGCTCACGGCGATGTTCATGGCCTGGGCGCTCTACGACTGCCGCCGGAAGAACTTCGATTTCGGCACGCGCAGCAACCGCTTCACCTTCGGCCAGAAGCTCGCGGCGCTACCGAAGGTCACGCCGTTCCTCATTATCATCCTCGGCACGCTCTACGTGCTCTATGGCGGCGTCGCGACGCCCTCGGAGGCGGCCGGCGCGGGTGCCTTCCTCACGCTCGGCGTGGTCATCGTGATGTACCGGCTGTTCCAGCCGAAGCCGATCTTCGAGATCTTCTCGTCCACGCTGCGCGAAAGCGTCATGATCATGATGATCATGGCGTCGGCCGAGCTCTTTGCCTTCGCCCTCTCCTCGCTCTTCATCACCCAGACCGTCGCGGGAGTCATCGCCGGCCTTGACGTGAACCGCTGGGTGCTGATGGCGCTGATCAACCTGTTCCTGCTGGTCGCCGGCATGTTCCTGCCGCCGGTCGCCATCATCGTGATGTCGGCGCCGCTGCTCTATCCGATCATCGTCTCCTCGGGCTTCGACCCCTACTGGTTCGCGGTGATCCTGACGATCAACATGGAGATCGGCCTCATCACCCCGCCGGTGGGGCTCAACCTGTTTGTGGTGAAGGCCATCGCACCGCAGGTGCCGGCCCAGCAGGTGTTAAGCGGATCGCTGCCCTATGTGCTGCTTATGCTGCTCGGCATCGTCATACTGAGCATCTTTCCGGGCATCGCCACCTGGCTGCCCACCTACGTCATGGGCCCGCTGTAAAGCGGGCCCGGACGTCTCGGTCATCGCAGATCGATAAAGCGAAATTATTAGCCGCCTAAGCGCAGGGAGTGCTCCAACCCCTGCACCCGCGCCTTCTCCACCACCCGGGCCTGGAGCGCCTCGTCCAACGTCACGGCGGTGAAGCGCACGGGCTGGTGCGGCTGCAACTGCCCGATCAGGTCCATATCGGCCGCGATCACCGTGCCGATCATGAAATATCCGCCGCCCGACACCGCGTCGCGGTGCAGCACGATCGGCTCGGTACCGCCCGGCACCTGGATCGAGCCGTAGGGATAGCAGCTGTCGACGATGTTGGAGGGGTCGGAGCCTGCGCCGAAGGGTTGCTCCCGCGGCACGAAATCGAGCTTCTTGCCGCCGCGGAAGCGGTAGCCGATGCGGTCGGCTTCCGGCGCCACCTTCCACGTGTCTTCGAAGAAGCCGGCCTGCGCATCCTCGGTGACGCGGTGCCAGTAAAGGCCCGGCACGACGCGGATCTCGACGCCGCTCGCCTGCACGGGGCGGCGGCCTTCCGGCGGCAGCGTGGCGCCTTCGCGCCAGGCTCCCGACGGCGTGCCGAGCGGCACCACGTCGCCCGCCTTCAAGGCCCGGCCCTCGAAGCCGCCCAGCGCGCCGAGCGCATAGGTCGAGCGCGAGCCGAGCACTTCGGGCACGTCGATGCCGCCGGCGATGGCGATATAGGCGCGCGCGCCGCTCTTGAGGAAGGCGAAGGACAGCACCTGCCCGGCCTTGACCGCGAAGGCGGTCCACAGCGGCTGCTCGACCCCGTCGAGCTTCGGCGGCAATTCGGCGCCGGTAACCGCGACCAGCGCGTCCGATGTAAAGCGCAGCTCCGGCCCGAGGAACACCGCCTCCAGCCCCGCCGCGCCATCCTCATTGCCGACAAGCCTGTTGGCGGCGATCAGCGCGAAACGGTCCATGGCGCCCGAGAGCGGCAGGCCGAGATGGTAATAGCCCGGCCGGCCGAGGTCCTGCACGGTGGTGGCGAGGCCGGGCTTGACGACCTCGATGGAGCGGTCAGCCATTGAGGGCCTCCAGCAGCTTGGCGTTGGTGCCGGCGGGATCGGCGGTGAAGGCGTCGAGCGAGAACGGCACGGACACGATCTTCGGCTCGAAGCGCCCTTCATCGATCGCCGCGACGTCGGCGTCGTACTCGGCGCGCTCGACCGAGCGGAACTTGATGATGTCGCCGGGGCGAAAGATCATCAGCTCCTTGAGATAGCTGATCTTTCCGCTGGGATCGTAGATCGGCATGGGGGTGACGCCGAACATCTGGTAGCCGCCGGCGCCGCGTACCGAATAGATGCAGCCGAAGCAGCCGCCATGGCCGACCGTGAGGCGCGGCGTGTCGGTGCGCGGGCGCAGATATTTCGGCACCTCGATCTGCTTGGCGCGCTCCACCAACTGGTAGGTGAAGGGCAGCCCGGCGACGAAGCCGACCATGGAGACGAACCAGGGCGAGGCCGCATGGGCGGCGATGAAGCTCTGAACGTCCGGATAGTCGTTCACCCGCGCCGCATATTCGAGATCGGTGGAGGTCGGGTCCTGATGCCGCTCGCGAAAGCGCATCAGCGTCTCGCGTGTCCACGGGTCGTCATAGAGCACCGGAATCTCGATGATGCGGGTCTCGATAGTCTTGTCCGCCTTCTCGGCCGCTGCCTCGAACCCCTTCAGCTCCGTCATGAGGTCCTGCGGCGCGATCACGTCCGGGTCGAACTTGATCTGGAACGAGGCGTTGGCCGGGCAGATCTCGGTGATGCCGGCGATGCCGCTCTCGCGTACCGCATTGGTCATGGAGAGGCTCTTGAAGAAGGCCTCCAGCGACATCTCCTCGTCGACCTCGACGAAGATGTGCTCGTCGCCGCCGAATGAATAGCGCGTTTGCATCGCCGGGCGATCCTCAGGCTGGGGTGGGAGCGGGTGAAGCGGGGGCAGCGAGAGGCACGGCCAGCGGCGCGGCGGCCAGCCACTCCTCCAGCCAGCGCGTGTGCACCCTGCCTGCCCGGACCGCCGGGTCGGCGGCGAGAGCGCGGTGCAGCGGCGCGGTGGTCGGCAGACCCTCGACGACGAGCTCGCCGAGGGCGCGGTCGAGGCGTGTGATGGCCGCGGCGCGGCTCTCGTCATGGGCGATCAGCTTGCCGAGCAGCGAATCGTAGAAGGGCGGCACCGTATAGCCGGCATAGAGCAGCGTATCGAAGCGCACGCCGAAGCCGCCGGGCAAAGCGAGCCCCGTCACCGTGCCGGGAGCGGGGCGGAAATCGGCGGCCGGGTCCTCGGCGCAGATGCGCGCCTCGATGGCATGGCCCTTCAGTGCGATGTCCCCTTGGGCGAGCGGCAGCGGCTCGCCCATGGCGATGCTGATCATCGTCCGCACAAGGTCGATGCCCGTCACCATCTCGGTAACCGGATGCTCCACCTGGATGCGCGTGTTCATCTCGATGAAGAAGAACTCGCCGGTCTCGTCATCGAACAGATATTCCAGCGTGCCGGCGCCGCGATAGCCGACCCGTTCGGCGAGCCGCACCGCCGAGTCGCACAGCGCCACCCGCTGTTCCGAGGTGAGGCAGGCGGCGGGCGCCTCCTCCCACACCTTCTGGCGGCGGCGCTGCAGCGAGCATTCGCGCTCGAAGAGATGGACGGCGCGCTTCCCGTCGCCGAGCACCTGCACCTCGATGTGCCGGGCGCGGCCGATGAAGCGTTCCAGATAGAGCCCGCCATCGCCAAAGGCGGCGCGCGCCTCGCCGCTCGCCTGGGGGAATAGCGTTGCAAGCTCGGCCTCGTGGCGGGCGACGCGGATGCCGCGCCCTCCCCCGCCCGCCGCGGCCTTGATCATCACCGGATAGCCGATGCGCGCCGCCTCGGCCTTTGCCGTGTCGAGATCGGCGACGACGCCCTCGGTGCCGGGGACGGTCGGCACGCCGGCGGCCTGCGCCTCCTGCCGGGCGCGCGCCTTGTCGCCCATCTGGCGGATGGTCTCGGGCCTCGGCCCGATGAAGACGAGGCCGGCCTCCTCCACCATCTGGGCGAAATCGGCATTCTCGGAGAGGAAGCCGTAGCCGGGATGCACCGCGTCGCAGCCGCTCTCCAGCGCCGCGCGCACCACCGCCTCCTTGTTGAGATAGGACTTGGTGGCATGGGCCGGGCCCACGGGCGCCACCGCGTCGGCGAGCCTAGCCGCCAGCATGTCGCCATCGGCGGCGCTCACCGCCTGCACGGTGTGCAGGCCCAGCTCGCGGGCGGCGCGGATCACCCGCACGGCGATCTCGCCCCGATTGGCGATGAAAATCGTCGAGACGGCCATGGTCAGCCGAGGTCGTAGAGCGGCTGGCCAGCCATCACCGCGTCCTCGTTCTCCACATGGAAGGCTATGAGCGTGCCGGCCTCCTCGGCGACGACCGGCGTGAAGGACTTCATCACCTCGATCAGGCCGACCGTGTCGCCCACCGCCACCGCGTCTCCCTCCAGCTTGAAGGGCGGCTCACCCGGAGCCGAAGCCCGGTAGAAGGTGCCCGGCAGCGGTGCCTGTATCGTCTTCGCCATCGCGTCTTGTCCATCAAAGCTGCGGTTTGTCGCTGCGGGGAGAGTTGCAAAAGAGATACCCGGCGAGAAATAGCATTAAAGAATTCGAGACATCAGAAAATCAGATAGCATCGGGACAGGCGACCGCAGAGCCGCCATTTCCGAGGGTCCGAATGTCCGTTTCGCTGAAGCAGATCCGCTATTTCGTCGCCGCCGCCGAGACGGGGCGCATCAGCCAGGCCGCGGTGGAGCTCAACGTCTCGCAATCGGCGGTGACTGCCGCCATCCAGCAGCTCGAGGCGCTCGTCGGCTCGCGCCTGCTCGACCGCACGCCGACCGGCGTAGCGGTGACGCTGGAGGGCAGTCGCTTTCTCTCGCAAGGCCGGCAGATCCTTGCTGCGGTAGCGGAAGCGGTGCGCGACGCCCACCATTCCAACGCGCCGATCGCCGGCACGGTGCGGATCGGCGTCACCTACACGGTGGCGGGCTATTTCCTGCCGCGCCACCAGATGCGTTTCCAGGCGAGCTTTCCCGGCGTAACGGTCGAGCTGTTCGAAGCACCGCGCTCGGTGGTGGAACAGGCGCTGGTGGATGGCGCGCTGGACGTCGCGGTGCTCCTCGTCTCCAATCTGCAAGACAGCGGCAATCTCGCCAGCGAGTTGCTGCTCCGCTCGGCTCGTCGGCTGTGGCTCGCCCCCGACCACCCGCTGACCCGGCCCGAGCGCGTGACGCTCGCCGACGTGGCGCGCCACCCCTATGTGATGCTCACCGTCGATGAGGCGCGGCACACCTCCATGCGCTACTGGTCGACCTATGCGCTGAAGCCCCGCGTCATCTTCCGTACCTCCTCGGTGGAGGCGGTCCGCTCCATGGTCGCGGGCGGCATGGGCGTCACCATCCTGTCGGACCTCGTCTACCGGCCATGGTCGCTGGAGGGCCAGCGCATCGAGCAGCGGGAGCTGGAGGACGAGGTGCCGAGCATGGATGTCGGCCTCGCCTGGCGCCGCGACGCGCGCTTCACGCCGGCCATGTCGGCCTTCCGCGACTTCCTGCGCTTCGCCGTCGCCGGCTATGGCGCGGCCCGCCCGGCAGGTGCGCGGCGGCGGTCGGGAGAGGACATCGAAATTTAAGATATCGGCATCCGCTTAATACGATTTGACGATGGCCGTCGGGCTTCGCCACGCTTCCGCCAAGTCAGGCGAAGGGTACGGAGAAGGGCATGGGCGTCGTCATCAATTGCGACATGGGCGAGGGATACGGCCTCTATAGCTGCGGCGACGATGCCGGCATCATGCCGCATATCCAGATCGGCAATGTCGCCTGCGGCTTCCATGCCGCCGACCCGGTGGTGATGAGCAAGACCGTGCGGCTTGCGGCCGAGCATGGGGTGGCGGTCGGCGCCCACCCTTCCTTCCCGGACCTGCAGGGCTTCGGCCGGCGCGACATGGCGATGGGACGCGAGGAGCTCTCGGCCTGCGTGCTATACCAGATCGGGGCCCTCAAGGGCTTCCTCGACGCCGCCGGCATGAAGCTCAACCATGTGAAGCCGCACGGCGCCCTCTACGGCGCTGCGATGCGGCGCGAGGAGGTGGCGCACGCCGTCGCCGACGCCGCGCAGGTATATGGCGTGCCGGTGGTCGGCATGGCCGGCACCCTGCATGAGAAGGTCTACCGTGCCCGCGGCCTCACCTTCATCTCGGAATACTATGTCGATCTCGATTACGACGCCTCGGGCGCGCTGATCATCACCCGCGAGCACGAGGCGCGCGATCCCGCCGAGGCGGCGCGCCGCGCCGTGCGCATGCTCACCGAAGGCAAGGCCGTCACCATCGACGGCCGCGACTTCGACATGAAGGCCGAGACGATCTGCATCCATTCCGACACGCCGAATGCGGCGGAGTTGGCTCGTGTCCTGAAGGAAGCGGTGCGCCCCTGGCTCGCCTGAGCGACCGGCGCCTTGACGGCGCGGACCGCGAGGCCTGCCATAGGGGGCGTTCCGTCTGCGAACGTAGCATGATCCCGCGGTGACGCCGGCGTCCCGGCCGCCCGCGGGCTGCCGTCCTTGGATCGGAGGAACGCGACATGCGTGCCGGATATTCGACCAATCAGGTGGCGCCGGCGCTGCGGCGCCAGCTCTGGCAGGACGCCGTCTCGAAGACCTACTTTCCGCTCGACCTGCGCTTCGGCTCGGGCAGCGAGTTCTCCGGCAGCCTCGGCGCCTGGTCGCTCGGCCCGGTCGCGGTGTCGCGCAACGTATCGGACGGCCTCGTCTATCGCCGCCACGAGCGCCACCTCGTCACGGAGCGCGAGGAGAGCTACCTCATCACCGTGCCCGAGCTCGCCGAGGTCCGCTTCGAGCAGGACGGGCGCGAGGTGTGCTGCCGACCCGGCGCCTTCCTCATCGAGCGCAGCCACCTGCCCTACGAGTTCAGCCATCGCGACCCGGCCGCGCTCTGGGTGCTGAAGGTTCCGGCGGCGGTGCTGCGCACCCGCATCGTCCGGCCGGAGCGCCTCGCCACGCTGCAATTCGACGCCAGCCGCTCGGTCGGCGCCATCTTCGTCGACATGCTGCGGCTCACCGGCGCGCGCATCGACGAGATGGACGAGCCGGCCCGCGCGCTGATGGGCAAGCAGCTTGTCGACCTGCTCGCCATGGCGATCGAGGCGGACGAGCGCGTGCTGGCCGGCCATTCCTCCAGCGTGCGCAACGCCCATCTGCACCGCTGCGAGCACTTCATCCGCTCGCGGCTCGGCGACGTCCGGCTCTCGCCGCAGATGGTGGCGGAGGGCTGCGGCATTTCGGTGCGCTACCTGCACCAGATCTTCGAGGGCGAGAACATCACGGTGGGCGCGTATATACGCAATCAGAGGCTTCTCGCGTGCGAAGCGATGCTGCGCGATCCGAATTGCCGCAAATCGATCTCCGAAATCGCTTATGAATGGGGCTTCGGCGACCAGGCGCAGTTCAGCCGCAACTACCGTACGCGTTTCGGCTGCACGCCGAGCGAGACGCGCGCCGATTCCCGCTCTCCCGCGAGCTGATCGCGGGAGCCCTTCCGCCCTGCCCCAAGGTTCCGAGCATGCCCACCAATTCGCTGCACAGTCTTGACGTCGCCCACCACATCCATCCCGTGACCAATCTGCGTCGCCACGAGCGGCTGGGGCCGATCGTCATCGACCGCGGCGAAGGCATCTATGTCTATGACGACGAGGGCCGCGAATATATCGAGGCGATGGCCGGGCTGTGGAGCGTCGGCGTCGGCTTCGGCGAGCCGCGCCTCGTCGAGGCGGCGGCCAAGCAGCTCGCCAAGCTGCCCTACTACCATGTGTTCTCGCACAAGGCGCACGCGCCTTCGACGCTGCTCGCCGCCAAGCTGACCGAGCTCGCCCCGGCCGGCCTCAGCCATGTGTTCTTCACCAATTCCGGCGCCGAGGCGAACGACTCCGTCATCAAGTTCGTCTGGTACTACAACAACGCGCTGGGCCGGACGGAGAAGAAGAAGTTCATCTCCCGCGAGGGCGCCTATCACGGCATCACCATCGCCGCGGCCAGCCTCACGGGCCTTGCCGGCAACCAGAAGGGCTTCGACCTTCCCCTGCCCTTCGCCCGCCACGCCACGCGCCCGCACCATTACCGCAACGCGCTGCCGGGCGAGAGCGAGGAGGCCTTCGCCGACCGCCTCGCCAAGGAGATCGAGGACCTGATCCTCGCCGAGGGACCCGAGACCGTCGCCGCCTTCATCGGCGAGCCGGTGATGGGCGCCGGCGGCGTGATCGTGCCGCCCAAGGGCTACTGGCCGAAGGTGCAGGCGGTCTGCCGCAAGTACGACGTGCTGGTCATCGCCGACGAGGTGATCAACGGCTTCGGCCGGCTCGGCACCATGTTCGGCTGCGAGGCGCTCGGCATCGAGCCGGACATCCTCGTCTGCTCCAAGCAGATCACCTCGTCCTATCAGCCGCTCGCCGCGATCCTGATGAAGGATTCCATCTACCAGCCGATCGCCGACCAGTCGGAAAAGCTCGGCATGCTCGGCCATGGCTACACCACCGGCGCCCATCCGGTGGCGACCGCCGTGGCGCTGGAGAACCTTGCCATCATCGAGGAGCGCGGCCTCGTCGCCCGCGCCGCCGCGATGGGCGAATACATGCGCGCCGGGCTCGCCCGCTTCGCCGACCATCCGCTGGTGGGCGAGGTGCGTGGCATGGGCCTCATCGCCGCCCTCGAGCTGGTGGCGGACAAGGAGACCAAGGCGCGCTTCGAACCTGTCGGCAAGGTCGGCCTGAAGCTGTTCGACCGCGCCCATGATCATGGCCTGATCGTCCGCGCCATCGGCGATTCCATCGCCTTCTGCCCGCCGATGATCATCACCGAGGCGGAGATCGACGAGATGCTGCGCCGCTTCGCGCTGACGCTCGACGACGTGACCGACTGGGTGAATGCCGGCATGCCGGACGCCTAAGGCCTGCCCTCGCGGCTTCGCCGGCTTCCCTTGGGCCGGCGGAGCTGCTGACCATTTTCCGAGCATTTGCCGAGCGAGCCCAGAAATCAGGCGAGAGTGCTCTCAGATGCAAATCTTCCTGCACGGAGCGTCAAGAGCCGCGGGACAAAAGGACGTTTAATCCTCCCTCGACACTTCCGAAATCGCGTCCACCGCCAGGCAGCCGGCGGCCGGGGTCCTTCCGGCCGACCCTTGCCCATGCGCGTGGGCCGGCCGGAACGGGCTAGGACAGGGAAGCGCTGCCGTGCAGAATCTCCGCGTAGCCGTCGATGTGGGCGGCACCTTCACCGACATCTGCATCATGGACGAGGCGAGCGGCCTCATCCGTATCGAGAAGACGTCGTCCACCCGTGATCCGATCGACGGGATCCTGAGCGGCGTCGAGAAGGCCGGCGTCGACCTCTCCAAGGTAGCGCTGTTCTCCCACGGCACCACCGTCGCCACCAATGCGCTGATCACCCGCCGCCTGCCGCGTGCCGCGGTGGTCTCCACCAAGGGCTTCCGCGACGTGATCGAGATCCGCCGCGCCAACAAGGAAGACCTGTGGGACGTCTACAAGGACGTGGTGCCGCCCTATGTGCCGCGCCGCGACCGGCTCACCGTCCCCGAGCGCGTCGACGCGGCCGGGCGCATCGTCGAGCCGCTCGACGAGGCCGCCGCCCGCGACGTCGCCCGCATCCTCAGAAAGCGCGGCGTCGCCGCCATCGCCGTGTGCTTCATGAACGCCTATCTCAACGGCGCCAATGAGCGGCGCATGCGCGAGATACTGAAGGAGGAGATGCCGGACATCCCGGTGTCGATCTCCTCGCAGGTATTGCCGGAAATCTTCGAGCACGAGCGCTTCTCCACCACGGTGGCGAACGCCGTGGTCAGCCCGGTCGTGGTCGACTACACGACGCGGCTCGGCGACCGGCTGGCCGAGGGCGGCTACGAGCGCGACCTGCTCCTCCTGCACACCGGCGGCGGGGTGATGACGCCGGCGAGCGTCAAGGACTTCGCCGCCCGCCTCGCCGGCTCGGGCATCGCCGCGGGCGCCATCGCCAGCCGCTACATCGCCGGCCTGTGCGGCTTCCCGAATTCCATCGGCCTCGACATGGGCGGCACCTCCACCGACGTGTCGCTCGCCTATGAGGGCCAGTCGCGCGTCACCAAGGACTGGTACATCGAGTTCGGCTACCCGATCCGCTTCGCCTCCATCGAGGTGCTGACCATCGGCGCCGGCGGCGGCTCGCTCGCCTGGACGGACGCGGCTGGATCCCTGCGCAATGGCCCGCAATCGGCCGGGGCCTATCCGGGACCGGCCTGCTACGGCAACGGCAACACCCAGCCGACCAACACCGACGCCAACATCACGCTCGGCCGGCTCGGCACCTCGCTAGCCGGCGGCAAGGTGACGCTCGATCCCGAGCTCGCCTACAGCGCGGTGGAGGAAGGCGTTGCCAAGCCGTTCGGGCTCGGCCTGCACGAGGCGGCCGATGCCATCGTCAGGGTGGCCAACGCCAACATGTCCGACGCGGTGCGGCTGATCTCCATCTCGCGCGGCTACGATCCGCGCGACTTCGCCCTCGTCGCCTTCGGCGGCGCTGGGGCGCTGCACGGCGTCGACGTCGCCCGCGAACTGTCCATCCCGGTAGTGATCGTGCCGCCGAACCCCGGTGTCACCTCGGCGCTCGGCTGCCTCTTGGTCGACATGCAGCACGACTTCTCCCAGAGCTGCATGGTCGGCGCCGACGAGGCCGATCCCGCCGAGATCGAAGCGCTTTTCGCCGAGCTCGAGAGGGAGGCGCTTGCCCGCCTCACCCATGAGGGCGTCGCCGAGGGCGACATCGTGCTCCAGCGCTCCATCGACATGATGTATCGCGGCCAGTGGCGCTCGCTCGCGGTCAACGCGCCGCGCCCGATCGAAGTGATCGCCGATCTCGTCGACAGCTTCCACGCCGAGCATCAGCGCGAATACAATTTCCGCCGCGACGACGCGCCGGTGAGTTTCTTCCGCCTCAATCTCAAGGCGATCGGCGTGGTGCCCAAGGCCGAGTTCGCGGTGCACGCGCCGACCGGTACCATCCCCGAACCCGCCTCGCGCCGGCGCGTCTGGTTCGATGGCGAGGGGCTCGACACCCCGGTCTACAGCCGCGACGACCTGCCCTGCGGTTTCGTCTTCGAGGGACCGGCCATCGTCGAGCAGCTCGATTCCACCACCGTCGTGCCGCCCGGCGCCAGCGCCGAGGTCGACCGCTTCCTCAACATCATCATCCGCGTGAAGGGCTGAGAGCGATGGCCGAGCTCGACCCCGTGACCTTCGAGGTCCTGAAGAACTCCTTCATCACCAGCGTCGACCAGATGGGCGAGCAGATCCTGCGGACCTGCTACTCCTTCGTCATCTACAACCACGACTTCTCCAGCGCCCTGCACGATGCCGAAGGCGAATGCGCGGCGCAGGGCAATGCGGATATCGCGGTCCACGTCGGCACGCTGCACTTCACCTGCAAGGAGGTGATGCGCCACTTCGCCGGCGACATGCACGAGGGCGACGTCTACGCCATCAACGACCCCTATGCCGGCGGCACGCATTTCTCTGACGTGCGGCTGATCCGGCCGATCTTCTCCGAGGGCAAGATCATCGCCTTCGCCCAGTCAAATGGGCACTGGTCGGATGTCGGCGGCTCGGTGCCGGGCTCCTTCGACGTCTCGGCGAAGGAGATGTTCAAGGAGGGTCTGCGCATCACGCCGGTCCGGCTGTTCGACAAGGGCCGCTTCTGCAAGGACGTCGCCCATCTCATCGCGTCGAACACCCGCGATCCCGCCTCGATCATCGGCGACATCCAGGCCCAGGCACAGGCGACCGCGGTATGCGAGCGCGAGATACTGCGCCTCGTCGGCAAATATGGCCACGAGACCGTGGAGACCGGCCTTTCCGCCGTGCAGGACTATGTCGAGCGCTCAGCCCGCGCGCGTATCGCCGCGCTGCCCGACGGCGAGTGGGAAACGGTCGACTTCATCGACCGCGACCCGGCCGGCGGGGAAGGCATGATCCCGATCCGCATCAAGCTCACCATCAAGGGCGACAAGGCGATCTACGACTTCTCCGGCTCTCATCCGGTAATCGGCTCGATCTACAATTCCGCCTTCGGCACCACCTTCTCGGCGGTGGCCGCGGGGATGAAGACCTTCTTCCCCGATCTGCCGCTCAATTCCGGCTTCTACCGCTGCTTCGAGATCATCAAGCCGGAAGGCTCCATCGTCGACGCCCAATGGCCGGTCGCGGTGACCGGCTTCCTGATGCCGTTCGAGAAGATCATGAACGCCATCTACGAGATGTGGTCGAAGCTGATGCCCGAGCGGGCGCTCGCCTGCGCCTTCAACCTCGAATATCTGCTCACCGGCGGCCGCGACGCCCGCACCCCCGACAAGCCGATCTTCATGTTCTACGACTGGCTGCCCGGCGGCTGGGGAGGGCGCAACGGCCGCGACGGCGCCAATGTCACCACCGCCTGCTTCGGCACCGGCATGATGGCGCAGCCGGTCGAGGGGCAAGAGCGCGCCAATCCCATCCTCACCACCGAATGCGAGATCCTGCAGGACAGCCCCGGCCCCGGCCGGTGGCGCGGCGGCGCCGGCGTGGTGAAGACCTCGGTGATGCTCCAGGCCGAGAAGACGGTCATCTCCTACATCTGCGACCGCGAACGCGCGGTGGTGTGGGGTATCGAGGGCGGCCTGCCCTCCATGCCGCACGGCCTCACCCTTATGCGCGCCGGGGCGAACGAGGAGGAGCGGCTCGGCTCGATCTTCTCCGACGTGCCGATAAACGAGGGCGACATCTTCTCCCGCCCGACCGCCGGCGGCGGCGGCTTCGGCGACCCGCTGGAGCGCGATCCCGCTCTGGTGCTGGAGGACGTGAAGGACGACTACGTCTCGGTTGCCCGCGCCGCCAAGGACTACGGCGTCGTCATCGAGACCATCGACGCCGAGCTCTGCGACTACGCGATCGACGAAGCCGCCACCGCGGCGCTGCGGGACGTCATCCGCGCCCGGCGCGTCGGTGACGCCCGCATCGATCCGGTGCTCGTCGCCGCGCGCTACCGGGCGGGCGAGATCGACGCCCTCGACGCCATCCGCCAGCACGCGGTGATCCTCGACTGGGGCACCGGCGAACTCCTGCCGGAGTCCACCCGCCAGTTCCGGGAGGTGTTCGAACGCCGCTCGATCGCCAATTGGGCCGGCTGACCGCCGGCCATCTCTTCGCCGCCCGCGCGGCATCAGGCAGTGCCTTCGGAAGAGGACGCCGGGTCCGCCCCCGCCCTCCCGCCAAAAAGCCAACCAGAGGAATAAGAACCATGTCTACCCGCACCGCATCGATGGGTACGAGTCCCCTCTCCCGCTGTAAGCGCCGCGCGCTCACCGGCGCCGCCCTCATCGCCTTCGCCGCCGCCTCGCTCTCCCCCGCGGCGGCGCAGGAGAAGTGGTTCCCGATGAAGATCTATGACTCTTCCTCGGGCACGCCGAAGCCGGCCGAATACACGCCGCTCGCCAAGGCCCAGAAGCCCTACAATATCTGCGTGCTGTTCCCGCACATGAAGGACAGCTTTTGGGTCGCGGTCGCCTATGGCGTCGTCAAGCAGGCCGAAGCCTCGAACGTGAACATGAACCTCTACGAGGCCGGCGGTTACGAGAACCTGCCCAAGCAGCTCTCGCAGTTCGACGATTGCATGGCAGCCAAGGCCGACGCCATCATCGTCGGCACCATCTCCGGCGCCGGCCTGATGAAGAAGTTCGAGGAGGCCAAGGCCAAGGGCATCCCGGTGGTCGGCGTCACCAATCCGCTGCCGCCCAACGCACTGCCAGCCGCCAACTATGTCGACTTCACCGCCATGGGCGAGGTCACCGGCGAGGGCCTGCTGGCGCAGTCGAAGCCCGACGAGGAGCTCAACATCGTCACTTTCCCCGGCCCGGCGGGCTCGGGCTGGGCGGAAGCCTTCAACGAGGGCTTCAAGAAGGCGGTCGCCAAGAATCCGAAGGCCAAGATCCTCGGTGAGAAGTTCGGCGATTCCGGCGTCGCCGTGCAGCTCCAGCTGATCCAGGACGCGCTGCAGGCCTATCCGTCGATGAACGTGATCTGGGGCAGCGCGCCGACCGCCGAAGCCGCCATCGGCGCCGTCGCCGAGGCCGGCCGCTCAGACATCAAGGTAATCTCCTCCTACGAAAACCAGGCGATGCTCGACGCGCTCAACCGCGGCGACATCCTCGCCTTCGCCACCCAGTACCCGGTCGGCGAGGGTGCCATCGCCATCGACCAGGCGGTACGGTTGATCGAGAAGAAGCCGGTGACCGCCCTCGTGCAGCCCATCGCCGCCGTGATCGACAAGACCACCGTGCCGAAGGTGCAGATGGACCTCGTGCTCGCCCCGGCGAGCTGGAGCCCAGTCTACTCCGTCAAGGCGAAGTAGCACCCCCACGGGCCCGGCCCGACGTCGAGGACCTGTGCTCCCCCCGCACAGGTCCTCGCGTGGCCCGGGAACTGCATCGGCTCCGCCTGGCGGGGCCGAGGATGAACGGGATTTGCAGGACACCGCATGGACATCAGCGCAAGGCCCCCGCAGGCGGCCGCCGCCCCGCCGCTGCTGGAGCTGAAGGGCATCTCGAAGCGCTTCACCGGCGTGCGCGCGCTCGACCATGTCGACCTCGACGTGCGGGCGGGCGAGCTGCATGTGCTGTTCGGCGAGAACGGTGCCGGCAAGTCGACGCTGATCAACGTCATCGCCGGCACCTTCCCGCCGGACGAGGGCAGCTTCCATTTCGACGGCGAGGAGATCCGCCACCTCAGCCCGCAGCGGGCGCGCGCCATCGGCATCAGCCCGGTGTTCCAGGAATTCTCGCTGGTGCCGAGCCTCACCGTGGAGGAGAACCTGTTCCTCGGCCGCGAGGTCTCGACCGGCGGCGTGCTGCGCGCCGGGGCGATGCGCAAGAAGGCGCGCGCTCTCATCGACGAGCTCGGCTTCGACCTCGATCCGGGCAGGCGCGTCGACGACCTCTCCCGCGCCCACCAACAGATGGCGGAGATTGCGAAGGCCCTGCTCGGCAAGGTGCGGCTGCTGATCCTCGACGAACCGACGGCTTCGCTCACCGAACGCGAGACCGGCCGCCTGTTCGAGCTGATCGCCAAGCTGAAGGCGCAGGGCGTCGGCCTCATCTACGTGTCGCATCGCATGCGCGAGATCCGCGCGCTGGCCGACCGGGTGACGGTGCTGCGCGACGGGCGCCATATCCGCACGCTCGACGCGGCGCGCGTCACCGATGGCGAATTGGTCGAGCTGATGACCGGCCGGCGCATCGACGTGCTGTTTCCCACCATCCCGCACGCACCTACCGAGGTCGCGGTTGATGTCGAGGACCTGACGCTGGCCGACGGCTCGGTACAGGAGGTGAATTTCTACGCCCGGTCCGGCGAGATCACCGGCATTGCCGGCCTCGTCGGCTGCGGCAAGTCGGAGTTGGTGCGGGCGATCTACGGCCTTGAGCCGATCGTCGGCGGCACGATGCGGATCGAGGGCACGCCATATGACGCGCCCTCCCCGCGCGAGAGCCTGACGCACGGCGTCGCCTATTTCCCGGCCAACCGGGTGGCGGAAGGCCTCGCCCTCTCGCGGCCCATCCGCGAGAACGCCTCGATGACGGCACTCGACCTGCCGGCCTTCGCCCGCTTCGGCCTGCTGCGGCAGGGCGCCGAGCGGGGCCTGGTCGGCAGGGCGATGGAGCGGCTGAAGCTGCGCCCGCCGAATATCGAGCGGCCGGCCGGCGCGCTCTCCGGCGGCAACCGCCAGAAGGTGATGCTGGGGCGGGCGCTGACCCGCGAACTCAAGGTCTTCCTGTTCGACGAGCCGAGCGTCGGCATCGATGTCGGCGCCAAGCTCGAGGTCTATGAATTCATGAAGCAGCTGGTGGAGGCGGGAGCGGCGGTGATCGTCGTCTCCTCGGAACTGCCGGAAGTACTGGCGCTCTCCAACCGGCTCTACGTGATGCATCACGGCCGTATCGCCACCGAGCTCACCGGCGACGACAAGACCGAGCAGAACGTGCTCGCCTCCTTCTTCAAGGAGCATCTGGCGACGGAGGCGGCATGAACGCGCAAGCCTCCTCGCTCACCGCCCAGCCCGGCGTCACCGCCTCTTATGGCCGCAGCCTGCTCGGGCGCATCGGCTTCCTGCCGGCGCTGCTCATCCTGGTCATCGTCGGTATGTCGGCGGTCGACCCGCAATTCTACGGGCCGATCAACATCCTCAACATCCTGCGTAACGCGGCCTTCCTGACCATCATCGCCTGCGGGCAGGCGCTGGTGATCATCGGCGGCGGCTTCGACCTGTCGGTCGGCGCGGTGGTGGCGCTGGCGAGCGTGGTGACGGCCAAGACCATGGGCGTCATCGCCGCGTCCTTTCCCGGCAACGACGCCCTCATCATCGCCGGAGGACTGGCCGCCGGGCTCGGCAGCGGCGCGGCGGTCGGGCTCGTCAACGGGCTGTGCGTTGCGCGGCTGAAGGTTTCCGGCTTCGTCGTCACCCTCGGCACCATGTCGGCGACCGCCGGCGTCGCGCTGATGATCACCTCGGGGATTCCGGTCTACGGCATGCCGCAGAGCTTCGTGCGCGACTTCGGCCGGGCGCAGTTCTTCGGCCTGCCGACCGCGATCTATGTGGCGCTCATCGTGCTGCTGGTGATGGTGTTCGTGCAGCGCCGCACCCTGTTCGGCCGCTATGTCTATGCCATCGGTGGCAACACCGACGCCGCCATCGTCTCCGGCGTCGGCACGCGGCGGCATCTCGTCGGCACCTATGTGCTCTCCGGCGTGCTGGCGGCGCTCACTGGCATATTGCTGACCGCCCAGGTCGGCTCCGGCCAGGCGAGCTTCGGCGGCGACCGCATGATGCTGCAATCCATCGCTGCCGCTGTCATCGGCGGGGTGAGCCTGCGCGGCGGCGTCGGGCGGGTGGAGATCGTCGCCGTCAGCGCGCTGTTCCTCACCATCCTCGGCAACGCGCTGAACCTGCTGCACATCGATTCACGCCTGCAGCCGGTGTTCCTCGGCATCATCATGGTCGTGGCGGTGGCGCTCGACGAGCTCGGACGGCGGAGGAAGCTGCGTGTCTGACCTCGACCTCGCGTCCCCCGCTGCCGCCGCGCCGGCCGAGCGCCGCGCCACCCTGCTCGCGCTCGCCTGGCAGGCGGCGCTGCCCATCGCCCTCGTCGTGCTGCTGCTCGGCTTCGCCGCGGTCGATTCCGCCGTGCTCACGCCCGGCAACCTCGTGAACATCGTGCAGCAGGCGAGCTATCTCGCCCTGTTCGCCATGGCACAAACGGTGGTGATCCTCACCCGCGGCTTCGACCTCGCGCTCGGCCCTACCGTGTCGATGGTCAGCGTCGGCGCGGCGCTCGCCATGGCGGCCGGCGTCGCCGGCGGGCAGGAGCCCGGCACGGTGCTGCTGATGGGGCTGGCGGCGGGCTTCGCCCTCGGCGCCGCCTGCGGCGTCTTCAACGGCGTCGTCATCGCCTATCTCGGGGTGAGCCCCTTCGTGGCGACGCTCGGCAGTTACAACATCGCCATCGGTGTCGCCACCACCATCTCGTCCGGCAGGCCGGTGCAGGGCGTGCCAGACCTGTTCTCCTGGCTGCTCTACGGCGGCAGCCCGTTCGGCGTGCCGGCGGCGATCGTCATCACCGTCATCGTCGGTATCGCGCTCCACCTCGTGCTGACCCGCACCGTCTATGGCCGGGCGCTCTACATCATCGGCACCAACCCGCGCGCCGCCGCGGTGGCCGGCCTGCCGGTGAAGCGCCTGCTCGTCGCCACCTATGTGCTCTGCTCGTCGCTCGCCGCGCTCGGCGCGCTGATGATGACGGCGCGCACCGGCTCGGGCGAGCCGAACCTCGGCGGTTCGCTGTCGCTGCAGGCCATCGCCGCGGCGGTGGTCGGCGGCACCAGCCTCGCCGGCGGGCGCGGCGGGGTCGGCACGGCGGTGGTCGGGGCGCTGTTCGTCACCATCCTGTCGAACGGCATGAACCTCACCCGCATCGACGGCTATGTGCAGATGGTGGTGCTCGGCGCCATCGTCATCGCCGGCGTTGTGCTCGACCGACTGCGGCTGGAGCGACGCGGATGACGGCCTCCCCCTCCTTCTATGCCGCCTCCTCGCTCCCGGCCGCGCTCGACGCGCTCGCCGAATGCGGTGCGGAAGGCGCGCCACTCGCCGGCGGCACCTGGATCATGCGGGCGCCGATCCGCCACGAGCCGCTGAAGCCCATCTATGTCGGGCTCGGCGGCGTGCCGGAATTGACCCGCATCGAGGAAACCGACGGCGCGCTCGCCATCGGTGCCGGCGTCACCCATTCAGCGCTCGGCGAAGCCATCGCCGGGAGGCCCGAACTGCGCGTGCTCGCGGAGGCCGCCGGCCGCTCGGCCAATCCCGCCATACGCCGGGCAGCGACGCTCGGCGGCAATCTATGCACGGCCGATTTCGCTGCCGCCGACCTCGTGCCGGCGCTGCTCTGCCTGGACGCGGAGGTCGAGATTGCCGCGCGCGGCGGTACCGAACGCCTGCCGCTGGCGGCATTCCTCGACCTACGCCAATCGCTCGAACCCGGCCGCCTGCTGACGCGCGTGCTCGTGCCGCGCTCTGCCGCATTCAGCGCCCATGCCCGGCTGCCACTGCGCAAGGCGGGCGACTACCCGACCGCCATCGTCAGCCTGTCGATCACGCGGGACGCCGCCGGCCGCATCGCGCAGGCACGCATCGCCGTCGGCTCGGTCGAGACGGTGGCCCGCCGCTGGACCCGGCTGGAAGCCGCGCTCGCCGGCGCGCCGCTCGATGCCGAGGCCGCGCACCACATGGCGACCGAACTCGCCGACGAGTTCGTCGGGCGCGACGGCGTCGAGGCGCCGGGCTGGTATCGCGTCAGCGTGCTGCCGGTTCTGGTTCGGCGGGCGGTGATCGCCCTTCACTGATTCCGGCGGGAGGTCATCATGCCCATCGACATGATCGTCAATGGCGAGGCGAAGCAGTCCGCCGCCGATCCGATGACCCCGCTCGTCGATGTACTGCGCGACGAGTTCCACCTCACCGGCGCCAAGCCGGTCTGCCGCGAGGGCTTCTGCGGCGCCTGCACGGTGCTGGTCGACGGCGAGCCGCGGGCCGCCTGCCTCACCCCGGCGGGGCTGGCGCAGGGCCGCGAGATCGGCACCGTCGAGGGCCTCTCGGCCGGCGGACGGCTGAACCCGGTCCAGGCCAGTCTCGTCGAGCACGACGCGGTGCAATGCGGCATGTGCTTTCCCGGCATGGTGGTCACGCTGACGCATTTCCTCGCACAGACGCCGCGCCCGAGCCGTGACCAGGTGCGCGCCGCGCTCACCGGCAATGCCTGCCGCTGCACCGGCTATGAGCGCATCGTTGCGGCGGCGCTCGACGTCGCCGGCGCGTGAAGGGGAGCGCCATGTCCATCACCACGCCCGTCGACGCCGTGATGGAATTCCGCCGCCGCGATGCCGGCGACAAGCTGACCGGCCGTACCCGCTACACCATCGACCGCGGCGCGCCGGGCATGCTGCACGCCGCCGTGCTGCGCGCTGAGGTCGCCTCGGGGCGGCTGGTGAAGCTCGACACCTCGAAGGCGGCCGCCCTGCCCGGCGTGCGCGCCATCGCCACCGCCGCCGATGCGCCCGGGCGCGTCGGCATCGGCATCGCTGACCATGCGCTCTTCGCCCAGGACCGCGTGCGCTATGTCGGGGAGCCGCTCGCCGCGGTCGCCGCCGACACGCTAGAACAGGCGCAAGCGGCGCTGGAGGCGATCGAGGTCGAGATTGCGCCGCTTCCAGCTGTCCTCACCATGCAGGACGCGCTCGCCCCCAACGCCCCGCTCATCCACCCCGAATGGCAGGACTACGAGGTGCTGCTGGAGGGCGGCGCCCGCGCCGGCAATGTCGCCTGGGAAGCGACGGCGGTGCGCGGTGACGTCGACGCCGCCTTCGCCCGGCCGGATGTGAGGATCGTCGAGAGCACCTTCCGCGTCGGCCGGCAGAACCACATGGCCTTCGAGCCGCGCGCGGCGGTGGCGCGCTACGAGGAAGGCCGCTTCCACATCGAGACCTCGACGCAAGTGCCCTGGACGGTGCGCAACGCCACGGCTGGCTTCCTCGGCGTGCCGGCCTCGCAGGTGCGGGTGACGGTGCCGCCGGTGGGCGGCGCCTTCGGGCTGAAGTTCGACATCGCCATCGAGCCCTTCGCCGCGCTGCTGGCGAAGCTCAGCGGCCGGTCGGTGCGGCTGGTCAACTCCCGCGAGGAGGAGATGCTCACCTGCCTGTTCCGCGAGAATGCCGAGATCCGCATCCGCTCGGCGGTGACGCCGGAGGGCGAGATCGCCGGCCGCGAGGCGGTGGTGCTGATGGATTGCGGCGCCTATGGCGGCGAGCAGATCTTCCTCACCACCATGACCGCCCACACGCTGGGCGGCAATTACCGGGTCGGCGCGAGCCGCCTCGTCTCCCGCGCCATCTACACCAACACCGCGCCGAACGGCGCCTTCCGGGCCTGCAACGGCGTCTACAACACCTTCGCGCTGGAGCGACACACCGACGAGATCGCCGCCGCGCTCGGTATGGATCCGCTCGAGTTCCGCCGGCGCAACGTGCTCGGCGACGGCGACCTCGGCGCGACGGGACAGAAATTCGAAGCCGAGGTGCTGCGCCCGATGCTGGAGCGCATGGAGGCCTTGCGCGCCGCTGCTCCGCCTCGCCGGCCGGACGACGGGCGGCTCTACGGGCGCGCGACCACGGTCGGCACCTGGTTCGTCTTCACCGGCCCCTCGGCGGCGACGGTGAACATGAATGCCGACGCCAGCGCCACACTGGTGACCTCCGGCGTCGAGATCGGCTCCGGCTCGATGATGCAGGGCCTGCCGCAGATCGTCGCCGCCACCCTCGGCATTCGGCCGGAGGACGTGGTGGTGCGCCAGGCGGACACCGACGCGGCCGGCTACGACGTCGGCGTCGGCGGCGGCCGGCAGACGGTCTCGCTCGGCGCGGCAAGCCTCCAGGCGGCGCAGGAGGTGCGCGGCAAGCTGCTCGCGGTCGCCGCGCGGATGCTGGACGCATCGCCCGGCGACCTCGTCATGCAGGACGGGCGCATCGAGATCGCGGGGCCCAACGGCGCCGGCTTCTCCATCGCCGAGGTGGCGGCGCGGGCACAGGCGCTGAACGGGCCGGTCGCCGGTACCGGCGCCTCGGCGCGCAAGGGCGTGCCCTCGCTGCCGGGCTGCGCGGTCGGGCATTTCATCGACGCGCTCGACATCCCGGTCTTCGCCGTCCACGACTGCGAGGTCGCCGTCGACCCGGAGACCGGCCATGTCGAGGTGCTCGCCTATCGCGTGGTGCAGGATGTCGGCCGCGCGCTCAACCGCAGCGCCATTGGCGGGCAGATCCAGGGCGGCGTGGTGCAGGGGCTCGGCTATGCGCTGCACGAGGAGGTCTCGATCGATGCGGACGGCCGGATCCGCCAGAACGGCTTCGAGACCTACCGCGTGCCGCTCGCCTCCGACGTGGTGCCGGTGGAGGTCGAGCTCTATGAGGGCGCGCCCTCGCTCGGGCCGTTCGGCATCAAGGGGGCGGGCGAGGTGCCCATCCTCAATGTCGGGGCAAGCGTCGCCTGCGCGGTGGCGAACGCGACGGGCGCGCGCGTGCAGGAACTGCCACTGACCCCACCACGCGTCCTCGCTTTGCTGCTCGGCCGCCAGCCGGAGCTCGCCTTCCCCCACATCCTGCCGGCATGGGACGACAATCTGCTGCGTCCGCACGGCGCGCAGCCATAGTCCCCGAAGCGGAAGGAGCCTCAGCCGGAAGCCGCCACCGGCGCGGAGGCGCCGCGCAGGAACCGCCCCACCCGCACCAGGCTCCTCACCGCGATCCAGCCGATGATGGCGTTCGCCGCGGCGAAGGACGGCAGCGCCAACAGTTCGATGGGCGTACCCGCCCCTTGCTCGACGAGCTTCAGCGCCGCGAGCGGTAGCGCCGAGACACCGAAGGTGTAGGCCCAGGCGCCCGGTCCGAAGGGTTGCCGACGCAGCCACGGCACCAGCCGCAGCAGCACGAGGGCGAGGAAGCAGCCATAGCCGAACAGGCCGAGCGCGAAATGGTCGGCGGTGCCCGGAGTGAGCGAGAGATAGGCGACGCACGCCACCACCGGGGGCGCGAACTCGATGCCGAGCGTCGCGCGCATCTCGGCCGGCAGGCCGTGCTGGAACAGCCGCGTCAGGAACACCGATTCCATCGACAGCCAGGAAAACATGCCGAAGCCGAAGAACATCCAGCCGAGCGTCGGCTGGCCGAAGGTGGCGCAGGCCAGCGCGGAGACGAAGCCGCCGCCGACGGTCGGCAGGTAGAGCACCGGCGTGATCGCAGGCGCCTCGCGCCCGCCCTGCCACAGCCCGCCGACGCTCCACGCCGCGTAGAAGAGCACGCCCCCAGCGCCGCCGATGAACAGCGCCCAGCCGAGCACGGTGACATGCGGGCCGATGCACAGGCTGGCGATCAACGTCGCCACGGGAGCGAGCGCCGCGGCGAGGCCTTGGACGGGATGATCGAGTTCACGCCTGGCTTCAGCCGGATGCAGCAGCCATTTGCCGGCATAGAGCACGGCCCAGAGCAGCCAGAGGCCGAAGGCCGCCACGGCGAACGCCTCGCCGATCACCGGCGTGATGCCCCACAGGCGGTTGACGGCGCGCCAGCCATTGGCGAGCCCGCCAATGCCGAGCACCGAGCCGAAGAATACCGGCCGCATGTGGAGGAAGAGTGATCTCAAGGATGCATCCGCTGCCATGGCGGCATTCAGCTACAGCGAATGCGCACGAATGAATAGCGTTCCTTCGTCGTACCGCATCATCGCGCTCAGGCGACGACAGCGACCGCGACGGCGCCGAGCACGGCCTGCGCGTCACCCGGCTTGAGCCGGATCTGCAATCCGCGCTGGCCGCCATTGACGTAGACCAGCTCATGGGCGAGCGCCGCCGCCTCGATCACCGCCGGCACCCTGCGCATCTGGCCGAACGGGCTGATGCCGCCGACCTTGTAGCCGGAGAGCCGCTCGGCATCGGCGGGCTTCATCATCTGCGCCGACTTTCCCCCGAGCGCGGCGGCCAGCCTCTTCATCGACACCTCGCGGTCGGAGGGCACGATCACGCAGGCCGGCTTGCCGTCGACGAGCGTCATCAGCGTCTTCAGCACGCGCCGCGGCGGCTCGCCCAGCGCCTGCGCCGCCTGCAGGCCGATATGGTCGGCGTCGGGATCGTAGTCATAGGCGTGGACGGTGAAGGCGATTCCCGCCTGCTCCAGCATCTTCGTGGCGCGCGTCACCCTGGACACGGTGATCTCCCCGGAACGCACCGCGGGTGCGGCGAATCCACCTACTGCCATTCCACCTACTGCCATGTGTAACGCTTTGGATACCATGATCGCACTAAACAGGAGGTCCGGCGGGATTTTGCCGCGGGCATGTCGTTCCCGCCGCCGATCTGCCGTTTTGCCTCACTAAGCGAACTGCCATGAACCTGTTGCGCATCGTCCTCATGGCCCTTCTGTCCGCGCTCCTCGCCGGTTGCATCGGCTCGGACTATGACGACCGTGCCGATGTGCCGATCCCGCCCAAGCTGATGCAGCAGATGGCGGCCAAGGGCATGAGCCCCGCCGACCCGATCATGGTGCGCATCTACAAGCGGGAAAGCGAGCTGGAGATCTGGAAGCGCGACCGCTCCGGCCGCTACGCCCTGCTCAAGACCTACCCGATGTGCCGCTGGTCCGGCAGACTCGGCCCGAAGACCCGCGAGGGCGACCGCCAGGCGCCGGAAGGCTTCTACGCGGTGACGCCGGGGCTGATGAATCCGCGCTCGCAATTCTACCTCGCCTTCAACCTGGGCTATCCCAACCAGCTCGAGGAAGCGCTCGGCTATTCCGGCTCGGCGCTGATGGTGCACGGCGCCTGCACCTCCGCCGGCTGCTACGCCATGACCAATGACGGCATCGCCGAGGTCTATGCGGTGGCCCGCGAGGCGCTCGCCGCCGGCCAACCGAGCTTCCAGGTGCAGGCCCTGCCCTTCCGCATGACGCCGGCCAATTTCGCCGAGCACCGCGACGACCCGAACATGGCGTTCTGGCGCAACCTCAAGGAAGGCACCGACCTGTTCGCGGTAACGCGCCAGCCGCCGAACGTGGCAGCCTGCGGCGGGCGCTACCGCTTCACTCCCGGCTCGCAGCCGGGCGAGGCGGCGGCCGACCCGCTGGCGCCCTGCCCGCTGATGATGCCCGATCCGGCGGAAGACGCCGTCGCCGGCAAGCGGGCGCGGGACGATGAGACCATCGCGCTGCTTTCCGCCTCCAGCCCGCCGGTATCCACCGCTTACGTCGATGGCGGCATGCATCCGAGCTTCCGCGAGATCCTGCGCAAGGCCGGCCCCGAGCGGCTCTCGGCCCTGACCTCGGGCAGCAAGATCGAAGTCAGCCGCCCCGAGGCCGCCCTCGCCGACCCCTTCAAGGGTGGCGAAGTCGCCAGCTACGACGGCGACTAGCTGCGCACTACGCCGGCGGGGCTTTCCCCCGGCGCTCGCTTGCGGCAGATAGGGCACCGGGGAAACACCGAGCGGGACGACATGGCCGTACGAACATCGCTGAACGAGATGCTGGCGAGCATCCGCCGCCTGCAACGCCTGCCCTACACCGAAGCGGAACTGACGATAATCCAGAAGGCGACGCCCGCCGTGGCGCCGAAGCTTTCCGCGAAGTTCGAGCCGGCCGACGGCTGCTGCTATCTCGCGGCGCCCGCGCTGCACATGGAGTTCGTGGTGGTGAAGTCGGCGCGGTGGCGCTTTCTCCGCCTGCCGCGCTACACCATCATGATGGGCTTCGAGCACGGCGAGATCTGGGAGCAGGGGCCGGCGGTCAACCGCGTCAAGGCGGTGGCCTATGTCTTCCAGCGCATGGCGCTGACCGACCGCTGGCTGGACGGCGAATACGGCCGGAAGCACTGACGGGTAGCCGCGGCACCACAGTACCGAATAAAGCGCTGCGCGACTTTACCGTGCAATTGCTTTCGCCCGAACGGAAAGCGATAGAGTCGCGTGCGGCGGCGATCATGCGGCCGCACCATCCGGGGGCACTTCCATGTTTGCCGTGCGACTGACGCTCGCCGTCCTCGCCTGCTCGCTTCTTGCCGCGCCGTCCTTCGCCAAGGACCGCCGCGTCGATGTGGTCAACAAGACCGGCTACACCATGACCAGCTTCTATGCCTCCTCCGTCGACGAGGAGAGCTGGGAAGAGGACATGCTGGCCAACGACACGCTGGAAGACGGCGAGACGCTCGAAGCCAACATCGACGACGGCACCGACGCCTGCATCTACGATTTTCGCGCCGACTTCTCGGACGGCAGCAAGGTCGTGAAACGCAAGGTGAATGTGTGCGAGGTCGCCACCTTCACCTTCCTGCCGTGAACTAGCCGATCCGCGCCGACGGCGGGCGGCCTTCGACCAGCAGCAGGTCGCTCTCGTCCTTGAGGCTCACGCCCGTGAGACGCCGTGCGAGCGCCTCCTTGAGCAGCCAGGCGAGCTTGAAGGCGGCATGGGCGTGCGAGAGTCCCTCGCCACGCACGTTCGAGATGCAGTTGCGCTCGGCGTCGGAGCGGCCGACGCGCGGGGCGAAGGTGAGATAGAGGCCGAGGCTGTCCGGCGAGGACAGGCCCGGCCGCTCGCCGATCAGCACCACCACGGCGGAGGCCTGCATCAGCTCGCCCACCTCGTCGCCGAGCGCCACGCGCGCCTGACTGGCCACCGCCACCGGCCCGACGCTCCAGCCGGTCTCCCCGATGCGCGCCTTGAACTCGGCGAGGAACGGCACCGCCTGTGCGTGGATAGCGGTGGAGGATAGTCCGTCCGCCACCACGATGGCGAGGTCGAAAGGCCCGCCCGCCCTCTCCCGCAGCAGCACGCGGCTCTCATCCGCCAGGCGCCGGCCAAGGTCCGGGCGCCGCAGATAGGCGTCGCGCGCCGAGGCAGCGGAAGCGATCTCGACCGTCTCGAAGCCGAGCGCTGCGATCTCGCCGGCCATGCGGGCAGAATCGAAGGGCGTATGCACCGCGTCGCGCGCCTGCGCATGGGCGAGCGCAAAGCGCAGCACCTCGCGCGTCGGCAGGCCGGTTCCCGCCCGGCCGAGCGCGATGCGCGCCGGGGTGATGCCGGCGAGCTTCTGCCAGGCGTCCTCGATCACATAGTCGACCGCTTGGGCATTCGTGTCGTTCGCCGGCTCGCTCATGCCGCGAGCCCCGCGGCAGCGGCGAGCAGCGGGTGATTGCCGCGCTGGGTCTTCAGCCTTCCGTCCGGCCCGGTGATGCCCATGTTCTCAAGCCACGCCTCGAACTCGGGCGCCCGCTTCAGGCCGAGCACCTCGCGCAGGTAGAGCTGGTCGTGGAAGGACGTCGACTGGTAGTTCAGCATCACGTCGTCCGAGCCGGGAATGCCCATGATGTAGGTCACGCCCGCCGCCCCGAGCAGCGTCATCAGCGTGTCCATGTCGTCCTGGTCGGCCTCGGCGTGGTTGGTGTAGCAGACGTCGCAGCCGAGCGGCACGCCCATCAGCTTGCCGCAGAAATGGTCCTCCAGCCCGGCGCGGATGATCTGCTTGCCGTCATAGAGATATTCCGGCCCGATGAAGCCGACGACGGTGTTGACCAGCAGCGGCTGATAAGGCCGCGCCACTGCATAGGCCCGCGCCTCCAGCGTCTGCTGGTCGACGCCGTGATGGGCGTTGGCCGAGAGCGCCGAGCCCTGCCCGGTCTCGAAATACATCACGTTGTCGCCCAGCGTGCCGCGCTTGAGCGACAGCGCCGCCTCGCGCCCCTCCTTCAGCGTCGCCAGCGAGATGCCGAAGGAAGCGTTGGCGGCTTCCGTCCCCGCGATGGACTGGAAGACGAGGTCGACCGGCACGCCGCGATTGATCACCTCGGTCGAGGTGGTGACATGCGTGAGCACGCAGGCCTGCGTCGGAATGTCGAAGCGCTGGATGATGCCGTCGGTGAGCTTCAAGAGTTCGCTCAGCACCGGGATGCTGTCGGAAGCCGGGTTAATGCCGATCACCGCGTCGCCGCAGCCATAGAGCAGGCCGTCGAGGATGGAAGCGGTGATGCCCGCCGGATCGTCGGTCGGGTGGTTCGGCTGCAGCCGCACCGCCATGGTGCCGGGCAGGCCAATGGTGTTGCGGAACTTGGTCACCACGCGGCACTTCTTCGCCACCGCGATCAGGTCCTGATTGCGCATCAGCTTGGAGACGGCGGCGGCCATCTCCGGCGAGATGCCCGGCGCCAGCGCCGCCAGCGCCTCGCTGGTGGCGGCCGCCGAGAGCAGGAAGTCGCGGAAGTCGCCCACGTTCATATGCGACACCGGCCGGAAGGCGGTGGCGTCATGGGTGTCGATGATCAGCCGCGTGACCTCGTCGCGCTCATAGGGAACCAGCGCCTCTGTAAGGAAGGCCGACAGCGGCACCTCGGCGAGGCACATGCGGGCGGCGACGTTCTCCTCGGCCGAGGCGGCGGCGATGCCGGCCAGCATGTCGCCGGAGCGTAGCGGCGTCGCCTTGGCCATCAGCTCGCGCAGATCGGCGAACACATAGCTCTGCGGCCCGACGACATGACGATACGGCATGGCTTTCCACCTTGCGGCGGCGCCACTGCTCATTTCGGCGCCATGGCGAAAATGTACCCCGCCCGCCCGGCGCAGGAAAGCGCGACTTCCGCCTGAAGTGTGCTGGCGTATGGCATGCCAGTCTGGACGAAGCGCCGCGCGCCGGCTAAAGGCGCGGCAAGCGCAGCGGGAGAGACGCCATGGCCACCTTCATCCTCATCCACGGCTCCTGGCATTGGGGCGGCTGCTTCCAGAAGGTGGCGAACATCCTCGGCGCCGCCGGCCATGCGGTGATCGCGCCGGACCTCGCCAGCCATGGCTTCGACCCGACCCCGACCGCCGCCGTCACCGACATTTCCATCTATGCCGCGCCGGTGCGCGCGGCGCTGGAGGAGATCGACGGCAAGGCGATCCTCGTCGGCCATTCGGTCGGCGGGGCGACCTGCACCTGGCTCGGCGAGGAGATGGCCGAGCGCGTCGCGGCGCTGGTCTATCTCACCGGCTTCATGGCGCCGAACGGCAAGACCGCCCGCGATTTCGTCATGACCCCGGCCTATCTGAAGGACCCGGCCATTATCGAGAGCCAGGGCATGCTGCGGCTCGGCAAGGAGGGGCTGGGCCTCGACCTGACGAAGCGCGACCTCATCGCCGGCTCGCTCTATTCCGGCTGCTCCGCGCACGACATCGACCGCGCCTTTCCCAATCTCGTGCGTGTCACTCCGCACGCGCCCTTCACGGCGGTCTCGGCCATCACCCCGCACCGCTTCGGCCGGCTGCCGCGCCACTACATCGAGTGCCTGGAGGATCGCGGCCTGCCGCTCGCCGTTCAGCGCCTGATGCAGGAGGCGGTGCCCGGCGCGCGGGTGCATCAGCTGGCCACCGGCCATTCACCCTTCCTGAGCGCACCGGAGGACGTCGCCGACATCCTGCTCAAGGTCGCCGGTTGGCACGGCTGAGCCCGCCGCGCCACAGTTCGAACTTCCTCGCCCCATGCGACGAAGGAAAGGCATCAGGCCCCTCCCCGGCGCTGTCCGGGGCGGCTAGGCTGGCTCACTTCCGGAAAGCATGAGGCCAAGAATGTCCAGCAACGAAAAGCTCGAGAAACTGCGGGCGAAATATGCCGGCATCGGCGGCGGCGTGGTCTACGACCCGACCTTCAAGCGCGTCGCCGAGCTGCAGTTCAAGGATGGCGAGAAGCGCGTCTGGCCGTGGGCGAATGCCGCGACCCTGCTCGACGCTCCCTACCGCCCCGACGCGCCGGAGCTGGCGGACTTCGGCGGGCTCGAGGTCGCGCTGATCGGCGTGCCGATGGACCTCGGCGTCACCAACCGCGCCGGCGCCCGCCTCGGCCCGCGCGCGGTGCGCGCCATCGAGCGCATCGGCCCCTATGAGCATGTGCTCGGCATGGTGCCGGCGGCGGAGGTGCGCGTCGCGGATATCGGCGACATGCCGTTCCGCTCGCGCTTCAGCCTCGATAGCTGCCACGAGGACATCGAGACCTTCTACAAGAAGGTGGTAGCAGCAGGCGTCATCCCGCTCTCGGTCGGCGGCGACCACTCCATCACCGGCTCTATCCTCAAGGCGGTGGGCGAGAAGCGGCCGGTCGGCATGCTGCACATCGACGCCCATTGCGACACGTCGGGCACCTATGAGGGCGCGAAGTTCCACCATGGCGGGCCGTTCCGCAACGCGGTGCTGGACGGCGTGCTCGATCCCGAGCGCACCATCCAGATCGGCATCCGCGGCGGCGCCGAATTCCTGTGGGAGTTCTCCTATGAGAGCGGCATGACGGTGATCCACGCCGAGGAGGTCACCGGCACGGGCGTGCCGGCGATCATCGAGAAGGCCAAGCAGGTGCTGGGCGACGGGCCGGTCTATGTCTCCTTCGACGTCGACAGCCTCGATCCCGCCTTCGCGCCGGGCACCGGCACGCCGGAGATCGGCGGGCTGACCTCGCGCGAGGTGCTGGAGATGCTGCGCGGCCTCAACGGGCTCGATGTGATCGGTGGCGACGTGGTCGAGGTCGCCCCGCAATATGACGCCACCTCCAACACCGCTCACGCCGCCGCGCAGGTGCTGTTCGAGATCTTCTGCATGTCTGTGACGGCGCTGAAGGCGCGGCGGGGCGGCTGATGCGCATCGCGCTCCTGCAGACGGCGGGCGATCCTCAGAATCGCCCCGCCGCCAATCTCGACCGGCTGGAGGAGGCGGCCGCCCGCGCGGCCGCCGGCGGCGCGCGCCTGCTGGTGGCGCCGGAAATGTTCCTGTCCGGCTACAACATCGGCGCGCAAGCGGCTGCTCTGGTTGCGGAAAATGCGAACGGCCCCAGCGCCGCCCGCGTGGCGGACATCGCCCAGCGGCACGGCATCGCGATCTGCTACGGCTATCCCGAGCGTGGGGCGGACGGAGCTATCTACAACTCCGCCCTGCTCATCGACCGCACCGGTGCGACGCTCTTGAACTTCCGCAAGACGCACCTCTTCGGCGACCTCGACCGGGCGATGTTCGCGCCCGGCCCCGGCACGGCGGAGTTGGCCGAGCTCGACGGCTACAAGGTGGGAATCCTCATCTGCTACGATGTCGAATTCCCGGAAGCGGTGCGGGCTCTGGCGCTCGGCGACGCCGATCTCGTGATCGTGCCGACCGCCAACATGAAGCCCTATGACGCGGTATCGCTCTTCGTGGTGCCGGCCCGCGCCTTCGAGAGCGAGCTCTATGTCGCCTACGCCAATCGCTGCGGCAGCGAGGGTGATCTCGACTATATGGGCCTCAGCTGCGTCGGCGACCCGAACGGCGGCAACCTCGTGCTCGCCGGCGATGGCGAGGAGCTGGTCTTCGCCGATCTCGATTCCGAGAGGCTGAAGCAGGCCCGCGTGCTCAACACCCATATGCGCGACCGCCGGCCGGAGGTGTATGGGCGGAGCCGTTAGGCGTCATCCCGGTCGAAGGCGAAGCGAAGAGCCGGGATCGCTCCCCATTCTGCACGCATCCCGGATCGGCCTTTCGGCCGTCCGGGATGACGATGTTTTGGAGAAACGCCGACCCCATTCATTCCCTCATGCCCGGGCTTGACCCGGGCACCCAGTGACCGGGAGCACCAAGTCCCTTGGGTCCGCGGGTCGAGGTCGCGGATGAGGGAAACGAAAAAGCGCCGGGCATTGCCCGGCGCTTTCATTCCTCTCTTCAAAGACTTCAATGCGCGTGCGATTCGCGGCCCGCGGGCGCCGCCGCCACGCTCTCCGCCTCGACCGCCGAGCGGGCGATGAAGCGCGAGCGCACCGGCTTCAGCACGAACAGCGCGAGGAAGGCCGCCGCCGCGTTCAGGCCGACCGCGATGGCGAACACCGCGTACCAGCCATAGGCCGCCGCCACGATGGAGGCGAGCGGCACTAGGAGGGCTGCCGTGCCCTTGGCGGTGTAGAGCATGCCGGCATTGGTCGCCGCGAACTTCGAACCGAAAGTGTCGCCGCAGGTCGCCGGGAACAGCGAATAGATCTCGCCGAACACGCCGAAGAAGAAGGCGGTCGCGACCACGAACACTACCGGGTTCGAGCCGTGATAGACCATCAGCAGCAGCATCGCCGCGGCCGTGCCGAAGGCGATGAACATGGTGTTCTCGCGCCCGATCCGGTCGGAGACGTAGCCGAAGATCGGCCGGCCGAAGCCGTCGAAGATGCGGTCGAGCGAGATCGCCAGCGTCAGCGCCGCGCCGGAGATGCCGAGAATGCTCACCGGCGTGTTGGCGACGCCGAGGTCGTGGGCGATCGGTCCGATCTGCGCCGCCGCCATCAGGCCACCCGAAGCGACCATGACGAACATGAGGTAGAGCAGCCAGAACACCGGCTTGGTCACCGTCTGCGAGGGCTGGTAGTCGACCTTGCTCTGCGGCAGGCCGGTCACCTTCTTCGGCGGGGCGATCTTGACCTTCGGCGGGTAGAGGAACTGCGCGGCGATGAGCACCACGATGCCCTGGCCGATGCCGAACCAGAAGAATGCCGACTGATAGCCCGACGTGGCGATCATGTTGGCGATCGGCACCACGGTGAGCGCCGCGCCGGCGCCGAAGCCCGCGGCGGTGGCGCCCGCGGCAAGACCGCGGCGATAGAGGAACCATTTCAGCGCGTTGCCGACGCAGGTGCCATAGACCGAGCCGGCGCCGATGCCGCCGAACACCGCGCCGGCATAGAGCATGGCGAGCGAGGAAGCGTAGGAGTTGATCACCCAGGCCAGCGCGATCATCACCGCGCCGAAGGTGAGCACGATGCGCGGGCCGTAGCGGTCGACGAACCACGCCTCGACCGGCACCAGCCAGGTCTCGGTCAGCACGAAGATGGTGAAGGCGGTCTGGATCGCCGCGCGGCCCCAGCCATGGGCCTGATCGATGGGATCGACGAACAGGGTCCAGCCATATTGGAGATTGGCGATCATCGCCATGCAGAGAATGCCGCAGCCGAGCTGGAACCAGGGTTCCCAGGGGCGCGTGGCCGTTGCTGCGGGGCGGGCAGTATTGGTCGCTTCCATTGACGTTTCCTCGACCTGATTTCCACCGCACAGCTCTTCTTGGCTGCTTCGAGTGTCACGCGCCGCGCCTTTCGGCACGGCGGCGGGGCATGGCGAAATGCGGAGGTCCGGCCGACGGTGAGGTCTCTCACCGATCCGTTACTTACCGAAGGTCACGAAATGACGCTCGGTAAAGCATCCGATTAGTCGACATGCGTCATTTACTGACGAATGACAGATAACATCTACCGATATGGATGCAACATGAATTATACCAACGTATGTTTACCTAAAGCCAATAGATATTGGCTGACGTATATGGTGAATATTGCTTGATACAAATGAATATAGTTTCCGACCATTGACCGCGCTCGACTCGACTTCACGCAAAGGACGAAGGCGTCGAAGGGGAGTCTTTGCCGCCGCATGCCCCAGCGGCGCACGACCGGAGAATTTCGCGGACCAGCGTCCAGGCCGAATTTCCGGCCTCCGCCGCGCGGGAACGGACGCAGATGCGCTGCGTCATCCGCAGCGTCACACGCTCCGCTCGACTTGGGCGGCATTCGCCACAGGGCGGAACCCCGCCCCGCTTTCGGCGTTCCCTTACCACTGGCCGGCGCGTCCCGGCCCGCAAGAAGGGGAGAATCCATGAACCGATCCATCCTCACCGTGGTCGTGGTGGTGCTTGCCGTGGTCGCCGCCGTCCTCGCCTATCAGGCCTATGAGCGCGAGCAGAACTCGCTCCAGATCGAGGTCGGGCCGAACGGGCTGAAGGTCGATCCGCCGGGCTGACGAAGGCCCCATTCCCGGGTCTGATTTGCACGCGGGTCCGAAAGTCTCAGGCAAAGCCGCTGCAATTCCTGGCTCGAGGCTCTAAAAGGACCTCCAAAATCCGCCGGTCCGTCCCGCCGCCGCCTGCGCATCGCGTCACCCGGCGCCACGGACGGACCGCCGTTCTGGAGTCCCCGATGTCGTCCACCCTCGCCGCCGCCCCTGCCGGCGCCCCAGCCAACGCCACCGTCGCCAATCCGCGCTCGCGCGTCATCCTCGCCAGCCTGATCGGCACCACCATCGAGTTCTACGATTTTTACGTCTACGCCACCGCCGCGGTGCTGGTGTTCCCGCATCTGTTCTTCCCGCCGGGCAACGACACGGCGGCGCTGCTCGCCTCCTTCGCCGTGTTCGGCGCGGCGATGGTGGCGCGCCCGCTCGGCGCGATCTTCTTCGGCCATCTCGGGGACCGGCGCGGGCGCAAGGTGACGCTGGTCGGCGCGCTGCTCACCATGGGTATCGCGACTTTCCTCGTCGGCGTGCTGCCGACTTATCCGCAGGTCGGCTGGCTGGCGCCGGGGCTCCTGGTGATCATGCGCATCGCGCAGGGATTCGCGCTCGGCGGCGAATGGAGCGGTGCGGCGCTGGTGGCGACCGAGAACGCGCCCGCCGGCAAGCGCGCCGTCTACGGCACCTTCCCGCAGCTCGGCGCGCCGCTCGGCTTCATCCTCGCCAACGGCCTGTTCCTCGCCATCGCCGCGCTCATGCCGTCGGAGGACCCTTCGCGCCCGTCCGACGCCTTCCTGAGCTGGGGCTGGCGCATCCCCTTCCTGTTTTCCATCGTCATGGTCGCCGTCGGCCTGTGGGTGCGGCTCAACCTCGTCGAGAGCGCCGCCTTCGAGAAGACGGTGAAGGCCGGCAAGGTGCAGAAGCTGCCGCTGGCTTCGGTGTTCCGCGGCCATTGGCGCGAGCTGGTGCTCGGCACCTTCTACATGCTCGCGACCTATGTGCTGTTCTACCTGATGACCACCTTCTCGCTGAGCTATGGCCGCGCCGGCGTGAACGCCGCGCTGCCGGGGCTCGGCTACGACTACACGACCTTTGTGCTGATGATGATCATCGGCGTAGTGTTCTTCGGTATCTTCACCATGGTCTCCGGCCCGTGGGCGGACCGCTGGGGCCGCCGGCGCACGCTGATCGCGGTGACGCTTGCCATCATCGCCTTCGGGCTTCTGTGGGTGCCGATGCTCTCGGCCGGCCCGGTGGGCGTCATGGCCTGGCTGATCCTCGGCTTCAGCCTGATGGGCATGACATTCGGCCCGATGGGCGCGCTGCTGCCGGAGCTGTTCCCGGCCAATCTGCGCTACACGGGCTCCGGCATCTCCTACAACGTCTCCTCCATCCTCGGGGCGGCAGTGGCGCCGTTCATCGCGGTGGCGCTGTGGGCGTGGGGCGGCGGCTCGCCGTTCTGGGTTGGCGTGTATCTGTCCGCCATGGCGGTGCTGACGCTGATCGCGCTCATCCTCGGCAGCGAGACCCGCGACGTCGACATCGAGGCGTGAGGGGGACGGGCTACTCCCCCGCCCGGTAGCCGATACCGGGCTCGGTGACGATCAGCGCCGGATTGGTCGGGTCCGCCTCCAGCTTGGTGCGCAACTGGCCGACATAGACGCGCAGATATTGCGTGTCGTGTTCATGCGCCGGGCCCCACACGTCGCGCAATATCTGGCGGTGGGTCAGCACCTTGCCGGGATGGCGGGCGAGGAAGGCCACGAGGTCGAACTCCTTCGGCGTCAGCTTCACCTCCGCCCCGTCGCGGGTGACACGGTGGCGAGGGATGTCGACCTCGATGCCGCCGAGCCGCAGCACCGGCGTCTCGCCCTTCTCCTGCATGCGATGGCGCAGCGCCGCGCGCAGCCGCGCCATCAATTCGCCGATGCCGAAGGGCTTGTTGACGAAGTCGTCGGCGCCGAGGTCGAGCGCCTCGATCTTCTCGATCTCGCGGTCGCGGGCCGAGAGCACCACGATCGGCACGTCCGACCATTCGCGCAGGCGCCGGATCACCTCCTTGCCGTCCATGTCCGGCAGGCCGAGGTCGAGCACCACGATGTCGGGGCGCCGGTTCACCACCAGTGCGAGCGCCTGCGTGCCGGTGTCGGCCCGCAGCGCGTCATAGCCGTTGGCCGCCAGCGCCGGCGCCATGAAGCGGTGGATCGCCGGCTCGTCGTCGACCACCAGCACGCTGGTTCCGCTCACGATTTGCCCTCCCCCTCCGGCGCGTGGGCCGGCAGCGGCAGCTTCATGGTGATGCGGGTCCCGTTGCGTTGCCCCGGCGCCGGGCTGCGGCCGGCGACCCTGCCGCCATGCGCCTCGACGATTCCCTTGGTGATGGCAAGGCCGAGGCCCGAGCCGTCGCCGCCATCGGCGGCACCGCGCGAGGCACGCACGAATTTCTCGAACACATGCGGCAGCGTCTGCGTGGGAATGCCCGGCCCGTCATCGGTCACGGCGATCACCAGTTCATTGTCGATGACGGTGGCGGCGAGGCCGATGCGCGCCTCCTTGCCGGCATAGCGTACCGCGTTTGCGACGACGTTGCCGAGCGCCTGGTCCATTAGGCTCTGGTCGGCCTGGATCAGCGGCAGGTCGGGAGCGGAGGTGACGACGAAGCGCTGCGTCGCCCCGCGCCGGCGCACGGCGGAGACGGCGCGGTTCATAAGCTCCACCGCGTCGACCCAGTCCTTGTGGATCTCCAGCGCTCCCGCCTCCAGCCGGGTCATGGAGAGCAGGTTGCGCACCATGTGGTCGAGATTCTCCGCCTCGTCGCGCATCTGTGCCAGCAGGTCGCGGCGCACCTCCGGGGGAATGTCCGGCCCGTAATCGATCAGGCTGGTGGCCGCGCCGAGGATGGAGGCGAGCGGGGTGCGGAAATCATGGCTGATCGAGGCGAGCAGGATGTTGCGCACCCGCTCGGTCTCGGCCGCGGTGCGGGCCCGCGTCACCTCGGCCGAGAGCATGGTGCGCACCAGCGCCGCCGCCGTCTGCTCGCTCAGCGTGCCGAGGATGCTCTCGCTCTCGGCGTCGAGCACCGGCATGGTCGGATCGCGCTCGATGCCGACGACGCCGATGGGCGCGCCGCCCGCCGTCCCGCCCGCCATGCCGCCGAGCGGGCGGAACAGCCAGGGCACGCTCGGCAGCGTGCCGGTCCCGGCGCCGGCCGCCTCGCCATGCTCGAACGCCCAGCTGGCCGCCGTCATCGAGCCGGTATCGAGCCGGTCCTCCGGCGGCCAGGCGGCGGCGATGGACAGGTCGCCATGCTCGGAGAGCAGGATGACGCTCGGGCGGCCGAGCACGGTGTGCAGCTCGACCGCCGCCGCCTCCGCCACCGACGAGCGGTCCGGCAGCGCCGAGAGCTTGCGGGTGAACTCGTAGAGCCGCCGCGTCGCCCGCATGCGCTGGGCGGCGATGCGCGCCTGCTCGCGCGCGCGGCCGGCGATGGTGGAGATCAGCACCGCGACGATGAGGAAGATCAGCAGCGCCAGCAGCTCGTGCGGGCGGGCGACGGTGAAGGTCTCCACCGGATCGATGAAGAAGAAGTTGTAGGCGAGGAAGGACAGCGTCGAAGCGAGGATCGCCGGCCATACGCCATAGAGCAGCGCCGGCAGCAGCACGGCGAGCAGATAGAGCATGGAGACGTTGGGCAGCGCCACGAAGCGAGTGAGGAACAACCCGGTCACCGTCGCCGCGCCGACGCTGAGCACCGCCGCCGAATAGCCGGCGAGCTGCCCGGCCGGCGGCGGCTGGAAGCGCCGGCGTGCCGGCACCTCGCTGGCCTCGGCGGTGACGACGTGGATGGCGACGCCGTCTGCCTGCTTCACCAGCGCATCGGCCAGCGGGCCGCGTAGCAGCCTCGCTAGCCACCAGCGGCGCGCCTTGCCGATGATGATCTGGGTGACGTTCTCGAAGCGGGCAAAGCGCAGGAGTTCGGAGGCGACATCGGCGGCGACCAGCGAGCGCGTCTCCGCCCCCAGCGTCTCGGCAAGCCGCATGCCGGCCTCCAGCCGGCGCCGGTCGCCGCCCGCCATGACATGGCCGGGCCGCTCGACGGTGACGGCGAACCAGCTCGCATCCATCAGGTCGGCAAGGCGCTTGGCCTCGCGCACCACCCTTTCGGCGGCGATGTCCGGCCCGACGCAGACGAGGATCCGCTCGCCCGCCGCCCACGGCCCCTCGATCGCCGCGCCCTGCATGCGCTCCAGGAGGTCGCTGTCGACCCGCGCCGCCACCCGGCGCAGCGCCAGTTCGCGCAGCGCGGTGAGGTTGGACGGCTTGAAGAAGCTCTGCACCGCCCGCGTGGCGGTGTCCTCGACATAGACCTTGCCGTCGGCAAGACGCTTGATCAGCTCGTCCGAGGGCAGGTCGACGAGGATGATCTCATCCGCCTTCTGCAGCGCCGTGTCCGGCACCGTCTCGCGCACCCGCACGCCGGTGATGCGCTGCACGACGTCGTTCAGGCTCTCGACATGCTGAATGTTGAGCGTGGTCCAGACGTCGATGCCGGCGGCGAGCAGGTCCTGCACGTCCTGCCAGCGCTTGGGGTGGCGGCTGCCGTCGACATTGGAATGGGCGTACTCGTCGACGAGCAGCAGGCCGGGCTGGCGGGCGAGCGCGGCGTCGAGGTCGAATTCCGGCACCAGCCGGCCTCTGTACGGAACGCCCTTGCGCGGCAGGCTCTCGATGCCCTCGATCAGCGCCTCGGTCTCGGCCCGGCCATGGGTCTCGACGATGCCGATAACGACGTCGCCGCCCGCGGCCTTAGCGGCGCGGGCGGCGGAGAGCATCGCGTAGGTCTTGCCGACTCCGGGGGCGGCGCCGAGATAGATGCGCAGCTTGCCGCGCGCCTCCCGCTCCGCCGCGGCGAGCAGGGCTTCCGGGTCGGCGCGCGGCGGATCCTGTACGCTCATGAAGCCTTTCCGTCAGGAACCCGATACGGTTGCCGGCGCGGCATTCGACGGCGCCGGAGACGCCGGAGCCACCGGCGCCGCGGTGTCCAGCGCCAGGTTGAGCGCCAACACGTTGACCCGCGGATCGCCGAACATACCGAGCTGCGGCTGCTCTATGTGCGCCGTCACCAGATCGCGCACAAGAGCCTCGTCGACGTTGCGCGCCTTGGCGACGCGCGCCACCTGAGTCATGGCGTTCGCCGGCGAGATGTCCGGGTCGAGGCCGCTGCCCGAGGTGGTGATGGCATCGGCCGGGATCGGCCCCTCGACGCCCGCCGCGCGCAGCGCCGCCGCGTCGGTCTTCAGCCGCTCGGCCAGCTTGGCGCTGGTGGGTCCGAGATTGGTGCCGGAAGACGCCGCCGCGTCATAGCCGTTGCCGGCCGCCGAGGGACGCGGGTGGAAGTAGCGGTCCTCGGCGAAGGTCTGGCCGATCAGCGACGAGCCGACGACCGCGCCGTTCTTCACGACGAGGCTTCCGCGCGCCTGCGAAGGGAACAGAGCCTCCGACACCTCGACCATCGCCAGCGGATAGGCGAGGCCGGTGAGGAGGGTGAAGGCGATGAGCAGCGTCACCGCCGGACGGAGTTGAGCGAGCATGTCTTTCTCCTCAGGCGAGGCCCATCGCCGTGATGACGAGGTCGATCAGCTTGATGCCGATGAAGGGCAGCACGATGCCGCCGACACCGTAGACGAACAGGTTGCGGGCAAGCACCGCGCCGGCCTCCTGCGCGCGGTACTTCACGCCGCGCAGCGCCAGCGGGATCAGCGCGATGATGATCAGCGCGTTGAAGATGACCGCCGACAGGATGGCGCTCTGCGGCGTCGACAGCCCCATGATGTTGAGCAGGCCGAGCTCGGGGATGGCGGCGATGAACAGCGCCGGGATGATGGCGAAGTACTTCGCCACGTCGTTGGCGATCGAGAAGGTCGTCAGCGCGCCGCGCGTCATCAGCAGCTGCTTGCCGATGCCGACGATCTCGATGAGCTTGGTCGGGTCGCTGTCGAGGTCGACCATGTTGCCGGCCTCGCGGGCCGCCTGGGTGCCGCTCTGCATGGCGACGCCGACATCGGCCTGGGCGAGCGCGGGCGCGTCGTTGGTGCCATCGCCGCACATGGCCACCAGCCGGCCGTGGCGCTGCTCGGTGCGGATATAGGCGAGCTTGTCCTGCGGCGTGGCCTCGGCGATGAAGTCGTCGACGCCCGCCTCGGAAGCGATGGCCGCGGCGGTGATCGGGTTGTCGCCCGTCACCATCACCGTGCGGATGCCCATGCGGCGCAGCTCGGCGAAACGGTCCTTGATGTCCGGCTTCACCACGTCCTTCAGATGGATGACGCCGAGCAGGCGGCCGTTCTCGGCGAGGCCGAGCGGCGTGCCGCCGGAACGGGCGATGCGCTCCACCGCCGCCTCGAAGGCGAGGATGGTGGTGGAGGCGTTCGGGTCGACCGAATGGACGAAGCGCTTGATCGCGTCGACCGCGCCCTTGCGGATGCGGCGGCCGGCGGCGTCGACGCCCGACAGGCGGGTCGAGGCCGAGAACGGCACGGGGGTCGCCCCTTCCAGCGCCGCCTTCTCCGGCGTGATGCCGAACTTGTCGCGCGCCAGCTCGAGGATGGAGCGGCCTTCCGCCGTCTCGTCGGCGAGGCTCGCCTGCACCGCGATCAGCGCCGCCTCGTGCTCGGCGACGCCGGGCACGGGGATGATCTCGGACGCCATCCGGTTGCCGAAGGTGATGGTGCCGGTCTTGTCGAGCAGCAGCGTGTCTACGTCGCCTGCCGCCTCCACCGCGCGGCCGGACATGGCGAGCACGTTGTGGCGGATGAGGCGGTCCATGCCGGCGATGCCGATGGCCGAGAGCAGGCCGCCGATGGTGGTCGGGATCAGCGTGACCAGCAGCGCCACCAGGATCGGCACCGGCACATCGGCGGCCGAGTAGCGGCCGAGGCCGGCGAGAGAGACCACGGCGATGAGGAAGATCAGCGTCATGCCGACCAGCAGCACCGAGAGCGCGAGCTCGTTCGGGGTCTTCTGCCGCTCGGCGCCTTCCACCAGCGCGATCATGCGGTCGAGGAAGGAGGAGCCGGGGGCGGCCGTGACGCGCACCACGATCCAGTCGGAGATGACGGTGGTGCCGCCGGTCACCGCCGAGCGGTCGCCGCCGCTCTCGCGGATGACAGGCGCGCTCTCGCCGGTGATTGCCGCCTCGTTGACCGAGGCGATGCCCTCGACGATGTCGCCGTCGCCGGGGACCAGGTCGCCGGCCTCGACCAGCACATGGTCGCCGACCTTGAGGTCGAGCGCCGAGACGCGGTCATAGGCATTGCGGCCGGAAGGATCGCGCAGGCCATTGTCCTTGAGTCGCTTGGCCACCGTGTCGGTGCGCGCCTTGCGGAGCGAGTCCGCCTGCGCCCGCCCCCTGCCCTCGGCTACCGCCTCGGCGAAGTTGGCGAACAGCACGGTGAACCACAGCCAGGCCATGATCTGGCCGGTGAAGGCGAACGGATCGCCGGCGATGAGGTCACGCACGAACAGAACGGTGACCAGCGCCGCGACGACCTCGGTGACGAAGATCACCGGGTTGCGCATCAGCGCCACCGGGTTGAGCTTCACGAAGCTGTCCCGGATCGCCCGCCCGATCAGCTCGGGCGAGGCGAAGGCGGAGCCGGATTTACCCGCCACAGACTTGGTGGACATTTCTCTTTCTCCGTAACGGCGGGGTTCAGAAGGTCTTGCCGGCCAGCATCTGCACCTGCTCGGCGATCGGGCCGAGGGCGAGAGCGGGGAAGAACTGCAGACCGCCGAGGATGAGGATCACGCCGACCAGCAGGCCGACGAAGAGCAGGCCGTGGGTCGGGAAGGTGCCGGACGAGGCGGAAAGCCGCGTCTTGGCCGCGAGGGAGCCGGCGATCGCCATCATCGGCACGATGTAGGCGAAGCGGCCGAGCAGCATGGCGAGGCCGAGCGTGGTGTTCCACCACGGCGTGTTCGCCGAGAGGCCGGCAAAGGCCGAGCCGTTGTTCCCCGCCGCCGAGGAGTAGGCGTAGATGATCTCGGACAGGCCGTGCGGGCCGGCATTGGCGAGGCCAGCGAGGCCCGCCGGCAGCACCGCCGAGATCGCCGAGAAGCCGAGGATCGTGCACGGCAGGATCAGCACGGCGAGGATCGCCATCTTCACCTCGGCGACCTCGATCTTCTTGCCGAGATATTCCGGCGTGCGCCCGACCATGAGCCCCGCCACGAAGACGGCGATGATCGCCATCACCATGAGGCCGTAGAGACCGGAGCCGACGCCGCCCGGCAGGATCTCGCCGAGCTGGATGAGGAACATCGGCACCAGCCCGCCGATCGGCGTGAAGGAATCGTGCATCGCGTTCACCGCGCCGTCCGACAGGCCGGTGGTGACGGCGGCGAACATGGACGAGGCGGCGAGGCCGAAGCGGACCTCCTTGCCCTCCATGTTGCCGCCCGTCGGGTCGAGCCCGGCGGCGAGAAGCGAGGGCGTGCCGGCCGATTCCGCCCAGTAGACGATGCCGATGCCGGCAACGAGGATGATGGCGATGGCGCCGATCAGCGCCCAGGCCTGGCGGCGGTCGCCGATCAGCCGGCCGAAGGCGAAGACCAGCGCCGCGGAGACCACCAGCATCTGCCAGATCTCCAGCGCGTTGGAGATCGGCGACGGGTTCTCGAAGGGATGGGCGGCGTTGACGTTGAAGAAGCCGCCGCCATTGGTGCCGAGCTGCTTGATCGCGATCTGGCTGGCGACCGGGCCCATGGCGAGGGTCTGCTTCGCGCCCTCGATCGTGGTCGCCGCAGTCGTGGCGTCCAGGGTCTGCGGCACGCCCATCCACACCTGCACGAGCGCGGTGACGATCGCCAGCGGCAGCAGCACGTAGAGCGTCGACCGCGTCATGTCGACGAAGAAGTTGCCGACCGTCGAGGCGTTCGAACGGGCGAAGGCGCGCACCAGCGCCACCGCCAGCGCGAGGCCGGTGGCGGCGGAAAGGAAATTCTGCACCGTGAGCCCGGCCATCTGGCTGAACAGGCTCATGGTGGTCTCGCCGCCATAGGACTGCCAGTTGGTGTTGGAGACGAAGCTCGTCGCGGTGTTGAAGGCGAGGTCGGGGCTGACGCCGGCGAACCCGAGCGGGTTGAAGGGCAGGAAGCCCTGCAGCCGCAGGATCGCATAGAGCAGCACCACGCCCGCCGCGTTGAAGGCGAGCATGCCGAGCGTATAGGCGAGAGCGCCCTGCTCACGCGTCTCGTCGACGCCGGCAAGACGGTAGAAGCCCCGCTCCACGGGGCCGAGCACGGTCGAGAGCAGCGTGCGCTCGCCGGCATAGACGCGCGCCATGTAGTTGCCGAGCGGCACGGCCGCGGCGACGACGAGCGCGAGGATGGTGGCTATCTGCAGCCAGCCGAGTACGGTCATGATGATGCCTTTCGGCGGATGTCGGTCGAAAAGGGATGAGCGCGTCAGAACTTCTCGGGCCGCAGCAGCGCGGTCACGAGGTAGACGGCAAGCGCCAGCGCGACGGCCGCGCCGAGGACAAGGTCGAACATGGCCTCACCCCTTCGACACGACGCGCGCATAGGCCGCCATCATAAGAAAGAAGCCGATAGCGACGGCGAGATAGACAAAATCGAGCATGATCCAGCTCCTGGTTTCGAGCTGGCGTCGATCTAAGCGCGCTCCGATAAGGGGTCGATCCGGAATGCCGCGCGGGCGCATAAAGAAGCCATAAAGGCACGGCATCGGCGCCCGGTGCGCCAGCGCGGGCCACCTCCTGTCGGACAACGCCGAGGCGATGTACTCTGGTAACACAACCCGCACAGCGGCGTGGAGCGGGCCGCGGACCGCACGAGGGGAGGCATGGAATGGAGACACTCGCGCCCATCGCAGGCATGTCCCTGTCGGCCTCGTCCGAGACGCTGCACGGCATACTCGACGCCCTACCGGTCGCCGCCAGCTGGGCGCTGATGCCGGGCGCCGTCATCCAGTTCACCAACAAGGCTTTCGACCGGCTGTTCGGCTATCCGCCCGACACGTTCAAGACCGCCGACCAGTTCGTCGACATGGTCTATATCCACGCCCGCCAGCGCGCGCAGGCCCGACGGCGCTGGAAGCATTTCGCGTTGCAGAAGTCGACCGGCATCACCGAAGTGCCCGACATGGATCTGGAGGTGCGGCGCTGCGACGGCAGCCTGCGCACGGTGCGCCACCGCGGCGTCATTCTCTACGACCTCCGGGTAGGCCTCGCCTTGTTCGAGGACGTCACCGAGCAGAAACAGCTGCAGACCATGCTCTCCACCATGGCTTGGCACGACCCGCTCACCGGCCTCGCCAACCGCCGCCGCCTTGACGAGCACTGGCGCCGGGCGACCGGACGGCCGGGTCGGCGGGGCAGCACCGGCTTCCTGATGATCGACCTCGACGGCTTCAAATCAATCAACGACACCTACGGCCACGGCGCCGGCGACGAGGTGCTGCGCACGGTGGCAAGTCGACTGCGGAACCTCGCACGGGAGGGCGACACGGTCTGCCGCCTCGGCGGCGACGAATTCGGCATGTTGATTCCCGGCCTGAAGAGACCCCAGCAGATCGAGGCCCTGTGCCAGCGGGTGCTCGCCACGTTGACCGAGCCGATGACGGTCAACGACGTGGAGGTACGCGTCGGCGCCAGCATCGGCGCCTGCCTCTACCCCGAACAGGCCGCAGACCTGCGGCAGATGCTGATGCGCGCCGACCAGGCGCTCTACTATGCCAAGCTCGCCGGCAAGGGCTGCTGGCGCTGGTTCGCAGCCGAGGCGGCGTAACTACCTCGAAATACGCAGATATTCCGACGGCGAAGGTTTACAGCCAGCGAGTACGCCCGCTAGATAGGCGTCGCTTGCCTTGGGTAAATCTTCTGCTGCGTTGTGGGGCGCAGCAGACAATATCTTCGCATCGAGTTCGATTTTTCTGCCAAAGCCTCATCCGCGATGATCGAATTATTGCTGCTGCTCGTCGGAGGGCGCGTCGTCCGCAAGAGATGGCGCACCCTCGCTGGCCTCGGCGTGGTGTGGATGGCCCTCGGCATCTTCTTCCTCGTCGACGCCATGATCGACGATTTCCGCATTCCGCCGGTCTATTTCACCGTGCCGCTGCTGATCGACGCCGTGGTGTCGGCGGTCGCCGGGCTGGGCGGTAGCGGCACCTACCGGGCCCTGCGTTTCGCCAAGGCGGGCGTGCTGGTGGCGGTCTCCGCGCTGGTGGTCATCCATCCCTGGGGCTCGGACATCGTCATCGGGCTCCTCGTCGGCACCCTGCTCGTCGTCGATGCCTGCTGGCGGGCGGCGAGCGCCTATGTCGTGCGCTTCGCCAAATGGCGCCGCTCGCTCGCCGCGGCCGGGGTCGAGTTCCTGATCGGCGTGTGGTCGCTGCTGCCCTGGCCGACCTACTGGCAGGGCGAGGTGGGAATCGATGTCGGCACGCTGATGATCGTCACCGGGGTAAGCCTCATGGGCCTGGCGCTGCGGCTGCGCCGGCTGCCGCCGGACATGCCGATCGCCCGCATCCTCAGCGACGGCTGGCCGAGCGAGGCGCATGACCACGACCTGCCGCACGCCGCGGAGGGGCCGGCGATCGGCGACATCACCATCCATGTCTGGACCCCGACCGGCGAGCTGGCGCCGCTGCGGCGCGGCGTGGCGCGCTATGTCGCCGCCCTCGACGAGAACGGCGTCATCTCCACCGGCCATGCCGCCATGGAAGCGCCCGGCGTCTATATCAGCCACTACCCGGCAGTGGAGATCGACCGCGACCAGTCGCAATTCGCCCAGACGCTGCGCGCCACCGCCGACAACAACGTGCCCGGCAAGTTCCAGCCGAGTTACGAATTCGAGAGCGGGGAATGGTGTCCCTCGACGCGCCAGATCGTTCTCGCCGGGCTCGACCTCGCGGCGCTGCGCGAATTCTGGTGCGCCTATAGCCTGGATGCCACCTACAACCTCACCAGCCGCAACTGCTCGAGCTCGGTGGCGAAGGGCCTCGACGCCGCCATCGAAGGCGTGTTCGCCGGCTATGCAACCTCGCCCTGGTTCGTGTTCCGGCTGCTCCTGCTGCCCGAACTATGGACCGCGGGGCTGATGCGCCGCCGCGCCGCGGCAATGGCCTGGACGCCCGGCTTCGTGCTCGACTATGCCCGCTCGCTCTCCACCATCCTCGCCTTCCCCGCCAAGGCCGGCTTCACGCCGCGCGTGGCCCGGCAGGAAGCCTGACCGCCCTTCCCCACCTTCAGGACGATCCCATGTCGCAGCAAGCCCGCGCCCAGGACAGCGACGATCAGGAGGGCAATCCGCTGGTCGCGCGGGCGGCCATCATCGCGGTGGCGATGGTGTTCGGGCTGACCTACAGCCTCGCTGCGGCGCTGATCGCGCTCGATCTCGCCGAGAAGGGCCTGAGCGAAGCGGTGATCGGCGCCAACGCCGCCATGCACGCCGTCGGCGTGCTCGCCATGGCTTTCCTGCTGCCGCGCATCGCCGCCTTCTTCGGCCTGCGGCGCAGCGTCATCGGCGCGCTGCTGATCTCTGGAGCGCTGCTCTGCCTGTTCCCGCTGCTGCCCTTCCTCTGGCTCTGGTTCGTGCTGCGCGTGCTGCTCGGCGCGGCCTCGGAGGCGCTGTTCGTACTCTCCGAGACCTGGCTAAATGCGGTCAGCTCGGAGGCGACGCGGGCGCGCACCATGGCCGCTTACACCGCGGCGCTCTCGGTCGGCTTCGCGCTCGGCCCGCTCATCCTGTCCTTCGTCGGCTCGGACGGCTTCGCGCCCTACGGTGTCGGCGCGGCGCTGGCGGCCGGCGCCGCCGTGTTCATCATCTCGCCCTCGATCCGCGCCGTCGCCTTCGAGAAGCCGGCCCATGCCAACCCGGTGCGCTATATGCGCCTCGCGCCCATCGCCATGGTGGCGACGGCGCTCAACGCCGCGGTGGAGACCGCCGGCCTCACCTTTCTCACCCTCTACGCCATGTCGCTCGGCTGGCCGGAGACGGAGGCGACGCAGCTCATGGCCTGCATGATGTTCGGCGCCATCGTGCTGCAACTGCCGATCGGCTGGCTGGGTGATCGTCTGCCGCGCGAGAAGTTCATCGTCGCGCTGGCGGCGCTCTCGGCGCTGGGCGCCCTCGCCTGGCCATGGGCGCTGGCCTCGCAATGGGCGACCTATGCCCTGCTCTTTGTCTGGGGCGGGCTGTTCGTCGGCATCTACACCATGATGCTCGCGATCGTCGGCAGCCGCTTCTCCGGCAGCGACATCGTCGGCATCTATGCCGGCATGGGCCTGTTCTGGGGCGCGGGGGCGCTGCTCGGCCCGTCGCTGGCCGGCGCCGCCATGCAGGTCTCGACGCACGGGCTGGTGTTCTTCGTGGCCTTGGCCTGCGCCGCCTTCGCCCTGTGCGCCGCGCTGGTCGGCGGACGCCCGACGCCTGCCGCGCAGATCCGCCCGGCGCCGTGACGCGCCGGCGGGCGTCAGTGCCCGCCGGAGAACACCAGCGTCTGGATCGGCAGGATTAGCGCCTGCAGCCGCAGCAGCAGAGCGTGCACCAACGCCACCGTGTCGACGATGTGCAGATATGTCGCCGTGCCTACGCCGAGCCCGCCCGCCGCCAGCCGGTCGTGATTGCTGGAATAGGCATTGGCGATGCAGCTCGAACCCGGCGGCACGTCGTCGAGCCCGCCCTCGTAGAGCGGTTCGAGGAACACGGTGAGGGTGCCGGGACGCTGCATCTGCTGGGCGTCCAGCAGCTGCTCGCCGGCGCGGACCTGGCCGGCGGCAATGAACTCCTGCACGTTGGTCACCACCAGCGGTATGATGGCGAAGGGCTTGGAGATGCAGGTCGCCTCGGCCACCATGCCGGGCTTCATGATCTGCGCCTCGATCTGGCCGAAGCCGGCGACTAGGGTTTCGCGGCCGGCCCCGTCGGGGATCAGCACCCCGGCCGGTCGCATCAGCGGGTTGACGAGATCGCCGACCCGCAGCGTGAATTGCTCGACCCGTCCGCTCACGCCGGCATGCACCACCGTCTTGTCGAACTCGGTCTGCGCCTGCACCAGCGCTGCCTCGGCGCTCGCCTTCTGCGCCGGAAGCAGCGTCGACAGGCGCGACTGCGCACCCTCGCGCGCCGCCTCGGCCGCCGCCAGACCGCCCACCCGGCCGTCAACGACGTTCTGCAGCCGCTCGATCTCGCGCCGCGTCACCACGTCGGCGTTGCGGGCGACGAGTTCCTGCCGCATCGCCAACTCGTCGCGCGCCTGTTGCAGCGCCTCGTTGGCCTGGACGATCTGCGCCTCGGCGGCGGCGACGTCCGAGCGGGCGACCACCATCGCCGCGTCGGTCTCGGTGATACGTGTGCGCGCCGCCTCCACCGCCGCGCGCTGGCTGGCATCGTCCAGCCGGAAGATCGGCTGGCCCTCGTCGACATGGTCGCTGATGCCGACATAGATCTGCGCCACCCGGCCGATGGTTTCCGGCACGATGGGGACGGTGCGGAAATAGGCGGTGACGCTTCTGGTCGAGGGGTGGTTGTAGAAGATGATGGTGATGAGCGCGACGGTCAGCATCAGGCAGGCGGTGATGCCCCACCGAAGCTCGTACCAGACCGAATAGAGCGTGATCTCGTGGCCGATCCGCTTTCCCTGCCCGTAACGTCGGTAGAGATAGTCCGGCAGCACGGTGAGCAGCGAGCAGAGCATCAGCTCGAGCATGTCAGGCCTCCGTCTTGCTGGCAGGAGCGGAGGCCGGCGCGGGCGCGACGGGTGCCGTTTCGGCCGGCGCCGGCGGCGGCGGCAGCCCGGCAACCGTCTCGGAAGCACGGGCGATCCGGTTCAGCGGCGACAGGAAGTCCGGTAGGTCGACGAAGGCCAGCAGCAGCGCGGCCACCCAGAAAATGTGGGTGTGGGTGAACAGCGCCAGCAGGCAAAGCACGGCGACGATCTCGAACTGCAGCTTCTGCCCCTTGTGCGCCATGCGCTCGGGCAGCGAATGCAGCGTGAGGAACAGCACGCCCGTCAGCAGCACCGCGCCGACGAGCGTCACCGCGGCGATGCTCATGAGCACGTCGGTGCCGTCCGGAGGCGTTATGAAGAAGGGCAGATGGCCGGAAGCGGCCGCATGCGGTGTCATGGACGTGACTTCTCAGCTTCTCATTGATCCCGCTCGGGGCCGTCCCTACTTCCTGCCCCAGGTCAGGAACAGGCCGACATCGCCCGGCATGCCCTTGGGCCAGTCGACGATCATCGCGGTCAGGCCGAAGCCCGCCGGCTTCAGCCGGTCGCGCCACAGCTCGTAAGCCTGCCGCGGCCGGCCGGTCAGCGTGTCCGGCCAGCCCTCGACCGTGTTGTTGATGGCCCGCCCATGGTCGGTGCACAGGCTGTTGGGGAAGCGCATCACCATCAGCTCGGTCTCCCCCCGCTCGGCCGCCGAACGCAGCTTCACCAGAAGGTTCTGGGTGATCTCCTCCAGCCGCTGCGGCGTCAGCTCGATCGGCGCCGCCAGCGTCTTGGCCAATTCGTCGCGCGCCCGGTCGGCCTTCTCCACCGCCTCCACCATCTCCTTGGCGTGCGCCGTGGCGACCTTGTCCATGTAGCTGCGCAGGTCCTCCGCCGACATGAAGCTCTCGTCGCCCAGCGGGCGCTGATGCGGCGCGGATATCTGGTCGGTGTCGCTCATCGTCGGGCTCCATGCCAAGGAGAGGTAGACCCAGGTTGCGGGGGCGTCCGTGCCTCAGAACACGTCCGGCACATGGTGGCGGATATCCTCCGGCTCCTCGTAACCGTGCGGCTTCTGGCGCTGGGGAAGCTTCACCTTCTCCCGTTTGATCGCCCCATACGGAATTTTCGAGAGCAGGTGCGAGATGATGTTGAGCCGCGCCCGCCGCTTGTCGTTGGAATCGGCAACGTACCAGGGCGCCCACGGCGTGTCGGAAGCGGCGAACATCGCGTCGCGCGCCCGTGAATAGTCGTACCAGCGGCTGTAGGACTTCAGGTCCATCGGCGACAGCTTCCAGATCTTGCGCGGATCGCGGATGCGCTGCTCGATGCGGCGCGTCTGCTCCTCCTCGCTCACCTCCAGCCAATACTTGAGCAATATGACGCCCGATTCGACGATGGCCTTCTCCACCGCCGCAATGGTGTCGAGGAACTTCACCGCCTGCTCCTCGGTGCAGAATCCCATCACCCGCTCGACCCCGGCGCGATTGTACCAGCTGCGGTCGAAGATCACGATCTCGCCCCCCGCCGGCAGATGCGGCAGGTAGCGCTGGGCGTACATTTGCGTCTTCTCGCGCTCGGTTGGCGCAGGCAGCGCGACGACGCGGAACACGCGCGGGCTCACCCGCTCCATGATCGCCTTGATGGTGCCGCCCTTGCCGGCGGTGTCGCGACCTTCGAAGATGATGCAGATCTTGGCGCCGGTGGTCTTGGCCCATTCCTGCAACGCCACCAGTTCCCCGTGCAGCCGCTTCAGCTCGGCCTCGTAATCCTTGCGGGTGAGCTTGGTACCTTCGGCAGGCGCATCAGCGGCAAGCTCCCGCTTCCTTCCGTCTTTCCCGCCCATATCGCTT